>WBXI01000159.1 GCA_008933025.1 Verrucomicrobiota bacterium
CCTGGTTGGTCGCGATGGTGAACTCGCGGCCGATCGCGCTCCACACCTGCACGTCGATCTTGGGCCCGTAGAAAGCCGCCTCGTTCGGCACCTCGACGAAGTCGATGCCGCTGTTTTTCAGGACCTCGCGCACCATGTCCTCGGTCTGCTTCCACAGCTCGGGCTCGTTCACGAACTTCTGGCCGAGCTTGGAGGGATCGTGGGTGCTGAAGCGCATGCGGTAGCGGTCGAGCCCGAAGATCTTGAAATACTTCAGATACATCTCGTTCACCGCGTTGAACTCCGCCGCGAACTGGTCCGCGGTGAGGTAGATGTGCGCGTCGTTCATCTGCATCGAGCGCACGCGCATGAGCCCGAAGAGTTCGCCGGACTGCTCGTACCGGTAGCAGGTGCCGTATTCGGCGAGGCGCAGCGGCAGGTCCCTGTAGCTGTGCGGTTCCGCCGCGAACACCCGGTGGTGGTGCGGGCAGTTCATCGCCTTGAGGTAATACCGGGTGGCGATCTCGTCCGACTCCGACTCCTTGAATTCCATCGGGGCGAACATGCTCTCCGCGTAGTACGGGAGATGGCCCGAGGTCTGGTACATCTTCTCCTTGGCCAGATGCGGCGTGCGGACACGCACATAGCCGGCGGCGAATTCGGTCTCCTTGGCGAGGCGCTCGAGCTCCTCGACCAGCACCGTGCCCTTGGGCAGCCACAGGGGCAGGCCGGGCCCGACGTATTCGGCGTCGAACGCGAACAATCCCATCTCCGCGCCGATGCGGCGGTGGTCCCGCTTCCTGGCTTCCTCCTGCAAATGGACCCACGCCTCGAGCTCCTCCTTGTTCTTGAAGGCGGTCCCGTAGAGACGCTGGAGCTGCGGGTTCTTCTCGTTGCCACGGAAGTAGGCGCTGGCGACCCGCAGCAGCTTGATCCCGCCCGGCTTCACGTTGCCCGTGCGCATCACGTGCGGCCCCGCGCACAGGTCCACGAAGTCCCCGTTCTGGAAGAAGCTGATCGCCTCGCCCTCCGGGATGTCCCCGAGACGCTCGACCTTGAACCGCTGTCCCTTGCCCTCGAAATACGCGCGGGCTTCCTCCCGGGTCCGGATGCTCTTCTCGAAGACCTGGTTCTCCTTGATGACCTTCCGCATCTCTTCCTCGATCCGCGGGAAATCCTCGGGAGAGAACCGGTGCTTGAGGTCGAAATCGTAGTAGAAGCCGTCGTCGGTCGGCGGGCCGATGTCGAGCAACGCGTCCGGCCACAGGCGCAGCACGGCCGTCGCGAGGATATGCGCGCACGAGTGGCGGAGGCGCATCAACTCGTTCATCTGCTCGCGCTGGTCGAGCGACTTGCGTTGCACGTCGGTCTTGGCGGCCTCGAGCGGGGCGTTCGCGGCGGCGGCATTCCCGGCCGCGCCGGCGTTGGCATTGGCGTCTTGCATGTGGCTTTCGATGCGTCGTCCCGGCCGCCACGATTCCACCCGCTCCAATAAAAACGCCCCGGACCGGAGGGTGCGAGGCGTGATGCGTCCTTCCCGGAGGGAAAGGACGCTAGCGGGTGGTCGTGATGCGGACGGACGGCACGACGCGATGAAGCCCGAGGGCCCGGCGCAAGGCAAGCCCGGGAACGCCGGGGCCCGCGGGTTCGTCTCCCTGCCGTTCCCCGACCGATCCGGTCCCGGTACCACGCCGCCGGCTCGGCAAACCGCGGGGCCCGCATCGCCGGGCTCCCGTCCCGTTGCCACCCGGCCCCATCCAAGGCGCCGTCATCCGGATGCCCCATGCCTCCGGGAATAGTGCCACGAAGACCCGAAGTCCCCTGGCTCCGGCACCGGTCCCACCCGTCCGCGGACTCCGCGGGATGGGGTCTGGGTGGCGCATGCCTTCCTTCCTCCACGGGCCACGGAAGGCGACGACGACCCCACGAGGCATCCGGGGCTCAGTGCCAGAACCGGGCCAGCACCAGCACCGTCGGGAGCGACAGGAACAGGTTGGCCCACGGGACGCGGGCAATGCCGAACAACACGAGCGGCAGGAGGGCGAGGTAAACCCCGGCGGCGATCCCGAACATCGCGATGGCGTCGGTGCCCTCGAGCGACACCCGCAACATCCCGCCGATCCCGACGCATCCCGCCTGTCCCAGCGCCACCATTGCGGCGCCCAACGCCGCCGAGGCCGGGCGTCCGGCACCGGTCGTCCAGACCCCGAGGGAATCGAGGGCACCCTTGAACACCAGCAGACGCCAGTCGCCGGTCATCCCCGCGAGGAGACCGGCGATCCAGCCCAACGGATTCAGGCCGAGCACGAGCGCGAGTCCACCGCCGAAACGCGCCGCGGGAACGGCGGGGCCGAGCAGACCGCCGGCCCAACGCCCCACCCGGTTGCTGCAACGTTGGAACCGCACCAGCAACCCGACGGCGTTGCCCAGCACCAGCCCGGCTGCCACCAACGCGAGGCATTGCCACCAAGGGCGCCCCGTCGTGGTCCATCCGCCCAGCGCGATCGCGACCGCCAGATAGACGGATCCCAACCCCAGCAATCCCCGCACCCGGCGCTGGGCATCGGCGCCCGGCACCGGCATCCCCGAGGCCACCGCGACGGCGGCGGCGACGGTGCACGCGAGATAGAGGGCGATGCCGGTCACCGCGCCATTGTCCGCAAGCAAAACGGCCGAGTCCAAAGCCATTTCGGGGCGTCGCCATTTGGCCCGGAACCCAAAACGATCTCGCGTTTCCGGGAATTCGGCCTTGCCTTTCGGGCCCAGCCTCCAAACATCCGCCGCCACATGAGTATGGAGTCGCAGGAGTCCTCGCTGCAGTTGGATTTGCTGGCCTGGTACGAGGTCAACAAGAAGGCCGTTTTCATCGGATTGGGCCTGATTGTGGTCGCCGTTGGCGTCGGCATCGTCTGGAAACACCACACCCGGGCGGTCGCCGAGGAAGCCAGCTCGGCGCTCCTCGCGGTGCGCATCAAGGCGGGCGAGACCAACACGATGTCCGTCGATGCCTTGTTGGCCGTCGCCCAGCAGCACGCCGGAACGCCGGCAGCCGGGCAGGCCCAACTCCTCGCGGGCCGCGAGTTGTTCAACAAGGGCAAGTACGCCGAGGCGCGCGCCAAGTTCGAGTCGGTGGCCAACGACGCTTCCGACCCGCTCCAGGCGATCGGCCTGTACGGCCTGGCCGCATGCTACGACGCCGAGAACAAGCTCACCGACGCGCTCAAGGCCTATGCCGGCGTCGTGGCCGCCCCGTCCGGGGCGCCGTTCGCCAACCAGGCCCGCCTCGCCAAGGCCAGCCTCCACGAGGCGCTCAAGCAACCCAAGGAAGCCCTCGCGCTCTACGACGAGATCGTCGCCTCGAAGTCGTCCGCACTCGCCAACGACGCCTTGCAGCGCAAGTCCACCCTGCTGCGCGCCCATCCCGAACTCGACAAGCCCGCGACCCTGACGAACTCCGTCAAGGTCCTCCCCGCCGCCAAGTAGGCCCCGCGAACCCATCGCACCCGCCCCGATGTCGACGCCCATCATCGACGTCGCGGCGGGTTTGGTTTTTCGGGACGGCCGACTGCTCGTCGCCCAGCGGCTTCCCGGATCGCATCTGGCCGGGCTCTGGGAATTTCCCGGCGGCAAACTCGATCCCGGCGAGGACTGGATCGCGGCCCTGCGTCGCGAACTGTCCGAGGAAATCGGCATCGTGGTCTCCCCGGGATCCCTGTTCGAGGAAGTCGTGCATGCCTATCCGGAGAAGACCGTCCGACTCCGCTTCTACGCGTGCCGCTGGGAGTCCGGCGAACCCCGCGCCCTCGGCTGCGCGGCAATCGACTGGATCACGCGCGACGAACTCGGGAAGCACCGGTTCCCCGAGGCGGACCGCCGGTTGCTCGAACGGTTGTCCACCGAATCCGCCCTCTGGTCCGCGTGACCGACGGCGTCCGGAGCCGGACCGGACCAAAGGACCGGATTCCCTTCCGGCGGGCCGACCCGTTCCCGGCGGGGTTCCTCAGTGGCGTTGGTTCACCAACCACAGGACGACGCCGAGCAGCGCGGCGGCGATGATGCCGACAGCCCACGCCGCCAGAATCTGCTGGCGGTGTTTCCGGCGGGCCCCGCGCCCCTGCCCCGGCAGCAGGTAGTAGCGATGGGCATCAGGATTTTTCGGCTTCCCGAATCCAAACATAACGATGCCGCGCGGTGATACCCGACGATCCGGTCCGGGTGCAACCGCGTGGACGACGAATCGCACGGTCATTTCGCGCGATCCAACTCGCCGAGGATGAATCGGCGGCGATTCACGACCTGGCGCCGGAACGAATCGATGTCCGCGTGGAACCGGGCGAGCATCGGTTCCTCCTCCGCGCCCAGCACCGCGGCGCGGTGGCGCACCTCGGGTTCGAGGCGTGTTTCCAACGCGTCGATGACGGGGCGGAATTTCTCCTCGGTGAACTCGGTCGCGCACAGGCCGCGGAGGCGACCGAGAAAGCGCTCGCGGAATCCGGGGTTCGCCAGCAACGGTCCGCTGAACCAACCGCCGGGACGCCACCACGACGTCCCGCCGAAGGGCCCCGTCCCGAACGATGCCCCGCCATCGGGCGGTTTGTCCCCGTTCATCCCGAACGTGAGCGGCATCGAGTACCAGTCGAAGCGGCGGGACGCCCCGTCGTAATCACCCCAGGTCTTGTCCTCGTCCCAAGGGTAGATCTCCCATCGTCCGCCCGGTCCCGGCGCGTGGTACAGGAAGTGGTTGTTGAAGAACCCATCCCAATTCTCGATGCACTGGCTGACCGCGTAGTAAGCGGCAAACCCGTCCACGTCGAACCGTTCCCGGATGAACGACCACGGGTCGCCCGCCCGGTGGTCACGCAGCCCGGCCACGACTTCCTTGAGGTCCTCGTGATGGCGGGCCGGATGGTTCTTCTTCTCGTGCTGCCGGACCAGACCGTTCTCGTACCAGAGGATCTTGTAGAGATTCCCGTCCGTATCCCGTCCGTGCCGGGCCAGGAACGCTTGGTCGGGCTGTTCGACGTAGAGATGGTAACCGAGATCCTCCCCATCCACCGACAACCGGAAGTGACCGCTTTCCGGCGTCGGCACCCCGGCCCGCCGGAACAATTCGTAGGCGAGATGCTCCGCGAGGACCCAACGGGGGTTCGACTCGAAGATCACGTTGGCCGTGTGCATTCCCAGCAACGGCTGGCCCTTGCCGTTCCGCAGCTTCCATCCGCCGGCCCGTTCGGAAACGCGGACGAAATCATGCAACTCGGGATCGCCCCCGCCGGCCGGCGGGATGTGGATCGCCGTGAGGTCGTTGGCGGCGGATTCCTCCGGGCGCCGGCTCGAACGCCGGTTGCGCACGGAGGCCCCCGCCGGCGCCGCGCGGCCCTGGGTCCATAGCTGCAACTGGCCGATCGTCGCCCGCTCCGGACGCGACAGCACCAGATAGGAAAACTCGGACACGGTCTCCTGCGGCGGCGGCCACACCCGTTCCCCGCCCGCGCCGTCGCGCGCCCTCAACCGGAATCGCACCACCGATCCCTCCGGCGGCACCGGCAACGACACCGCGTACTCGCCTGCCGTGGTTTTGCCCGACACCCGGGCCATCGGCAGCGACCGGTAGGCGCTCCAACCCTGCGGGGTCCCGACCCGGTATTCGACCGAGGCCGACGTCACCCCGTCGTCGTCGTTCCATCGCACCGAGGCCGCGTTGGGCCGGTCCCGCGGCAACGGATCGAAGCGGACTTCGGAGGGGACGGGCGGGAGGTTGGTCCGGTCGGCCGCGTTGCGCGTGCCGGGCGTGCCGGCGGGAGCCGAACCGCGTCCGGGCATCGAGGCCACCCAGTTGCCGGGGATGTCCGAACGCGAACCGGAATGGATGCGTTCGAGGGAGCGGCCGGATCCATCCGCCGCCACGGACCAAGGATAGCGGTCCCGGTAATGCACCCAATCGCTGGATTTTCCGGCCGCGTCGCTCAGTTCGATCCGTTCCCCCTTGGAACCCTGCCGGCCTGCGAACACGCCGGCGACGGGAAGGTTCGAACCGTAGGCCTTGGCGAACACGCCGGCATCGGCGACGACCACCGCGAAGGCTCCGGGCTGGAGCCGTGCCCCGGCGGGGAACCCGAACCGGACGCCCTTGGAAAACGACCACCCGGAAAGATCCACCGCCACCGGCCCGCGATTGAAGATCTCGATCCACTGGAGCCCGGGACGTTCGTCGGGCGGATGGTGGAAGATCTCGCTGATGACCACCGGGCCCAGCGGCGGGGTCTGGGCGAGGGCCACCCCGCCCGTACCGAGGCAAGCGGCGGCGACGATGGGAAGGAGTCGGCCCGGCAACCGGTGGGCGGGAGGCATGAAGCCAAAGACAGTCGGCCGGCGGAATTGTTTCAATGCCGCCGCGCCCCGCCCCGGCTCAATCCTCGTCGTCCTTGACGCCGGGCATGCGCTTGAGGGGACAGCCCGCGCGGAGCCATCCGTTCACGAACGCGTCGAGATCCCCGTCCATGACCCGCTGGACGTCGCTGGTCTGGACCCCGGTGCGGAGATCCTTCACCATGCGGTAGGGCTGGAAAACGTAGCTGCGGATCTGGTTTCCCCAGCTGACGCTGCCTTTCTCGCCGTAAAACTTCTCCATGTCGGCCTTCGCTTGGTCGAGGCGCAGGGCGTAGAGTTTCGCCTTCAGCATTTTCAGCGCGGTGGCCTCGTTCTGGGCCTGCGAGCGTTCCTGCTGGGATGCGGAGACGATGCCCGTGGGGATGTGGGTCAGGCGCACCGCGGTTTCCACCTTGTTCACGTTCTGCCCGCCCTTGCCACCCGACCGGAACGTGTCGCGCTTCAACTCGCTGTCGGGTACCACCACGTCCGCCAACGACAGGTCGTCGAGTTCGGCGACGACGTCGATGGACGCGAAGCTGGTATGGCGGCGTTTGTTGGAATCGAAGGGCGAGATGCGGACGAGCCGATGGACCCCGCGTTCGGCCTTGGTGAAGCCGTAGGCATTCTCGCCCTCGACGCGGTAGGTGACGCTTTTCAGGCCCGCGGAATCGCCGGGCAAGGCGTCGGTGACCTCCCACTTCCAGCCGCGGGAATCGAACCACCGGCCGTACATGCGGGAGAGCATTTCCGCCCAATCCTGGGCCTCGGTGCCGCCGGCACCGGCCTGGATGCTGAAGATCGCGTTCCGGCCGTCATGGGGTCCGGTGAGCAGGACCTCGAGTTCGAAGCGGTCCACGAGCCGGCCCAGCGCCGCCAACTCCGCGTCGGCCTCCTTCTGCACGAGATCCTGGCCGGCGGGCGGCTCGGCCTCGCCGAGTTCGAGCAACACGCCGACGTCCTCGAGCCGGCGGCCGAACGCGACCATGGGCTCGACCTTTCGCTTCAGCGAATTGGCCTCGTCGATGACCTTCCGCGCGGCTTCCTGGTTGTTCCAGAAGCTGTCGGACGCCATCTGTGCGTCGAACTCCGTGACCCGCTTCTGCAGCTGGGGGAGATCGAGAAACCGGCGCAACTGCGTGAGTTTGGAGGCGAGCCCTTCGGCCGCGGCCCGCGTGACCTCGAACATAAGGCGCGAAACCTAGGGGCAACCCGCCGGGCCTGTCGAACCCGGAGTCTGGAAAGGCCTCTGGCAAATTCCAGTGTCTGCGCCATCCTCCGACGTCTACCACAGAACCGCACCGCGCAAACCGCTAGCAAGGATCACCTATGGGCCTGATGGATTACCTCAAAACGCAATTCCTCGAGATCATCCAGTGGGAGGACGACTCGCGGGACACACTTTCCTGGCGGTTCCCGGACCAATCCAAGGAGATCAAGAACGGCGCCCAGCTCATCGTCCGCGAGTCCCAGACCGCCCAGTTCGTCCACCTCGGCCAGTTCGCCGACACCTTCGCCCCGGGCAAACACACGCTGACGAGCGAGAACATCCCGATCCTCAGCACCCTGCTCGGCTGGAAGTTCGGGTTCGAGTCGCCGTTCAAGTGCGACGTCTATTTCGTCAACACCCGGCTCTTCGCCGGCAACAAGTGGGGCACCTCGAACCCGGTCATGCTGCGCGACCCGGATTTCGGGATCGTCCGCGCCCGGGCCTTCGGCACCTACGACTTCCGGGTCGTGGACGTGAAGACCTTCCTGAAGGAGGTCGTGGGAACGGACGCCCATTTCCGTCTGGATGAATTCGTCGACGCCATGCGCTCGCGTCTGGTCAGCGTGTTCACCGACGCGTTGGCGAGTTCGAAAGTGCCGGTGCTGGATCTTGCCGCCCGTTACGGGGAACTCGGCGAGGCCCTCCTGCCCCTGCTCAATCCGGCGCTCCGCCAGAAGTACGGCCTCGAACTCGGCAGCTTCATCATCGAGAACGTCAGCCTCCCCCCCGAGGTGGAGCAGGCCATCGACAAACGCTCCAGCATGGCCGCGATCGGCAACCTCAACGACTACGTCAAACTCCGGATGGCCGAGGGCCTCGCCAACGGCGATGGCGGCGGCGGGCCCGGCGGACAAATGGCCCAGTTCGCGGTCGGCATGGCGATGGCCCAGCAGATGTTGGGACAAGCCGGGGGGATCATGGCGCAGGCCACGCAACCGGCGGCCGTCCCCCCGCCGCTGCCGGCCGCCACGCCGCCCCCGACCCCTCCGGGCGCACCCGATCTGCTCAGCCCCGCCGACGCCGCCAAGGTGCTGGGTGTGACCGAATCCGACGTCCTGCACGCGCTCGGGGACGGCTCGCTCAAGGGCAAGAAAATCGGATCGACGTGGCGCATCCCGCGTCCGGCGATCGACGAGTTCCTGAAATCCTGAACCGACCGCGGCGCTGCGGCGCGGGAGTCCACCCGCGCCGCGTTGGTCTCCCATGCCCCATCCCCCGCCAATTCCCCCGCGGATCCCCGCCGCGGCGCCGCTCCCGCCCCCGGAAGTCCAGGCAAGCCGGAAATTCAGCTGCCCTGCCTGCGGCGCCGAAGCGACGTGGAACCCCGCCAAGCAAACCCTGGTCTGCGCCTTTTGCGGCACCGAGTCGGCCGCGAAGCCCGGGACGACGCCTTCCGGCGAGGAGTTGGTCCGGGAACACGATCTGGCCGAGGCCCTGCGGTCGATCCCCGACAGCCGGCGTGGCTGGCAGGCCACCAAGACCGAGGTCCGGTGCCAGCATTGCAATGCCATCTCGGTGTTCGACGCGGACAAGATCGGCAAGCGCTGCGATTTCTGCGGTGCCTCGAGCCTGGTGCCCTACTCGGAGGTGAAGGAGGCGTTCAGTCCGGAAAGCCTCCTCGCCTTCAAGGTCCCCGACACGGCCGTGCGCGACGCCATCCGGGCTTGGTACGGCTCGCGTTGGTTCGCCCCCGATGCGCTCGGGACCAAGGCGCTGACGGACACGCTCCGGGGCATCTACATTCCGTACTGGACGTTCGACGCCCAGGTGCATGCCGACTGGACCGCGGAGAGCGGCTATTACTACTACGTCACCGAGCAGTACACCGACGCCAACGGCAACACGCAGACCCGGCAGGTCCAGCAAGTCCGTTGGGAATACAGCGCCGGTTCGGTGGACCATTTTTTCGACGACGAACTCGTCGCCGCCACCCAGGGCGTCAACGCGGCCTTGCTGGCCAAGGTCGAGCCCTTCCCGACCAAGGATCTCGTGGCGTACAACCCCGCTTTCCTCGCCGGTTGGACGGTCGAGCGTTACCAGATCGACCTGGTCACGGCGGCGACCCGCGCCCGCGAAAGCATGGCCGCCCAGATCCAGTCCCTGTGCAGTGCCCGGGTCCCCGGGGACACCCAACGCAACCTGCGGGTGGCCGCCGATTGGTCGGGGCAGACCTTCAAGCACGTCCTCGTGCCCGTCTGGCTGCTGACCTACGCCTACAACGGGCGGGTCTTCCAGGTCGTGGTCAATGGGTACACCGGGGAAATCGCGGGC
>WBXI01000160.1 GCA_008933025.1 Verrucomicrobiota bacterium
GACGCCTACCTGAACGAGATGGGGATCACGAGCCGGCTGTTCCCGGTGGAAAACGCGCCGAACGGCGACGAGGCGCTTCTGGCCCGTTTCGATCCCACCGAGGATCCCGAGGACCAGGTGGATCCGGCGACCGGCAAGGGCGACATCGACCACGCCGCGGACTTCATGCGGTTGCTGGCGCCGCCGCCGCGCGGGGCGATCACGTTGTCCTCGAGGCAAGGCGAGACGGTTTTCCACCAGACCGGTTGCGCGGTCTGCCACGTGCCGGCGTTCCTGACCGGGCCAAACGACGTCGCGGCCCTGGACCGCAAGCCGGTCGAGCTCTACTCGGACCTGCTGCTTCACGACATGGGATCGCTGGGCGACGGCATCGGGCAGGCGGCCGCCGGACCGCGGGAGTTCCGCACGCCCCCGCTCTGGGGACTGCGGGCCAGCGCGCCGTACCTGCACGACGGGCGCGCGGGGAGCGTCGAGGAGGCGGTCGTCGCGCATGACGGCGAGGGCGCGGTGTCGCGGGGCCGGTTCCTGCGCCTTGGCCCGACCCAACGCCGGCAGTTGCTCGATTTCCTCGGATCCCTTTGATCGGGCGCACCCGCGGGAGCGCCACCGGATGCGATGCGGGGAGCGCCGTGGAGCGGCGGCGACGCCACGCCCCACGGCCCCTTCGCCACCCATGCCGCCGCTGGTTTCACGGGGGTGTCGCGGCCTTCCGAAGGCCTTGCCACCGCAGTCCGAAAGCGCGGCGCGCGGGAGACAGGCCGCGGTGGTTCCCCGCGCGGAGCGCCGTCGGAGTGCGGAGGGTAGGAGCGTCAGCGACGCCCACCCTGCTTTGCGACGAGGCCCGCCGTCCATCCCGGTCGCGTCCGGTTTCAAAGCGGCGTCGCGGCCTTCCGAAGGCCTTGCCACCGCAGTCCGAAAGCGCCGCGCGCGGGAGACGGCCGCGCGGGGGGAGAGTCAAGGGGCGCGCCCATTGATCCGCCTTTGCACTTGGCAATTCGCTCCGGTCCGCCTGAATCAGGGGGTCTGGATATGAAACAATTCCGTCTCAACCGGCTCTTCAACCCACGCTCCAACCGCTGCTTCGACGTCGCCATCGACCACGGCTTCTTCAACGAGCGCGGGTTCCTTGCCGGCATCGAGGATCTCGAGGCCGCGGTGCGCACCGTGGTTTCGGCCGCGCCCGACGCGGTGCAGTTGACGATCGGACAGGCCCCGTTGCTCCAGTCCATCCCGGGAAAACAGAAGCCGGCGTTGGTCCTGCGCACCGATGTCGCCAACGTCTACGGCACCCAACTGCCGCGCACGCTGTTCAGCCGCATGATCGAGGCGCCGGTCGAGCAGGCGCTGCGTCTGGACGCGACCTGCGTGGTCGTGAACCTGTTCCGGATCCCCGGCGAACCCGAGGTGACCGACCAGTGCATCCAGAACATCCTCCGCATCAAACCGGAGTGCGACCGGTACGCGATGCCGCTGATGGTCGAGCCTCTGGTGTTCCAGTCCAACACCAAGGCCGGCGGCTACATGGTCGACGGGGACCTCGAGAAGATCCTCCCGCTGGTGCGGCAGGCGGTCGAACTCGGCGCCGACATCATCAAGGCCGACCCCACGGACGACGTGTCGTTGTACCACCAGGTGGTGCGGATTTCCGGGCGCATCCCGGTGTTGGTGCGCGGCGGTGGCAAGGCGGCGGACCGCGAGATCCTCGAGCGCACCGAGGCGCTGATGCAGCAGGGTGCCGCCGGCATCGTTTACGGCCGGAACATCATCCAGCACGCGAACCCGGCCGGAATGACCCGGGCCCTGATGTCCCTGGTGCACGAGGGGGCGACCGCCGCGGAGGCCGCGCGGCACCTCGTGCCCTGAAAGAGGAACGTCCCCCGATGACTGCCCCATGAAGACCCGTTGTTGCCTCCTGCTCGCCTTGTCGGCCGTCTGCCGCGCCGAGGATTCCGACCTCAAGGGCCACGTCGTGAACGTGTGGGCGGAGAACGATCTCTTCGTCAGCACCGACCGCCATTACACCCACGGGACCCGCGTCGGGTATCTCGGCGCGGAACGCCCGTGGGCGACGCATGGGGACTCCCTCGTCGGGCGGTGGGCGGGATGGCTGCCGGCACCTTGGCAGGACACCAGCGCGTGGCGCACAGGGATCAGCATCACCCAGAACATCTACACCCCGCGCGACATCTCGATCCCCACGGTGCTGCCGGACGACCGTCCCTATGCCGGCTGGATGTACGTGACGCCGACCCTGGAACGACGGGGGCTCACGCCGGGCGGCAAGACGCCGTCCTTCGACGTGTGGAGCATGAACCTCGGGGTGGTGGGACCGGCATCGCTGTCGCAGGAGTCGCAGAACTGGATCCACGACCTGCGGAATTTCAACGAGGCCAAAGGGTGGTCGAACCAGTTGAAAAACGAGCCCGATCTGGACGTCCGCTACGCCAAGGCATTCCGCTTCGAGGCGCCGATCTCGGGCTCGCTCCACGGCCAGTTCATCCCGCATGCGGGCATGATGCTGGGGACCGTCCAGTCCTTCGCCAGCGTCGGCGCCCAATGGCGCGTGGGCGTGAACCTTCCGGACGATTTCGGCTGGCGCAGCATCGACGAGATCATCCCGGCCAGCGGCGGCCGGGCCCCGGCGAACAGACTCCGGCGCGGATTGTACGTTTTCATGGGGGCCGAAGGGCAGGCGTTCGCCAACAACATGCTGCTCGACGGCAATCTCTACCACGATTCCCACCACGTGGAGAAAATGCCCGTGGTCGGTGACATCCGCATCGGCATGGTCTACGTCGGCAAACGTTGGGAGATCGCGTACACCCACGCGATCCGTTCCAAGGAGTTCCGCCAACAACAGGACGTGGATTCGTTTGGATCGATGTCGGTGGCGTTCAAGTGGTGACGCCAGGCCCGCTCACCGGCCCGCGATCTTCCGGCGGGCGGACTCGAGGATGCGCCGTTCCCCGTCGGTGAGACTGTGCATTCCCTGCGCGGCGATCTTGTCGAGGATCGGGTCGACCTCGCTGCTGACGAACGCGCCCGGCGTTTCGGGGACGACTCGGGTCTCGCGCCGCCCGGGCCCGGCCGGCCGCATGGGGCGCGATCGCCGCGACTCCTGCCAGCGGGACCACCACCCGTCGGGCTCCAGGGCGCCGATGCCGAGGTAACCGACCACCAATCCGCCGAGGTGCGCGGCGTGTGCGACGCTGTCCCACGGCAACAAGGCCCCCAGGGCGGAAACGCCGCCCAGGATCCACAGGAGCGTCCGGGCACGCAGGTTCACCGGGAAAAAGTAGACGAAGAGCGAGAGTTCGCGGTCCGGGTACAGGCGGCAGAATGCCGCGGCCAGCGCCATCACGCCCGCCGAGGCGCCCACGACGCCGGGCGACCCGAGGCGGCGCGCGGCGAAATCCAGGCCGAGAAAGAAGAGACCGCCGACGAAGCCGCCCCCGAAGTAGAAGGCGAGGAAGCGCCGGGTGCCGAGGGCTTCCTCGACCGAGCGCCCGAAGAAATAAAGGCCGAGGCAATTGCCGAGCACGTGGAACGGCAAGGGAACGGCATGCAGGAACTGGTAGCTCAGGAATTGCCAAACCCGGCCCTGGGCAATGCCGCCCCGGCTCAGTCCCAGCGGTCCCGCCAGATCCACGCGCCCGTAGATCCAGAGCGCGCTCTGGACGACGAAACATCCCGCGAGGATCCAGAGCAGGGCCACCGAGGCCCTGGCCCGGTGGCTCGCGGGTTCCCGCATGTATTCCCGGTCATACAGCATCCGGCGCCGAACCTAGGCCGCCGAATCGCGAATTCAACGGGCGATTCGGACCGGACGTGGCATGGCCGGCACCGCTCGCTTCCGGCTTCGCTCCGCGACGGGGCGGCAGAGCCTCCGCCCGACCCGGAATCCACGCGGACCGCCCCCGCTACGGCAACAATTCCACCGCGAGGTCCAACTCCGCGTCGGTGTTGTAATAGTGCGGCGAGAACCGCGCCACGGTCTGGCCGCCGGGCAGGCTCCGCAGCGACGCGGTGACCCCGCCCTCCTGCAGCCTCGCGACGACCGATGCCATGTCGGTTCCCGGTTTGTGGAACGAGACGATCGCCCCGATGTTGTCGGCCGGCATCTCGGGCAACAGCACGGTGTAACCCTTGGACTGGACCATCGGCACGACCCGCGCCCGCTGGCGTGCCAAAGCCGCGCCGATCGACGGGACCCCGATTTCCTCGGCCAATTCCAGGGCGGCGCGCAATCCGGCAAGGCCCAGCAGATTGTGAGTGCCCGCCTCGTAGCGGCGCGCGTCCTTGCGGTAGACCATTTCCTCGGCCGTCAGGAAGTCCGGGCACTTCACGTTGTGCCAACCGTGCACGATCGGTTTCAGCAACTCCTGCATGTCGCGTTTCACGAACAGGATTCCCGCCGCGCACGGCCCCAGCAGCCACTTGTGCGCGTCCGCCGCGAGGAAGTCCACGTGCTCGACGTTCAGAGGGAACGCGCCGAGCGACTGGATCGCGTCCACGCAGAACAGGATGTGCCGCGAACGCAGGTGGCGCCCGATGGCATCGATGTTGGTCCGCCAACCGGTGACGAAGTGGGCGCTGGAGATGGCCACCAGACGGGTCCGTTCGTCGACCTGTCCCTGGACCTCGACGGCCCGCACCTTGCCCGCTTCCTTGACGTTGAGGAACCGCACCTCGACGCCGCGTTCGGACATCGCCATCCACGGGTACACGTTGGAGGGGTAGTCGTCGAAATAGACCACCACGTTGTCGCCGCGGCGCACCGGCAACCCGCCGGCCACGTAGGACAGCGCGAGGGACGTCGGGCCGACGAGGGCGATTTCGGAGGGGTCGGCGCCGATCATCCGGGCGGCGCGGGCGCGGACATCGGACACGAGGCCGGGGGCGTGGGAGGTTTCCTGGTCGCCCCGGGTGGCGGCCATGGCGGTCTCGGCGACGGCCATGGCGACGCGGCGCGGCAGGGGGCACACGCCGGCGTGGCCAAGGAACACGCCGCGCTCGGCGACGGGAAACTCGAAACGGCGCAACTCCTCGTTGGAGTGAAGGTCGGCAATGGTCAGGGGCATGGCGGGAATCAGCGGTACGGCTGGTGCAACCGCACGTTGTCGGACTTGCGGCGCATCTTGAGGTTCAACATTTCCACGCCCACGGCAAACGCCATCGCGAAATACACGTAGCCCTTGTTGATGTGCTGGTGGAATCCCTCCGCCAACAGCAGCGTGCCGATCAGGATCAGGAACGACAGGGCGAGGACCTTCAGCGTCGGGTGCCGCTCCACGAAGCCCCCGATCTGGTTCACGAACGCGAGCATGACGAACATGGCGAGGATCACCGCCGCCACCATCACCGGGACGTGCTTCGCCATGCCGACGGCCGTGATCACGGAATCGAGCGAGAACACGATGTCGAGGAGCAGGATCTGGACGATGGTCGCCGCGAACGACGGCGCGGACGACGGGTTCCTCTCGCCGTCGACGCCCTCGAGCTTCTCGTGGATTTCGTGGACGGACTTCCAGATGAGGAACGCGCCGCCGACCGCGAGCACCAGGTCTTTCCCGGTGTTGGGCAACGCGAGGCCGAGCAGCGACGCCTCCCAGAGTTTGTTGGAGAGGCTCATCACCCAACTCAGCGACAGCAGCAACAGGATGCGGGTGAACAGCGCGAGGCCAAGCCCCATGCGGCGGGCGCGCGGTTGGTCGGCGGGCGGCAGCTTGCCCGAAAGGATCGAGATGAAGATGAGATTGTCGATGCCGAGGACGATCTCCAGAAGCGTGAGGGTAAGCAGGCTGACCCACGCATCCGGATGTCCCATCCATTCAAGCCAGTTCGCCATGGGCGGCGAGGCTACCGCGGCCCCGGTCGTCGCACCAACGAAAGACGGCGGGTTGTTCCGTCCGGGAACCCCGGGGACACCGTGGGTCCGCCGACCCACGGCGGGCGCCCGCGGGCGGCGTGCCTCCCACGGCGAGAAGCGGCTCCTTTCCACGCGGCCCCGTCTCGCGGCTTGAAACTTCCCGGGCTCCCCCCGCAGGTTCGGCGGCGTGACCACCAACCCGGATCCCGGCAACACGACCGTCCTCCGGCGAACCGCCGGGACGTCGGAGGGATGCCGCCTCGCGGAAGACGCCGCGCGCGGGGCGAACTGGAAGCGTTGGGGCCCCTACCTCGCCGACCGCCAGTGGGCCACCGTGCGGGAGGACTACAGCGCGGCCGGCGAGTGCTGGGACTACCTGCCGCACGACCACGCCCGGAGCCGCGCCTACCGGTGGGGGGAAGACGGCCTGCTCGGATTCTGCGACCGGCAATGCCGCCTGTGCGTCGCCATCGCGCTGTGGAACGGCAAGGACCCGATCCTCAAGGAACGGCTCTTCGGCCTGACCAACGCCGAGGGCAACCACGGCGAGGACGCCAAGGAGGAATGGTTCCATCTGGATTCCTCCCCGACCCATTCGTTCGCGCGCGCCCTCTACAAGTACCCGCAGGCAGCCTTTCCCTACCAACGCCTCGCCGACGAGAACCGCGCCGCCGGGAAAAGCCGTCCCGAATTCGAACTCCGCGACACCGGCATTTTCGACGACAACCGCTATTTCGACGTCGAGGCCACCTATTCCAAACAGTCGCCCGACGATCTCCTGATGCGCGTGACGGTATCGAACCGCGGGCCGGTGGATGCCGAACTGCATTTGCTGCCGACGCTCTGGTTCCGCAACACGTGGTCGTGGGGTTGCACCCACGAGGGTTGTTCCACCCGCCCGCGGATCCGCGCGCGCGACGCCAATTCGGTCGAGACCCACCACGAGGCCCTCGAACCCTTCGTGTGGGAGGCCGCCGCGGCGTCCGACGGCACGGTGCCCGAACTGCTGTTCACCGAGAACGACACCAACCTCGAGCGGTTGTACGGGGTGCCGAACGAATCGGCCCACGTGAAGGACGCGTTCCACCGGCGGGTCGTCGGCGGGGAAAGCGCCGCGGTGAACCCGAAGGGCGTGGGCTCGAAGGTCGCCGCCTGGTACCGGCTCCGGGTCCCGGCGGGATCCTCGGTGACGGTCGAGACGCGCCTGGTGGCGAAAGCCGAAGCCGGGATGGGCGACCGCGCGAGGCCCGGCACCCCGGGCGCCGCCGGGGTCCACGGGATGCGTGCCCGCGAGACCGACGAATTCTACGACCAATGCCTGCCGCGGGGACTCGTCGGGGAGGAACGCCGGGTGGTGCGCCAGGGCTACGCGGGGTTGCTGTGGTCGAAACAGTTCTACCATTACGTCGTCGACGACTGGCTGTGCGGGGACCCGGGGCAACCGCCGCCGCCGGGCGCGCGGTTGTCGGGCCGCAACACGGAATGGCGGCACCTGTACGCGCGCGACGTGATCTCGATGCCGGACAAGTGGGAGTACCCGTGGTTCGCGGCGTGGGACCTGGCGTTCCACATGGTGCCGTTCGCGCGGGTCGACGGGACGTTCGCGAAGCAACAACTCGGGCTGTTCCTGCGCGAGTGGTACATGCACCCCAACGGCCAGTTGCCGGCCTACGAATTCGCGCTGGGGGACGTCAACCCGCCGGTGCACGCGTGGTCGGCCTGGCGCGTCTACAAACTCACCGCCGAGCGCGGCCACCGCGACCGTGATTTCCTCGAGAGCGTGTTCCAGAAGCTGCTGCTCAATTTCACGTGGTGGGTGAACCGCAAGGACGCCGCCGGGAAGAACCTGTTCAGCGGCGGGTTTCTCGGGCTCGACAACATCGGCGTGTTCGACCGCTCGAAGCCGCTGCCGGGCGGCGGCACGCTCCAGCAGGCGGACGGCACCGCGTGGATGGCGTTCTATTGTTCCACGATGCTGGCGATCGCCCTGGAACTCGCCCACGACGGCGAGCGCCTGCACCCCGCCTACGAGGACATGGCCAGCAAGTTCCTCGAGCACTTCGTCCAGATCGCCGAGGCCATGAACACCGTCGGGGGCACCGGACTGTGGGACGAGACCGACGGTTTCTTCTACGACCAACTCGAGATGGACGGCCGCGTCACGCCGCTGCGCACCCGCTCGCTCGTCGGCTTGCTGCCGCTGATCGCCGTCGAGGTCCTCGACGAGGCCGAGATCGCGCGGTTGCCGGGGTTCCAGCGCCGGCTCAAGTGGTTCGTCACCCACAAGCACGACCTCGCCCGCGGCATCGCCCTCGCCCGCTCCAACAGCCGCCGCAAACTGCTGCTCGCCATCCCCACCCGCGACCGGCTCCGCCGGGTCTTCCGCTACCTGTTCGACGAAGCCGAATTCCTCTCGCCGTTCGGCATCCGCTCGCTGTCCCGGCACCACGAGGAACACCCGTTCTCAGTCACCATCGGCGGAGAAACCCATCGGGTCGGCTACCTGCCGGGCGAATCGGATTCCTTCCTGTTCGGCGGGAACTCGAACTGGCGCGGGCCGGTGTGGTTTCCCGTCAACTACCTCCTCATCGAGGCCCTCGAGCGCTACCACCATTTCTACGGCGACGAATTCACCGTGGAGTTCCCCACCGGGTCCGGACGCCGACTCACGCTGCGGCAGATTGCCCTCGACCTCGAACGCCGGCTCGCGTCGTTGTTCCTCCCCGACGCCGCCGGCCGGCGACCCTGCCACGGCGACGACCCACGGTTTGCCGACGATCCCCATTGGCGCGGGCTCGTCCTCTTCCACGAGTACTTCCACGCCGAGACCGGGCGCGGTTGCGGCGCCAACCACCAGACCGGCTGGACCGCGCTGGTGGTCCGCCATCTCGAGGACCTCTCCCGCTCCCGCGTCCCCTCGTAGCCGCGGAGCCTACGACGCGGGCCCGGCGGCGTCCCCATGGCGACCCGGGGCCACTCAGTTCTCCGCGTAGTTCACGTAGCCGATGAACATCTCGTCCGAGGTCTGCTCGCCGAAGAAAACCAGGCGGGCCGGATCCGGGTTGAAGGGGTTCCAGACCGAGTTGTCGAACGTCCCGCTGACGCGCAGCGTCGTGCCGGCGGGCACGGTCACCGGTTGCGCGAGACGGTACATCGTCTGCCAGGCGAAGTCGTAGTTCGGCACGTTCAGCAGGGTTTGCACCGTGTGGTCGGGAAGGATGGCGTCGAAGCGCATCGATGCCCCGCGGAAGTGCATGTGCGGGCTCATCTCGTAGATCGTGGTCGCCTTGGCGAAGACCTTGTCGGCGGAGGTCGGCACGGACTTCGATTGCGGGGGAATCACGAAGGACAGGTTGTACGCCGCGCCGGTCTTGAGTTCCCGCGCCGGCGGCGTCGGGGAAAGGTACAGCCCCAGTTCCGTGCGGTCGGTCTGCGGGGTGGACGTGGGCGTGTAGTGCATCTGGAACACGATGAGGCTGCCCGCCTTCAACTGCTTGCCGAGGCCATCCGGGAAAAACGTCTGTTCCACGCCCGGCACGTAGCCCGCGAAAAACCCGCCCAATCCGCCGCCCGACGCCGAGAGATCCCCCTGGTTGCCCGCAAAGACCAACGCGTGGTGCACCACCCGCCGGTTCTCCGGCCGCACCACCACCGCCCGCAGCCAGACGTTGGTCGCGAACGGGCTCGAGTTGGTGATGTACCGGTACCGGATCGTCGACGCCTGGTTGAAGGAGGGAATCTGCTGCGTCGGGATCGAAACGATCACGTCCGGCGGTCCCAGCGGCCAGTCCACGACCGGCGGCGGCGGGTTCAGGGCAAGCGGATCCGGCCCATCGCCACGCGGCGCCCCGGCATCCGCCCACGCCGCCAACCGCGCGGTCTCTTGCGGCGTGAGCGACGTGTCGTTGGCAAAGGTCCCGTGCGGCGCGTCGGCGTGCCACGGCGGCATCGATCCCTGGAGCAGGTTGACCCGCATCGCCGCCGCGTGGGCCGCCACCGCCGC
>WBXI01000161.1 GCA_008933025.1 Verrucomicrobiota bacterium
CTTGCCACCGCAGTCCCAAAGCGCTCCGCGCGGGAGACAGGCCGCGGAGGTCCCCAGACGGGATTTCCCCGCGGTGGCTCGGCTGCCGATTTGGCGTTCGACTTCGAATCCGTGGCGATGAAAGTTGCCGCCCCGATGGCAGAAACCCCGGCACCATCCGGATCGCCGCCGCACGACTACCGACCCGACGTGGACGGATTGCGCGCCGTGGCAGTGCTTGCCGTGGTCTTTTTCCACGCGGGATTCCCGCCCGACGGCGGCTATGTCGGCGTCGACGTGTTCTTCGTGATTTCGGGATTCCTCATCGCGGGATTGATCCTGAGGGAACGCGAGCGGGGCACGTTCACCCTGGGCGGATTCTGGGAACGCCGGGTTCGGCGCATCATGCCGGCGGCGGTGGTCATGGTGACCGCGACGCTCGCGGGAGGCTGGTGGTTGCTGTACCCCGACCAGTACGTCGGCATGGCGGGATCCGCGGCGGCGCAGGCCGTGGCGATGGCCAACCACTATTTCGCGACCAACACGCAGTATTTCGGCGAGGCCCCCAAGGAACTTCCCCTGTTGCACACGTGGTCCCTGGCGGTGGAGGAGCAGTTCTACGTGCTGTTTCCGCCGGCAATCCTGTTGCTGAGCACGCGGTGGGTGGGCGGCGGTTCCCGGGCGCGGTTGGCGGCGGTGTTCGGCATCGCCGCGGCCGCCAGCCTGGGCGTCGCGATGTACGCCACGCCACGGCACGGCGCCGTGGCGTTCTATTGGCTGCCGTCGAGGGCGTGGGAATTGCTGGCGGGCTGCCTGCTGGCATGCCTCCCGGACGGGGCACGGCGCGTGCCCCGCTGGGCACGGGAAACGGTGGCCGCGCTGGGCATCGCGTCGATTGCCGCGGCGGCATTCGCCTATGGCCATTCCACGCCTTTCCCCGGGCCCGGCGCGCTCGCGCCGGCATTGGGCGCGGCCGCCGTCATCTGGTCGTATCGCAGGCCCGCCGGAGAACGGGACGGAGACGGGCTCACCGTCGTCGGCAAATGCCTCGCCAGTCGCCCGATGGTGTTTGTCGGGCTGGTCTCCTATTCGCTCTACCTCTGGCATTGGCCGATCCTCGCCTTCGCGCACGCGACGGCACTGGGCGGGATTCCGGCATGGGAACGACTCGGGCTGGTTGCCCTTGGCTTCGGGCTGGCGGTCGCGAGTTGGCGATGGATCGAGACCCCGTTCCGGCGGGGAATGCGCGCGCCGCGCGCCGCGCGCCCGGGTCCTCGCCGTCGCGGCCGCCGCCGCGTGCGGCATGCTGGCGGCGGCCGCGGGAATCATCCTCGGCGGCGGTTTCCCCGCGCGCTTTCCGCCGGCCGCCATCGCCTTTGCGTCGGCCCGCGCCCGCGGTCCCGTCCACATTGCCAGCCTGCCCGGCGACCTCGCGAACGGGCGGTTGCACCGGATCGGCGCGACGAATCCGGCCGCGTCCGTCGCGGTGCTGTTGTAGGGCGACAGCCATGCGATGTCGGTCTTGCCGGGACTGGATGCCGCATGCCGTCGCGCCGGGGTGGCCGGCGAAGTGGTGGCGCGCCACACCACCGTGCCGATCGTCGACTATCACCACGTGGCCTCGAACACGGAACGTTCCATCTCGCTCGGATTGTCGCGGGCGGTGGTCGACCACGTGCGGCGACACGCGGTTTCCAACACCGTGTTGGCCGCCTATTGGCCCCTGTATGCGGGAAGTCTGGAAGGGAACGAACCGGATGCGTCGTCGGACCGGCAGGCTTTGGTGCGGACCCGTCTGCTCGACACCGTCCGGGAGCTGCGGGCGGCAGGAAGCCGAGTCTGGGTGATGCTGGACGTTCCCAAGCCCCTCGTGGACGTGCCGCGTGGCCTTGCCCAGAGGTCGACGTGGCGCCCATCGCTGCAAATCGAGGACACCCGGTCGGCTTGGGAACGGCGCAATGCCGCGTTCATCGCCATGCGCGCCGAGATCGAGGCTTTGGGGGGACGGTTGCTGGATCCATCGCCCCTGTTCGCGATGCCCGACGGCAAACTGGCGGTGGAGCGGGACGGCGTCGTGTTTTACAGCGACGACAACCATCTCACCACGGAGGGTGCGTTGCTCCTCGCGCCGCTGTTCGAAACCGTCCTGGCCCCGTGAGGCGCGACGGTCGCCGGATCCAGCCGGCATCGGCCCGAGCGGTTCCGCTTTCCCGCCCGGCCTACCGCGCCCGGCGTTGGATCCGGATCAAGGCCACCCCGTGGCGCGGGACGCGGATGGCATGGGAACCGACGGATTCGCCGAGGTCCCGTTGGCGCCAGAGATCGCGGACGGAAGCCTGCCCCGCCAGGCCGATGTCCGCCCAGCGGACCTCCACCCGTTCCTCGAATTCGCCGCGGTTGAACAGACCCACCGCCCGGCTGCCATCCTCCATTTCCTTCGCCCACACCTCGACGTTCTCGTCCCGCGCCACCCGCCGGGCCTGCCGCCCCAACGGGTCCTGGTTCACCGCGATGACCTCGTCGTTGGCCAGCAAACCCCGGGTGAAATCGTCCAGTTGGGCGAGATCGCAACCGATCAGGAGCGGCGACGCGAGCAGGCACCACAGGCTCACGTGGGTGTACTGCTCGTTGGGCGTGAGGCGGGTGGGACGAAGCTTTCCGCCACCCAGCATCCCGACCTCGAACATGTCGCAGTCGTTCCAATGCCCCGGACCCGCCACGATCTCGCGGCCGTTCTGGTTGAATCCGATGCCGTCGATGCTTGCCCAGGTGTCCTGGATGTCGCCCGTGGTCCGCCAGCAATTGGCCCCGACCTCGCGCGCCCACGGCCAGACGTCCAGGGTTTCGCTCAGGCTGAAGACAATGTCGCGTTTCGTCCCCGCCAGCGCCTTGGCCATGGTCGCCCACGGGATCCGCTGGTGGTGGAGGCTGACGTCGTCCGCGGTGTACGACGTGTAGCACCAGTCGTATTTCAGGTAGTCGAATCCCCATTCGGCATACCGCCGGGCATCCTGTTCCTCGTGCCCAAGGCTGCCGGCGTGTCCCTGGCAGGTATAGAGACCCGGGGAAGAATAGATCCCCGCCTTCAGTCCAAGCCCATGGATGTGGTCGCAGAGGGCCTTCATGTCCGGAAATCTCGCGTTCGGCATGATCCGCCCCTCCCCGTCCCTCGGCGCGCCCCCGACGGACGGATTGGTCGCGCTGTGCTTTCGCTGCCAGCAGTCGTCGATGTTGATGTAAGTCCAACCGTGGTCGATCAGGCCGCTGCGCGCCATCGCGTCGGCCGCGGCCCGGACCTTGGCGTCGTCGGGACTCCCCCCGAATACGTTCCAGGTGTTCCAACCCATCGGGGGCGTCAGCGCGAGGGCGTCGCCGGAGACAATCGCCAGACGGCTTTCCGCCGTGCCCAACCGGTTGGAGGCCCGGAGCACGACCTCCCACCGACCGGAGCCAGGCGACACGCCGGCGATGCGTCCCGTCGCGGGGTCCAGACTCAATCCCCGGGGCAATCCCCGGGCCGCGAACCGCATGGGCCGCTCGCCCGTCGCCGGAATCGTGAACCGGAAGGGCGACCCGTGGCGTGTGCCGAACACCCGCGCCCCGTTGATGCGGGGATGCGGCGACTCCGGCGGGGTGAGCACCCGCGCTTCCTCGCGCGGGGGATCGATGGCGCGGGGCTTCCCGCCGGCAACCAGGAACTGCGCGTCGGCCCAGTCGGCGTGGTCGAGATTCACGGCCTCCCCGAGGCTGGCGGCCACGAGGACCAGCGTGCGGATCCCGACGAGATCGACGTCGACCCTTTCGGCGGGCATGCCCGGCTGCATGGCCGGACTTTTCCAGAGCCGCTTTCCGTCGCCGTAGATCTGGAACATCACCCGGCCATTGATCCGTCGGGATTCTTCCAACCCCTTGCCGACGGCGCTCCGCAATTCCCGGAGCACGATCGGCGGCACCACCTCGTCGTCGATGCCCACCCACGCGACGAACCGTTGCGAACCGCCCTGGAGATCGATCCAGAGAACGCTGCGGGCGTGGGTGCCGACCCCGGTGGCAAACTTGCGGCCGGCAATCGACAGGGGACGGCCCCCGACCGATTTGTTGGCCTGGGGCGAGGCCTCGTACTGGAGGAGTCGACCGAGATCGAGGGACGACAGGGGCACGACGACGGGCGCGTCACCCGGTGTCACCGCCGTGTCGGCGGCCGACAAGGCCCGGGCGACCCCGAGGGCCACGCCGACAAGGAAAGCGCCGAGGAAGTTGGCCGGGTTCCGCTTCACGGGTTCGGATTCGCCGAAACAGACGGCTGTGGCGCGGTCCCGAATGCCCACAGGTGGCCCGCGGACCGGACGTAGAGGGCACGGTCCGCGAGGGCCGGGGTGCAGCGGACACTCTCGCCCAGCTTGTTCACCGCCGCCACGTCCAGCGTGTCGCCGGCGCGCAGCACGACGAAGGTCCCGGATTCGTTGACCGTATAGATATGACCGTTCGCCGCGATGGGCGAGGCCACCGCCTGGCCGCCCGATCCCAACCGCTCGCGGTCGACGGTCCGTTTGCCGGTCTTGGGATCCACCACCGTCCACAGCCCACCGTCGCGCAGGAAATGCAGGCGCCCGCGATAGAACAACGGCGACGGCATCTCGGAGAGGCCCTTCGTGGTTTCCCACTGCACGTGGCTGCCGGTGCTGTCCTCCCGTCCGCCGGGACGGATGGCGACGAACCGGTCGGCGTTGAACTTGTCCTTGGCGAACGCCTCCGACGCGTCCCATTCCGCCTTGGTCACGATCCCGTTCTTGTCCGTGTCCACGAGCCACTGCATGAGGTTCCGCATCGGAAAGGAATTCCCCGGGACGTCCATCGGCAGTTCCTTGCGGATGTGCCAGACCACCGACAACGGCACCTCGTCCAGTGCCAGTTGCCCGTCCTTGTTCGCGTCGAACTCGCCGACCAACCGTTTCCAGTCCATCAACGGGTCGTCCGGACCCGTGGGATCGCCCATACCGCTGCCGCCGGCAAACAACATCCCGTCGCCGGCGACCGGCGTGGTCACCGCGGAAAACCCCCAGCCACGCACCCACCACTTCGGCGGACCGCCGCCGAGGTCATAGGCCGCGACGCGTCCCTTGCCCTGCACGATCAGTTCCTCGATGCCGTCGTGTCGCCACACCATCGGCGTCGAATAACAGGACCCCGCCAGCGGACGGGACGATTCCCACACCGTCTTTCCCGTCGTCGGCGAAAGGGCAACGAGCTGCGCGTTGGTACTGTCGCCGTCGCGCTGCAGGATGAGACTTCCACCCGCCAGGATCGGCGAGGTGGCGGTGCCGTATTGGGAGGGCAGGCGCTCGAAACGGCGCCTCCAGACTTCCGCGCCCGCGAAATCGTAGGCAACGACCCCGAACGAACCGAAATACACGTAGACGCGTTTGCCGTCGGTGCAGGGCGTCGGCACCGCGGGCGAACTGAACTCATGGCACGGCTCGATCGACGTCGCCGGGGCGGCCCGGCGCCACACCTCGCGGCCGTCGCGGCCGTCGTAGGCCAGCGTGACCAATTCCTTGCCGGCGAACCCGGTCAGGAAAACCCGGTCGCCGCACACGACGGGCCCGGACAATCCCGGCGGCGCGTCGGCTTTCCAAAGCAGGTTGGTATCGGGACCGAAACGAACCGGCGGCCGGGCGTCGTCGGCAACCCCGGAGGCATTGGGGCCGCGGAACTGCGGCCACTGGGGCTTCGCCGCCGAGAGTGTCGCCGCAACCACGACCGGACCCAGGGCCAGGAGTGTCTTGTTCATGTCTTCGCGGCAGGAATCTGCCTGCCGTTCCATGCTCCGGATTCGCCCGCGGCCCGTCGAGGCTTCCCTTTGCCCCCTTCCCTTCCCTCCCGCCCATGTCTCCCGATGGGCAGTCCTCGCCAATCCGCGCGCCGTCTTTCGAGTGGCTCCGATACCCGTCTCGATCGAGCGTGATGAGGGCTGGCCACGAAGGGTCGGTGCGGCCCCAAAACCCGCCAAGAATATCACCATGAAGACAGGATGTTTCCCCGCCCTCTCCTTGCTGGCCGGCGTCGCCCTCGCCTTTCCCGCCCGGGCGGGCGTCGTCGGGCACTGGCGGTTCGACGAGGGCACGGGCATTGCCATCCACGACGCGTCGGGCAACGGCAACGACGGCGTCTTGGTCAATCCGAAGGCCGGCACGTGGACGACCGGCATGGATGGCATCTCCGCCGCGCTCCGTTTCGACGGCATCCCGGGCGCCGGCGCCACCCGGGTCACGATTCCCGATTCCCCGTCGCTCCACCTCACCACCGCATTGTCGTTCGCCGTCTGGGTCCGCCCCGACGAGGTCGGTCGCGACGCGCCCCTTCTGGACAAGGAGGGGACCGGACAGGCGTGCTATTGGTTCGGCCTCTTCGGGAGCGGGAACTTCGGCGTGCTCCTCGATGCGGACGGCAACATGCCCTGGACCATCCTCGACCGCGACCAAGGCTCGGTGTTTCCGGGACTTTGGACCCATCTTGCCAGCACATGGGACGGCAGCGTCGTCCGGCATTACCTCAACGGGGTCCTATTGCCACAGACCGCCTCCTTCGCGGGCCCCGTCCATGTCTCGGACAACCCGCTGGTCATCGGCGCCAATTCCCCGTTCGACAACACGGCGTTCAAAGGCGTCCTCGGCGAGGCCCGGCTCTATAACCATGCCCTCGGGCCGGAGGAAATCCGGACGCTGGTCGGCGTGAAGCCGGGATTGGTCGGCCACTGGAGCTTCGACGAGGGCGGCGGGACCCAGATCCGGGATGACTCCGGGGCCGGCAACCACGGCGTCCTGCTCAATCCCACCGGGGACACCTGGACCCGCGGGCTCGCCGGCGGCGCCCTCTATTTCGACGGCACGCTGGGCCCCGGTGCCGCCTATGTGTCCGTGCCCGATGCCCCCTCGCTGCACATCGCCGCGGAAATCTCGTTCGCGGCCTGGGTCCGGTGCGACGACATCGGCCGCGACGCCCCCATCCTTGCCAAGGAAGGCGAGGGAAGGCTGTCGTACTGGTTCGGCACCTTCGGCCTGACGTCGACGGGTTCGTCCCCCGGCAACTTCGGCACGCTGCTCAGCAACGACGGCAACCAACCCTGGAATCTCATGGACCGCGACCAAGGCGCCGTGCCGCAGGGGCAATGGACCCACCTCGCCACCACGTGGGACGGCACCACCGTCCGGCATTATATGAACGGCGACGCCCTGCCCCAGACCCGGGCCTTCGCGGGACCGATCCGGTTCTCGGACGCATTCCTCTCGATCGGCGTGAATTCCCTCTACACGTTCGCCGCCAACCGGACCGCGTTCAAGGGAGCCATCGACGACGTGTCCCTCTACAACAGGGCGCTCGGTCCGGCGGAAGTCCGCGCGCTCTATCGGGCCCATCCGTTTCGCATCACGGCCGTTCAACCCGAGTCCGGAGGCATCCGGATCGCGTGGTCATGCATCGCCGGACGCCGTTATGTCGTGCAGGCGGCGACCCTGGCCACGGCCGGCGGACAATGGGACTTCACCGACATCTCCGCGCCGATCGAGATTCCCGCCGACTACGTCCCCTCGACCTTCGAATACCAGGATGCGAGTGCCCTGCAGAACCACGACGCCCGTTTGTACCGGATCGAATTGCTGCCGTAGAAACCGTCCCTTCCCCGAGTGACGCCGCATGGCGGTCGCGCCGGGCCACACCGCCGGGATGGGAAGCGCCGGGTTGCAGTCCAAGGAACCCGAACGGGCCGTGGCCGGGTTGGGATTCCCGGGGATGCGCAGGCATCCAGGCCTTGGTTGCGGGGCCACGTGGCAACTTCGGCCCCTTGTTCGCCAAGCCTTGGTCTTGTCGCCACCTCCCGCGCCCGTAGCGTGGACTGGTAGATCCGCCGTGCGATTTTTCCCGCGTGGGATGCCCGACGGCTCGTGGCGACGCCGCGTTCTTTCCCAGAAGCGGACATTTCGCCGGGCCCGGGTTCCCATCCGCAGTTTGCCGGAAACCCGCCCATTCGATCGACGTCAAATCTCCCTCCCATGAAACCCTCCCTTTCATCGCGGCTCTTCCCGCTGTTCGCCGCCACCGTGGCCGCCGCATCGGCCCTCGGCGCGGATTTTCTCGCGCAGGGACATCGTCTTCCCGACGGAAGGATCGAGATCTCCTTCCCTCCGGCGCTGGTGTCCTACTATCGGGTTCTCGCCGGCAGCGATCTGAACTCGGTCAGCAATTTGGTAGCCGTGACCCTGGGGACAACGGCGGCGTTCGACCCCAATTCCGGCAACGACGCGCAATACTTCAAAGTGGAACGGTTGCTCCGGTCCGCCTCCCTGGATAGCGACGGCGATTGCCTGACGGACATGGAGGAAATGACGGTCTATGGGACGGATCCGCTCAACCCGGACACGGACGGCGACCTGCTCTCGGACGGCTCCGAGGTCGAATTGGGCACCGACCCCAAGAACAAGCTGTCCGGGACCGGGTTCTCCTTGGCGCCCATCGTCCGCGGCCCCATGCGGATCGCGCCCCTTCCCGGAAAGACCCAGCTCTCGGCCCGTTTCGAGGCGGGGTTCATCGGGTGCCCGGCCCATTACAAATTGGCTTTCGATCCGGCCCGGTTCGAATTCGGCGAGGGCGGGGTGGTGTTGGCGTCGGGATCGATCCACGGCCTCGCCGGGGCGGCCGCTCCGTTCACCTATGACAACCATGGCCCATGGTCGGCGGTCATCGACTTCGCGAACGCGGGCGACATCCAGATCAGCCGGTCGCCGCAACTCCGGCTTTCCACCAAGGGCACGGTACCCGCGAGTGCGCGGGTGGTGGCGGATGCCAACGGACGCATCGTCGTGACCCTGGACTTGCCGGACAACGCGGAACTCATCGCGTTCTCGGGGGCGCAGGAGCAGCGCTTCACCTGGCAAAGCGCATCGAAGCCGCAGTTGGTCCTGTATGATTCCGACACCCGGTTCGAGGTCCACGGACGCCTCAATGCGGCCCTGAAGCTTGGCAATCCCGCGTTCGCGGCCATCGGGGCGGGGGCGGACGTGCTGCTCCGGCCGTCGGCACTCACCGTCACCGGTTCCATCAGTCCGAGCCTGCCCGGCGTTCCTATCGGCGGCTCCGCGGTGGGCATGGTCAGCTTCACGCCCTTGGGCGCGATCTTCTTCGACGTTGTCCTCAACAATTCGCCGGTGGCCATCGGGAACATTTTCCGGATCGAGGGACCGGGCGGCGGCAACTTCTCGGCGCATTTCAAAAACACCGGCATGGAACTCTCGGGCGTGAACCTCCGGGTGTTGGGCAAGACCTTCACGGCCCAACCGATCAACGCGACCCTGCCGCTCGACCCGTTCACGCTCCTGCCGGATGGCTCGTTCTACGTCCAGGCGCAGGGCGAGACCAAAAGCATGCCGCTGGTGGTGCCGATGACCGCCCCGATCGGGTATTACGACGCCGGCGCACGGCTGACGCTCAGTCGCACGGCCGGGATCTCCGGGACGACATCCCTCGACATGGCGTACCTGTTCGCATGGCGGTTGGCTCCCGGAGCGCCCAAGACGCCGGACGTCCACGTGGCCGGAAGGTGGGATTCCCTCGGCGGCGTCGAGTTCCATGGCAGCGCCTCTCCCATGGGTTACCAAGGCCTCAACTTCGGCACGGCGACCGTGGATCTCTCGGGCAATTGCTATACCGGGACCGGGACGGCGGAGGCCGCCTGGACCTATGGGAATCCCGCCATCGGACAACGCCGTTTCGCGGCGTCCATCGCCAGCAGCGACGTCCTGGAATTCCTGAACGACCTCGCCGCAACGCCGCTGAAACTCGGTCCCTTCCCCCTCGGCAACGGCA
>WBXI01000162.1 GCA_008933025.1 Verrucomicrobiota bacterium
CCCGCACGACCTCAGCATCCAGCTGTTCCAAAACGGGCAGCTGCGGCAGAACGGCAACACCAGCCAACTCATCTTCAACTGCTTCCATCTGGTGAGTTTCATCTCGGTGAACATGACCCTGCTGCCGGGCGACGTGATCCTGACGGGCACGCCCAGCGGCGTGGGGCCGATCGAGTCGGGCGACCGCCTCGAGGTGCGGATCCAGGGCATGGCGCCGCTGGTGAACACGGTGAAGTAGAACCCATTTTGCAACCGGGCGCGGAACATCGGCAGTGGCCGGGTTCCGCGCCCGGCGTTTTCACGGAGTCAACCGACATGAACTGGACCCAGACATTCATCCCGACGCTCAAGGAGACGCCGTCGGACGCCGAGATCGTTTCCCACCAACTGCTGCTGCGGGCGGGACTGGTGCGCAAGCTGACCGGCGGGCTGTATACCTTCCTGCCGGCGGGCCTGCGCGCCCTGCGCAAGATCGAGCGCATCATCCGCGAGGAAATGGACCGTGCCGGGGGCATCGAGGTGCTCATGCCGGCGCTGCAGCCGCCGGAAATCTGGCAACAATCGGGCCGGTACGAGACCGCGCGCGACGTGTTGTTCAAGGTGAAGGACAGCGCCCAGCGCGAATGGGTGCTCGGACCGACGCACGAGGAAGTCATCACCCACCTGTGCGCCAGCGAGATCAACTCGTACCGGCAGCTTCCGAAGTGTTTCTACCAGATCCAGACCAAGTTCCGGGACGAGATCCGCCCGCGGTTCGGCCTGATGCGCGCCAAGGAGTTCGTGATGAAGGACGCGTATTCCTTCGATGCCACGGACGAGGGCGCGATGGCGAGCTACAAGCGGATGTTCGATGCCTACACGCGGATCTTCGCGCGGTGCGGCCTGCGCGCGTTCGCGGTGGAAGCCGACACGGGCGTGATCGGCGGCAGCCATTCGCACGAGTTCATGGTCCCGGCGGAGACGGGCGAGAACGACGTGGTTTACTGCGAGGCCAGCGGATACGCGGCCAACATCGAGAAGGCCACCAGCCGGGGTCCGGCGCAGCCGACGCCGGCCGAGGGTACCGGCGCGGCGCCCGAGAAGTTCGCGACGCCGGGCGTGGTGACCATCGACGCGCTGGCGGCGGCCCCCCACGGGGTGGAACCGCGGCGGCAGATCAAGACGCTGGTCTACATGGTGGACTCCGAGCCGACGCTCTTCCTGTTGCGGGGCGACGACCAGTTGAACGAGGCCAAGGTGATGGCGCGCACGGGCGCGGCCGCGGCCAGGCCGGCGACGCCCGACGAATGCGTGGCGACGCTCGGCGCGAGGCCGGGATCGCTGGGCGCCGTCTCGGGCGTTCCCGCGAAGGTGAAAGTGTACGCGGACGAGGCCCTGCGCGGCGCGCGCGGGATGGCCACCGGCGCGAACGAGGACGGCTGGCACTTCCGTCATGTGGAGATCGACCGCGACATCCGGGTGACGCAGTGGGTGGACCTGCGCACGGTGCGGGCCGGCGAGGCGAGCGTGGCGTCGGGCCTGCCGCTGAAGATCCGGCGCGCGATCGAGGTCGGGCACGTTTTCAAGCTGGGGACGAAGTACAGCGACCTCATGAACGCCACCTTCCTCGCCGAGAACGGGCTGCGTCATTCGTTGGTGATGGGCTGCTATGGCATCGGGGTGACCCGCACGCTCCAGGCGGTGATCGAGCAGTGCAACGACAAGGACGGCATCCTCTGGCCGGTGGCCGTGGCCCCGTTCGAAGTCTGCATCACGCCGCTGGGCGTCGCGCCGGGATCGCCGGCGAGGGTCGCGGCGGACGCTTTGGCCGCCGAACTGGAGTCGGCCGGGATCGAGGTCATCCTCGACGACCGGGACGAGCGGCCGGGGGTGAAGTTCAAGGACAGCGAGTTGGTGGGATTCCCGCTCCGGGTGGGCATCGGCGAGAAATCGCTGGCGAAGGGCGAGGTCGAGTTCAAGCCCCGCGGCGGGGTGCTCGAACCCCTGAAGGTCGCGGATGCCGCGGCGCGGGTGATCGAATGGGTGCGGGCCGAGCGGGCGCGGTTCCAATGAGGGGCTTGGTTCTGGTCCTTTCCATCGGCCCCGAGCGTTTCTAGACTCCCCTGCGGTTCCCGAACATGCCGAGCGTTTTCATCAAGACCTACGGGTGCCAGATGAACGAACGCGACAGCGAGGCCGTCTCGGCCCAGCTGGTCGCGCGCGGCTACACGCTCGCGGCCAGCGAGGCGATGGCGGACGTCGTGCTCCTCAACACCTGCAGCGTCCGCGATCTGGCCGAGCAAAAAGCCATCGGCAAGATGCAGTCGGTGATCGGGCAGGCCCGGCGTGCACGCCCCGGGCAGATCCACGGTTTCCTCGGTTGCATGGCCCAAAGCCGCGGCGACGAACTCCTCGGCCAGTTGCCGGGGCTCGATCTGGTCGTCGGGACCCAGAAACTCCACCGGACCGGCGAGTACCTCGACGACCTGTTGGCACACCGCCGCGAGCGCATCGTGGAAACCGCGGAGGAAGCCGGGAGCCAGTCGGCGGTCCGCGAACACCTCGTGCTGGCGGGGGAGCCGACCGCGACATCCGGCCAAGTCTCCGCCTTCGTCAGCATCATGCAGGGCTGCAACCAGCACTGCACGTTCTGCATCGTGCCCGCCACCCGCGGCGGGGAACGCAGCCGGTCCATCCCGGACATCGTCGACGAGTGCCGCCGCCTTGCCGAACGGGGCGTGCGCGAGGTCACCTTGCTCGGGCAGATCGTCACCAGCTTCGGCCGCCGCGATTACCCGGTCCGCGACGGCAAGAGTGCTTTCGTGCAGTTGCTCGACGCGGTCCACGACGTCGACGGACTCCGGCGCATCCGCTTCACGTCGCCGCATCCCAAGGGGTATGGGGACGACCTGATCGAGGCGTTCGCCCGGCTTCCGAAACTCGTCGAGAGCGCGCACCTGCCGCTGCAAAGCGGGTCGGACCGGATGCTGCGGTTGATGCACCGCGGCTACACGCGGGAGCGTTACCTCGAAATCGTCCGGAAACTGCGGGCGATCCAGCCGGCGATGGGCGTCAGCACCGACGTGATCGTGGGTTTCCCGGGCGAGACCGAGGCGGACTTCGCGGAGACGCTGTCGTTGTGCGACGCGGTGGAATTCGACATGGCGTACGTGTTCAAGTACTCGCAGCGGCGGGACACGCCGGCGGCGGCGATGCCCGACCAAGTGCCGGCCGAGGTGATCGAGGAACGGCACCGTCGACTCCTCGACCGCATCAACGAGCAGGGGATGCGACGCTTCGACGCTTTGGTGGGGCGGACGGTCGAGATCCTGGTCGAGGGTCCGAGCCGGCGGAACGCGGCGCGTCTGGAAGGACGGACCCGGTGCAACAAGATCGTGGTTTTTGCCGGATCCCCACGGCACGTCGGGCAGGTGATGGACGTGCGGATCGAGCGGACGGGGACGTTTACACTGTACGGTGACCCGGCGATCGTGAATCTGGACGGCCCGGAACCGGGCATGGCGGCGGGATCGGACCGGGTCGAACCCATCGGATTGGCAACGCAATGAATCTTTCGCAGATCGGATTGGCCCTGGGTATGGCCCATGGGGTGGCAGGGTTGTTGGCGTTCCTTCGGCCCGCGGCCGTGGGTCCATGGTTGCAACGGTTCCCGCGGCGGGTGGCACCCGGTGTTTTCCTGATGCTGGGCGGCACGGCATGGTTCGTCTGGAACCTGTACAGTTCCGATCTGAGCGATTTCGCGGAATGGCGGCCGATCATGTACGCGGGTTCGGCCCTGCTGGGGATCGGTTGCTGCTTTTTCGTGCAGGACTTCCTGGCGGTCCGCGGGGCCTGCGTGGTGGCCCTGCTCGGGTGCGACCGGATCCTCGACGTCCAGCGGATCCACGACAGCCCGTGGCGGGTGGTGGTGGCCGGGTGGTGCTACGCGGTCATCGTGCTCGCGGTGTGGTGGGTCCAGGCCCCCTGGCGGGTCCGGGATCTCGCCGCGTGGTTGGTGGCCATGCCCGAGCGGCTCAAACGCATCGGGATGGGCATCGCGGCCTTTGGGATCCTCCTGACCGGTCTGGCGTTGACCCAGTTCCGCTGAACCAAGAACGGTCCCAACAGACAAGGCTATGTCGCAGGCAATCGGTCGGAACACCGGGGTTCCCGAAGTCACCCGGGCGTCGGGGCAATGGCGGGTGAACTGGGCGTTCACCATCCTCGAGGCGGTGCTTTGGATCTGGTCCATCCTGGTCTGCGTGCCGTACTGGGCCCGGTACGACTCGGACTACGCCTACGGATGGGCGGTGCCCTTCGGGATGTTCTTCTTCCTGTGGCGGCGCCTGGGGGCGCAGGACGCGGCGTTTTGGCAGCGATGCGGCGAGGAAGGCCAGGGGACGTGGCGTCTGAGCCCATGGCTGCTGGCGATCCCGGGGCTGGGACTCTTCCCGCTCGAGGTGTACCGCGAGGAGTATTCGCAATCGGGAATCGTCCTGTGGGGCATCAACCTCGCCAAGATCGCCTTCTCGATGGCCGGGGCGTGGTGGCTGGGCGGACGGCGCCTGCTGGTGATCACGCTGTTCCCCCTGCTGTTCTTCCTGACCGCGGTTCCCTGGCCGGCGAAGATCGCCCAACCGTTCCAGCAATCGCTGATGATCGGCGTGGCCGGCGTGGTGTCCGAGACGCTGCTGTGGCTCAGCGTGCCGGTCAGCACCGAGGGCGCGGTGCTCCACCTTTCCCGCGGGACGGTCGGCATCGTCGAGGCGTGCTCGGGCATCCGCTCGCTGCAGTCGGTACTCATGATGGCGCTGGCGGTGGGGGAGTTGCTGTGGATCTCCACGGCGCGCCGGGTCGCGTTGGTGGCTTTGGCGATCTTCCTCGCGCTGGCCAGCAACTTCGCGCGGACCCTCACGCTGTGCTGGATCGTCGAACACCAGGGGAACGAGGCCATGCATTCGGCGCACGACCTGGTGGGCAACATCGCCATGTACTCGCTGTACGGGGTGGTGTTCCTGGGAGGCCTGTGGCTGGCACGCGGGGCGAAGGACATCTGGCCGCGCAAGGATGCCGGGAGTTGGCGCGAGCGGATCGGGATGCTGAGCTGGGGGCACGTGCCGGACTTCCGCCCGTTGTTGGGTGTCACCCTGGCGATGTTCGCGGGCGTGCACGTGTGGTACGGGGTGCTGCAATGGAAGGCACGGCCGCAGACCAAGCCCCAGTTCGCGGCACTCATGGGATCGGATTCGGGCAATGCCAAGCAGGAGTTCGACCCCGCGGTATGGGCACAATTGGGAGCGACCGACGGCGCGGTGATCGATCGCAAGGTCGTCGACGCCCCGCTCGGTCGGGTCAGCGTGCACCACCTTTTCTGGCGCCCGTCGGCGATGAGCCGCACGGCGCTCCACCACCGGCCCGACGTCTGCATGCCCGGATCCGGATGGAAGCAGGAGGGCGCGGTCGGCGAGACCGAGATCGCGATCGATGGCCACCCGCTCCGGTTCATGGTGTTCCATTTCTCCCGTGGGGATACCCGGGCGCTACTGGTCTGGAACGTGATGCGCAACGGGCAGACCGTGGATTTCGATTTTTCCGACAAGTTCACGTCGCTTCCCGAGAAATACGGGATGTTGCCGACCGACCGGCACATGTTGGGGGTCGAGTTGGTTTCGTGCTTCGTGCCGTACCAAAAGGGCGAACCGCCGCTCGACATCGCGCGGCGCGAGTTGCCCAAGTGTTTTCGCTTCGAACCCTACGCTCCCCATCGTTGAGGAGTTGCCATGAGCCAACCCTTGTCGGCCAGCATCCCTCCGGCAGCGGTTCCCCCGGCTAGGCAGTGGAGTCCGGCGACCCGATGGGCGATCTTCATGGGGGTGTTGGTGGTGGTGATCGGCGTCGGCCTGCTGGCCTCACGGCCCGCCTATGCCCGCTTCAAGCGCTACCGCGCGGCGCAGGTTGCCCGCGAGGCGAGCCGGATGCTTGCCGCCGGTGACGTTGCCGGCGCGACCCGGCTCGCGCAGACGGCCCAGAAAATGGCCCCGGCCGACGTCGACGTCGCCCGCGCGACCGGCCAGGTGTGCGCGAAGACCGGCGAGGCCGTCGGTTTGGAAGCCTGGGAGAACGTGCTGCGCAGCGGCCAGGCCACGCGCCAGGATTGGCTGGACGCGGCGGGACTCGCCATTCGGCTGGGAAGGGTCGACCGCAGCGGCCCGTGGCTAGCCACTGCCTCCAAGACTTTCCCGAAGGATCCCGCGGTGCTTCGGATGGTATTGCGCCATGTGCTCCGGTTGGGCGACCAGGCGCGCGCGATCCAATACGCGCGGGGGATCCTCCGGGAATTCCCGGCCGATCCGGAGGCTCAATTCGACTTGGGCCGGTTGCTGGTGGGCAGCGTCGATCCCCGGGCCCGTGGCGAGGGCCAAAGCCTGCTCTGGGATCTTGCGGCCGGGAAATCGGGCTTTCGAGAGCGCTCCGTCGAGCTTCTGGCCGCCGGAAGCGATCTGGGCCGGGCGCAGGACGAACTGTTGGTCCGCTTGATCGAGGGCAGGACCAACGCCCCGTTGTCGGCACGCCTGCTCGCCCTGGATGTGCGGGCCCGGATCGATCCATCGTCGAAGTCGGCGCTGGCCGAGCGGGCGTTGGCCATGGCGCCGGCAGTGCCCACCGTGGGCGAGATGAGCACCCTGGCATTGTGGCTGAACCGGAATGGATCGAATGCCGAAGCGCTGGGGCTTCTTCCGATGGAACGGTGCCGGACCAATCCCGTCCTCATGTCGGTCCGGTTGGACGCGATGCTGGCACTGGGCCAGACGAACGAGATCGGGCAGATCGCCGCGGAGACTCCCAACCCGGTGAACGCGGCGCTGACGGCGACAGCCCGGGGCATCGTCGCGATGCGCGCGGGTCGGCGGGCCGAAGGCGAGGCTCTTTTCCGCGACGCGCTGAAGGTCCGGCCCCGGATACCGCAGGCCTTGTTTCTCGCCGCCAGACAGGCGGAATCCGTCGGATTGCCCGAGGTCGCGATCGAGGGCTACCAATCCCTGATCGAAGTCCCGGAATTCGCGCTGGATGCCGGCCGGCGCTTGCTGCGGCTCGCGAAGCCGCTGGACGATCTGAAGTTGTCCCTGGACACGCTGCGCCTGCTGAACGCGTTCATGCCGGGCGAGGAGATCGTGGCCGGCGAACGCACGTGGATGGAGGCGCTGTTTGGAAAGGAATCGGAATTCGCCTTCGCGGCGCTCGGGAACCTGGCGAGGACGAGGACGAACCAACCCGGGTGGCGCTACGGTTTTGCGTTGGCGACCTGGCGACGGGGCGATGCGGCGGGCGGGCTCGCGCTGGTGGAGCAACCGCCCATGGATTGGGAGACCATGGAACCCCGGTGGCAGGCGGTCTACGTCGCGTTGCTCGGCGCCAACCAACAGCGCGAGGCCGCACGCCGGCTTGCCCATCGGATCGACCCCAACCGACTGAAGGCGCAGGAACGGCAATTGATCGCGGCATGGCAGTGACGGTCGCGACCGCCCGCGATCCCGCACCGTGGCCGCGCCGTCCAGCGGCGGATTCCGGCGGCCCCACGGAGGATGCCATCCACCGTCCCGACCACGGTGGTCACGGGACCCCGGTCAACGCAGGCTGAGGCGCAGGGCGGCAAAAGCCTCGAGCAGCCGGGGAATCGCGTTCGTCTCGAGCGGACTCGTGCGCGCGCGCCACGTCTCGTAGGCGCCGAGCGCGTGCTGCTCCGGCGGCGGGATGTATCCGTACCAGCCATTCGCCAGACCGATGTTGAACAACGCGCCGGGTTTGGCCGCCGCCTTCAGGGCAAGCCCCGACGACGCGAAGATTTCCCCCGGCCATTGCGCGATCTCGAGGTCGCCGATGCGGAACAATTGGACCGGCAGCGAGACCGTGGACGGATACGCGTCCAGGAGGAGTTGCTCGCGCGCGTAGATTTCCGGCCATGACCGCAATTCGCCCGTGGCGCGCCCATGGATCAGCCCGCGGGCGGCGGCAACCTGGTCCGGCGTGGGTTTCCGGACCGACAACGGGAGCTCCATCGACGCATGCCGCAGCGCCACGTCGTCCCGATGCCGGAGTCCCTCGACGAGACGCGCGGCCTCGCGGGCGACGTCGTTCGCGACCCTTCGGATCTGGGCGTAGGGCGGGCGTTGCGGTGCCTTGGTCCTGAAATCGACGTTGTTGATGTCGCCGCTGGTCCCGTTGCTGAGCATGGCCACGAACGGGGGATCGCCGGTGCCGTCCCCGGCGCCGAGAAGCCGGGCGATGCGTCCGCAGAATTCCCCGTAATAGTCCGCGCTGAGGTGTCCTCCGCCGACGCCCCCCACATAGTGCAGCGAGTAGTTCGCCAGCAATGCCAGCGGGCGCCCGTCGGCGTGCCGTACCGAGACCACGAACAATTCCGGATCCACCGGACCCGCGGATTCCAAATCCTCCGGGCTCGGCGACGACCAATTCATTTTCGCGTCGTCGCCGGTTTTGCCGAGAAGGTTGGTGTAGACGGTGCCCGGCCTGAGCCGGATGCGACGGTTGAACACGTGCTGGGGGACGGTCCCGGACGCCCACCCGATCGCGGCGGGCGCGAGTCGGTTGGCCGCGATGCGCACCGCGTCGGCGATCCGGCCGGGGAGCAATTGCCGGTAAGCCGGGTCCGGTTCGCTCAGGTGCACGCCGGTCGCCGATCCGGCCGAATGGGTGTGCGTCGTCGAAAGACAGAGGGCATCCGGCGGCAAACCCACCGACGCGCGGACGAGTCGCTTGGCCTCGTCGAAGAGCGGGCGGTCGATCAGGCAGTTGTCGACGACGACCCACGCGAGGCGGTTGGTGCCGTCGTCGAGGACCAGGGCCCTGGCGTGGAGCGGGTCATGGACGTGGGTGGAAACGGCCGGGGCGGTGCCCCCGTTCATCACCGTGCCGATCGGCGGCGTGATGTCGACCGCGGCGGCACCGGCGCGAAACGGCGCCGCGGCCGACCGGGTGGCGGACAGGAGGCCAATCCCCAGAAGCAGCGCGAGCCTCGCGGCACGGGCCGGGACGAGGCGGGAAGACGCGTGCCATTCGGACTTTGACATAGCGGGTGGGCAAGCTGTGCGCCGCCGCGAAACCGGTGGCAAGGCATTTGGCGGGTTCCGGCGCCGGGGCCGTTGCTGCCGTTCCCGACGGGATCGAGTCGATGACGAGTTATCGGTGGACGTGAATGCGCGGAATCCGTTGGGCCAGCGCGATGGGCTGGGAGAAACCCGTCCTCGTGTTGGCGCGCCGCGAAGGGTGAACGCCGCCGTCCGAGGGTCGCCCGGCACGTGGGTTTGGGCGAAGTCGGTCCTTTTTCCCCCACCGGACCACCGCTAGCTTCGCCGCGTGTCCGGATCGTTGGTCGTCAATGAAATCTACCTGAGTCTCCAGGGCGAGAGCACCTATGCGGGGCTGCCCTGCGTGTTCGTGCGTCTCACCGCCTGCAACCTGCGCTGTTCGTACTGCGATACCGCCTACGCCTTCACCGAGGGGCGCCGGCGACCGTCCGACGAAGTGCGGGAAGAGGTGCTCCGCTTGGCCGCGACGTTTGCATCCGAGGCGTTGCCGGTCGTTCCCATCGCCGGCGGCGGACGGCATCGGCTCCCGCTGGTGGAGTTCACCGGCGGGGAGCCTTTGCTCCAACCCGAGGCGGCCGCCGTCATGCGCCGACTGTGCGACGATGGGTTCACGGTGCTGGTCGAGACCTCCGGTGCCCACGACATCTCGGTGCTGGATCCGCGCGTGCGCCGCATCATGGACC
>WBXI01000163.1 GCA_008933025.1 Verrucomicrobiota bacterium
TCATCCGCTACAGCGCCTCCACCGTCCCCATCCTCCAGTACAGTTTCAGCAGCAAGACGCTCTCCGAAGGCGAACTCTACGACATCGCCCAGAACCAGGTCCGCGTCGGGCTCTCCACCATCCGGGGCGCCGCCGTCCCCTGGCCCTACGGCGGCAAGACCCGGGTGGTTTCCGTCGACCTCGACCTCCCCGCGTTGCAGGCCCGCAACCTGTCGGCGCAGGACGTCGTGAATGCCCTCAACGCGCAGAACCTCGTCCTCCCCGCCGGCACCGCCAAGATGGGATCGACCGAGTACGACGTGGAACTCAACACCAGCCCGCGCCGCATCGACGACCTCAACCGCCTGCCCATCCGCACCGTCGGCGGCGCCACGCTCTACCTGGGCGACGTCGCGCAGGTCCGCGACGGTTCCCAACCGCAGGTGAACGTCGTCCGCCAGGACGGCAACCGCGGGGTCCTCCTCACCATCCTCAAGAGCGGGTCGGCCTCGACCCTCGACGTCGTCGCCCGCGTGAAGGCGGCGATGCCCCCCATCCTCGCCGGCCTGCCGCCGTCCCTCGAGGTCCGCGAGTTCGCCGACCAATCCCTGTTCGTCCGCAGCGCCGTCGACGACGTCGTCCGCGAGGGCATCGTCGCCGCCGGGCTCACGGCCCTGATGATCCTCCTCTTCCTCGGGTCGTGGCGCAGCACCGTCATCATCGCCGTCTCGATCCCTCTCTCGGTCCTCGCGTCCCTCGCCGTCCTCAGCGCCATCGGCGAGACCGTCAACCTCATGACCCTCGGCGGCCTCGCGCTCGCCGTCGGCATCCTCGTGGACGACGCCACCGTCGAGATCGAGAACGTCCATCGCCAGATGGCGCTCGGGAAACCGCTGGAACAGGCCATCCTCGACGGCGCCCAGGAAATCGCCCTGCCCGCCTTCGTTTCCACGATCTGCATCTGCATCGTCTTCGTCCCGATGTTTTTCCTGGCCGGGGTGGCGCGCTACCTCTTCGTGCCGCTGGCGGAGGCGGTGGTGTTCGCGATGCTCGCGAGCTACGTGCTGTCGCGGACCCTGATCCCGACGTTGGTGCTGGGGTTCTACCGGAAGGTCCACCGGCCCGAGGCGGGCCATGGGCACGATCCGCACTCGGTCCACGGCCGCGGGCTGTTCGCGCGGGTGCACGGCGCGTTCGAACGCAGCTTCGCCGGACTGCGGTTGAAGTACCGCCGCTTGCTGGATGCCCTGCTCCACCACCGCGGCGTCTTCGCCGGTTTCTTCCTCCTGTTCTGCGTCGGCTCCCTCGTCCTCGTCCCCGGGCTGGGCCAGGATTTTTTCCCGACGGTCGATGCCGGCCAATTCCGGCTGCATGTCCGTGCCCGCACCGGGACCCGGATCGAGGAAAGCGCCCGGTTGGTGGACGAGATCGACAACCTGATCCGCGAGATCGTCCCGACGGCCGAACTGACCGGCATCCTCGACAACGTCGGGATCCCGACTTCCGGCATCAGCCTCAGCTACAGCACCAGCGGCCTCATCGGCGTGGGCGACGCGGACATCCTCGTCTCGCTCCAGCCCGGGCATCGGCCGACGGCGGGCTACATCGAGGCGTTGCGCGACCGGTTGGAGCGCGATTTCCCGGGCAATCTCTTCTATTTCCTGCCGGCCGACATCGTGAGCCAGTCGCTGAACTTCGGCCTCCCCGCGCCGTTCGACATACAGATCACCGGGCGCAACCAGGCCAGCAACCGGGTGATCGCCCGGGAAATCGCGGCGCGTATCCGGCGGGTGCCGGGGGCGGTGGACGTCCGCGTGCAGCAACCGGACGACCAGCCGAAATTCCACGTGACGGTGAACCGGGAAAAGGCGGGGGAACTGGGCCTGACCGAACGCGACGTGGCGAATTCGGTGCTGCTGAGCCTGAGCGGCAGCGGGCAGGTGCAGCCCGGCTATTGGCTCAACCCGGCCATCGGCATCCAATACCCCCTCAACGTGAGGGCGCCGGAGTCCGCGCTGGGTTCCATCGCGAGTCTCGAGTCGGTGCCCATCACCGCCTCGGCGCCCGGCACCGCCAACGGCCAGTTGCTCGCCAACCTCGCCACCATTTCCCGGACCAACGGCCCGCCCGTCGTGTCCCACTACAACGTCGCCCCGGTGATCGACGTGTTCGGCGGCGTCTCGGGACGCGATCTCGGCGGCGTGATGCGCGACATCGAGCCGATCCTCCGGGAAGCCCAGGCAAGGCTGCCGCGCGGCAGCACCCTGTTCCTGCGCGGCCAGGTCGAGACCATGCGCTCGAGTTTCCAGGGCCTGGGCTTCGGGTTGCTGGGCGCCGTCGTCCTGATCTACCTGCTGCTGGTGGTGAATTTCCAGAGCTGGCTCGACCCTTTCATCATCATCACCGCCCTGCCCGGCGCCTTGGCCGGCGTCGCCTGGGGCCTGCATGTCACCCAGACCACGCTGTCGGTCCCGGCGCTGATGGGCGCGATCATGAGTCTCGGCGTGGCGACGTCGAATTCCGTGCTCGTGGTCAGTTTCGCCCGCGAACAACTCAACCGCGGCGAATCGTCGCTCGCCGCCGCGCTCCATGCCGGCGCCGGCCGGTTGCGCCCCGTCGTGATGACCGCCCTCGCCATGGTCATCGGCATGCTGCCGATGAGCCTCGGTCTCGGCGACGGCGGCGAGCAGAATGCCCCGCTCGGCCGCGCGGTGATCGGCGGGCTCGTCGTCGCCACGCTCGCCACGCTCCTTTTCGTCCCCGTCGTCTTCGCCATCCTCCACCGGAACACCGCGACGCGACCGGCCTCTCCCACGCCATGAATCCGACCCCATCCCCGACGCCGGAACCGCCACCGCCGGCACGCCAGATCCATTTCGGTCGCTGGACGCTGCTGGCGGCCGTGATCGTCGCCGCCGCCTGGTACGCGGGCGCCGCCCCGCGCTGGCGCGCCCGCGACGCCGCCGTCGACCGGTCGCAACGGGCGGGACCGACCTTCGTCCTCGTCACCCGCGCGTCGTCCACCAACGTCGCGGAGCCGCCCGTGTTCCCCGCCGAAATCAAGGCGTGGACCGAGGCCCAGATCCTGCCGCGCGCCACGGGTTACGTCCGCCGTTGGAACGCCGAGCTGGGCAGCCGGGTCAAGGCGGGCGACCTCCTCGCGGAGATCGACGCGCCCGAGATCGAGCAGGAATTGACCAAGGCCCGGGCCGACCTCGCCCATGCGGAAGCCGCGACGGCCCTGGCACGGACCACGGCGACCCGCTGGCAGGAGTTGCTCAAGACCGCCGGCGTCAGCGAACAGGAAACCGCCGAGAAGACCGCCGACCTCGCCCTCAGGAAGGCCGCCGAGGAATCCGCGCGCGCCACCGTCCGCCGTTTCGAGCAACTCGTCGGGTTCACCCGGGTCACCGCTCCTTTCGACGGCACGATCACCGTGCGCCACGTCGACGTGGGCGAACTCGTGTCCGCCGGTTCGACGCGGGAAATGTTCCATCTGGCCGACACCGCGCGCGTCCGCGTGTTCGTCCACCTGCCGCAGGCCCTCGCCGCCACGTTGGACACGAACCAGGCCGCCGAACTGATCCCGGGCGAGTCCGGGACCCGACGGATCCCCGTCCGCGTCGCCCGCACGGCCGGCCAACTCGAGGCCAGCACCCGCACGCTCCTGGTCGAATTCGACCTGGACAACCCGCGGGGCGAGTTCCTTGCCGGCGGTTTCACCCGCGTGCGGTTTCCCGAAAGCCGCACCGAGCCGGTCCTCACCGTCCCCGCCAACGCCCTCATCTTCCACGCCGACGGGCCGCAGGTTGCCGTGGTCCGCGACGACAACCGGGTGGAATTGCGGCGGGTGACGCTCGGCCGGGACCTCGGGCCGGTGGTCCAGATCCGCGCCGGGATCTCCGGAACGGAACGCATCGTGCTGAATCCGGCCGACTCGCTCCACGACGGGCAGTCGGTCCAGATCCGCGAGACCGCGACCTCGTCGGCCGCGAAGCCATGAATGCCCCCGCCCCTACCGTCGGGATGGACGCCGGACCCGATCGCGCCGCGCGATTCCGGAATCTGGCCGCCGCGTTCGCGGTTCTGGCGATGGCGGCCGGCGGGTGCAAGGTCGGTCCCGACCACCGGACACCGTCCCCGTTCGGCACGAATGCGATGCCGTCGCGTTTCGATGGCGCGACCAACGAAGTCGCGTGGTTGCCGGCGCGTTCGCCCGGGCCCGCGGTCGCGCCGGATTGGTGGCGTGGATTCGGCGACCCCGAGATCGACCGACTCGTCGTCCTCGCGACCAACGCAAGCCCGTCGGTTTCCACCGCCATAGCGCGCGTCGCCGAAGCCCGGGGGCAGGCCTCGATCGCCGGCGCGGCCCTGTGGCCCGGCGCGGATCTCGGCGGCTCGGTCATCCGGCAACGCAGCTCGGCGCACGCCTTCAGTCCCGGGGTCGGGGCCGGCGTGGGCCGCACCTACACCACCACCACGATCCCGCTGGAAGCCACGTGGGAACCCGATCTCTGGGGCCGCATCCGGAGACTGCGCGAACAGGCCGGCGCCGCCATCGCGGTTTCCGAGGCCGAGGTCGGGGCCGTGCGGCTCGGACTCGAGGCCGAGGTGGCGGCCGACGTCGTCCTGCATCGCTCGTTGAGCGTGCAGCTGCGCGTGCTCGCCGAAACGACCAATTCCCTGGGACGCGCCCTCGAACTCACCCGGCAGCGCCGCCGGGGCGGCATCGGCACCGATCTCGAGGTCAGCCAGGCGACCGCCCAACTCGAGGGGACCGCGGCGCGGATTCCCGCCACCCGGCTCCTGCGGACGAAGCTCGAGCACGCGCTCGCCGCCCTCTGCGGATCGGCCGCGAACGGATTCGCCGTCGCGCCACCGCCACCGGGCGGCCGGACGGACTCCATCCCGTTGCCCCCGGAGATCCTGCCGTCCGAGTTGCTCGAGCGGCGCCCCGACATCGCCGCCGCCGAAAAGCGGGTGGAGGCCGCGAACGCGGCGATTGGCGTGGCCCGGGCGGCTTTCTATCCCCGTTTCCGGATCGCCGCCATGGCCGGCCTGCAGTCCCTGCACGGTTCGGATGTCTTCTCGGCGCCCAGCCGGATGTGGTCCTTGGGACCGTCGGTGGACCTGCCCTTGTTCACCGGCGGGCGATTGAGCGGCCAACTCGCGTCCGCGCGGGCCAACCACGAGGCAGCCGTCGGCGCGTACCGCGAAACCGTCATCCGCGCGCTGCGCGAGGTGGAGGACGAACTCGCCACCCAGCGCGAACTCGCGGCGCAGTGGACGTCCGAGAGCGCGGCATTCGCGGCCGCACGGCGCTCCCGCGAGATTTCGGAGAGCCGGTACCGCTCGGGACTGGTGTCGTATCTCGAGGTCGTGTCGGCCCAGACCGTCGCCCTGGAACGGGAGCTCGCGGTCGCCAGACTCGACGGCGAGCGGCGCCTCGCGATCGTGGCGCTCGCCCGGGCCCTCGGCGGCGGCTGGCAACCCCCGGCACCGGCGAAAGAATAAGCCGTCCGCACGGCAACCACCGGCCAGCATCGGACAAATCCGCGTGATGACGGCGCGGGCGCGGGGCGTCAGTCTCACGACCGTCTCCGCTATGATTCGAACGCGCCCCTCTTTCCATGGCCCGGTGTGGTGGGTCCTCGCCCTTGCGTCCATCGCCGCCGTGGCCGCGCCCGCGGGACCTGCCGTGGCCCCGGTCGTCGCGGCCGGGCAATCCTTCTCCTGGACACGGTTCCTCGCGCCGTTCCACATGGTGGTGCTGCATTTCCCCATCGGCGTCGTCTCGATGGCCGCGCTGCTCGAGGTCTGGAACTGGCGCAAACCGTCGGCGGAACTCCGCCGGGTCGTGCAATTCGCCCTCACCGTCGCGGTGCTGGCCAGCATGGCCACCATGGCCTTCGGATTCCTCCGCGCCGAGGGCGGGGACTACGACCCGATCACCCTCGCCCGCCATCGGGGCTGGGGGATCGCCGCCGGCGCCGTCACCGCCATCGCCTGGGGACTCCACCGACTGCTGCTTGGCGAACCCCGCCGCGGCGGGATCGTCGCCTTCCGCCTCCTGCTCTTCGTGGCGTTGATGTGCCTGGTCATTGCCGGGCATCACGGCGGCAGCCTCACCCACGGCACGACCTTCCTCACGGAGAACGCGCCCAACGCGATCAAGAACCTCCTGGCCGAATCGCCGGAGACGACCGCAGTTCCCGGTTCGCCGGCTGCCTCGGCCAGCCGGGAAGCCACCGAGGCCAAGGCCGTCTTCGCCCACCGCTGCATCGCCTGCCATGGTCCCGAGAAGCAGAAGGGCAAGTTCCGCGTCGACGACCGCGAGATGCTGCTGCACGGGGGAAAGAGCGGGATCGCGGCGGTGGTCCCGGGCGATCCCGGCAAGAGCAACCTCATCCGGCTCTGCACGCTTCCCAAGGACAACGACGACGCCATGCCGCCCGAGGGGAAAGAACCCCTCGACGCGCAGGAACTGATGGCGCTCGTGAAGTGGATCCAGGCCGGCGCCCCGTTCTGAGCCGCCGCGTCCCAACCGCATCGTTGGCTCAGGGTGCCCGGAGGCGGAAGTAGCGCTGCGCGCTGTCCGGGGCGATGGCGTTGGTGAAGCGGAATTGCCCCGTGACCGGGGCGAACGTGTTGGTCGCGATCCGCGTCCACGCGTCGATTCCCAACGTCGGGTCTCCGGCGGCGACGACCCAGTAGGTTCCGTTCGGGTGCCCGCTGCCCGCGATGACCACGTTGGTGCCGGAGAGCGTCCCGCCGTCGATCACCCACGCGGGCGCGGGCAACGGGTTGGTCGAGAACGTGACCGTCCCGAACTTGTCGGGCCTGTGGAACGAGATGCCGTTGCCGGGCACCGGAGACCACGCGTGGTAGGTGTCGCTGCCCGCGGCGCCCGCCCCCCCCTTCACCGGCGGGGTGTTCCAATCGACGCGATTGAGGTTCAACCGCAACTGCGTGCCGTGGACGGGATGCCCGCCGGCGACACCCTGGTAGATGTCCGAGAACGGCACCCGCATCTCGCCGGTGAAGCCCGTGTCCCGGTCGCCCGCGTTGTTCGGGGTCCCGTCGACATGCCCCGCGATCAGGAGTTGGGCGAGATTGTAACTGCCGCCGAGCCCCTGGAAGACGCCGGTGAAGAGTCCGTCCCACAGGGCCCCGTTGGGACTGCCGTCCGCCTCCACGTACCCGGCCGTCCCGGGCACCGTCACGAACACCTCGAAGGCGTCCTGCTCCCAGCAATGCACGTCGCGGCCGGCGTAGGTCGCGTAGACGTCGGGGTCCTTCGCGGAAAAGCCGATGTACAGGTACTGCTCGTCCCAGATCATTTTCGCGGTCGTCCGCAGGGAAGCGGGCGCCGGGCTGCCATTCCAAAGGGTGAAGACGGAAGTGTCCGCGGCGGTGGCCCACGAGGCCTCGTTGAGATTCCCGTCGACCGTGATCGTGTCGATCCGTCGCTGGGCCGTGTAGGAGGCGCCGCTCTGGGCGAGGCAGGAAGCCACGGAAAGCGCGGCGATCGCCGCGGGACCAACGGATGCGAAATGCGGGGGGCGTCTCATGGTGGTGCGCGATGGCGGGAAGGCCTATGGCTTTCTGCCCTCGTCGACGTCGTAGTAGTCGAAAAACGTGACAAGATCCTCCCGGTGGGCAAGCCCCGAGGCGGCCTTGTGTTTTTCCAACGCGGCCGAACCGCCGTCGTCGTCGCGCCAACCGCGTTTGCGGGCGTAAGTGTTCCAGACCCCGATTTCCTCCTCCGTCCGGGAGTGGCCGCATCCGCGGCACCACGCGAGGATCTCGGCGTCGGTCCCGCCCGCCAGCACGCGCTCCCTCAGGGCGGGGTATCCGACACCGAGAAACCGACAGCAGCGCCCGTCGAAACCGGCGCCCAGATATTCGTGGTACGGCGCCGGCAGGCTTCCCGACGCGTGCATCCGGATCTTGTCGAGCATCCGGGCGAAATACAGGAGACCGTCGGTCGGATCGTGTGCGCTTCGCGGAAATCTCGCGGTCGTGTCCATGTCCCGACCCTCGCGGTCCCGGGTCCCGTTGGCCAGCCGCGGATTGTCTCCCGGAGCAACCCGGCAAGGCGCCTCTGGACGGGGTTCACCGTCGACGGGCCCGGATGATCCGCTCTCCACGGCCCGTCACGACCCGCGGTGTGGCAGCCGGAGGGAAGTCGGCCGAAAAGGCGTCGGGATGCATCCGCCCCGCGAAGGCGCCCAAAAAACCGCTTGCGCACCCGCCACAACCCGCCAGCTTCGCGGCGTCACATCCCCGGGCACTTGGAAACAAGTTCCGCCCCGATCCGTGTTCCCCTGCCGTAGGACCGAAGCGTGCTTTGCCGCGCATCCCCGGTCGGGAACGACCGCCGGAGGGGATACATCATCCATTTAGAAGATTTTCCGCACATGCCACCCCGTGCCGCCAAAGATCCGGGCGCCCCGAAAAAGCCCCGCGTCGTCCGCAAGAAACCCGCTGCCAAGGCAACGGCGTCGAAAGCCACCGAATCCCCGGCCGACGAATTGCCGGAAGCCGAATCCACCGCGGCCGCGGCCGAATCCGCGCCCGAACTGCCTCTGGAAGCGCCGTCGATCGCGACCCGCGAGGCGGAGGAAGAGCCCCTGGTGGTGAAGTCCATCCCGCGCCCGCGGGAACGGATGGAGAACCCGAACGAGGACACCCCCGCGCCCCCGGCCCCCGAAGTCCCGGCGTTCGTGGTGAAGCCGCGCACCATCCACCTGCACGAACTGCAGCCCATGCCCATCACGCAGTTGAGCGAGGTGGCCAACGAGTTCGGCATCGAGAATTACGGCACCCTCAAACGGCAGGAGATCATCTTCCAGATCGTCCAGCGCAACCTCCACGCCGGCGGCACGATCTACACCCGCGGTGTCCTCGAGGTCATGCCCGAGGGATTCGGCTTCCTCCGTTCCCCCGCCTTCAACTACCTGCCCTGTCCCGAGGACATCTACGTCTCGCCGTCGCAGATCCGTCGTTTCGACCTGCAGACGGGCGACGACGTCGAGGGCCAGGTGCGCCCGCCGAAGGACAAGGAGAAGTTCTACGCGTTGCTGCGCGTCGAGAAGGTCGCCGGGGTCGACCCGGACATCGCCAAGGAGAAGACCCATTTCGAGAACCTCACGCCGTTGTTCCCGAACAAGCGGTTCCTCCTCGAGACCGAACCCGACGAACTCAGCACCCGCGTCGTGGACATCGTGTGCCCGATCGGCAAGGGGACCCGCGGCCTCATCGTGGCGCCGCCGCGCACCGGCAAGACGGTGCTGATGCAGAAGCTCGCCAACGCGATCCTGAAGAACAATCCGGACTGCAAGCTCATCATCCTGCTCATCGACGAGCGCCCGGAAGAGGTCACCGACATGGAACGGTCCTGCCGCGGCGCCGAAGTGGTCAGCTCGACCTTCGACGAACCGCCGGAACGGCACGTCCAGGTGGCCGAGATGGTCATCGAAAAGGCCCGCCGCATGGTCGAGCACAAGCGGGATGTCGTCATCCTCCTCGACTCCATCACCCGGCTCGCCCGCGCCTACAACACCGTCCAACCGCATTCGGGCAAGATCCTGTCCGGCGGCGTGGATGCCAACGCGCTGCACAAGCCGAAGCGCTTTTTCGGCGCGGCGCGCAACATCGAGGAAGGCGGCTCGCTCACCATCATGGCCACGGCGCTGGTGGACACCGGCAGCCGGATGGACGAGGTGATCTTCGAGGAGTTCA
>WBXI01000164.1 GCA_008933025.1 Verrucomicrobiota bacterium
AGGTCGACCGCGGCAAGGCTGTTCCAAGCCCCTTTCCGGAGTCGTGGCATGGCGTCGGCGGGCAACTCTTTCAGATGGCCGCGTTCATTGACGAAGACACGCAGCGGTCCCCAGCTGCCTGCCAAAACAAGCTCGGGGAATCCGTCGTGGTCGAGGTCGGCGAAGAGCGCGCTCCCCACGCCCCCGACGCCGGACCAAGAGCGGGAATCGGGGTGGGCGACCCATCTCCCTTGGTTCTGCCGGAACAGGAATGACGGTGCGTCCTCCGGGAAATGGCCCGGCTTCGTGCCGCCCGCCACCAAAAGGTCGAGATGGCCGTCCCCGGCCACGTCGGCCAAGGCCAACGCCCCGACCCATGTCTCGAGCGATTCAACCGCGTTGGCCGCGTGGAATCCGTCGTCGGCCACGCGGAGTTCAACCAGACGCGAGCTCCCCGCCTTTGCACCCTCGACTGCCAGCAGCAGCCTGTCTCCCGACGCATCCGGACGCCAAACGACGGCGGGCCCGATGGGCTTCAGCAAATCCCAGGATTCCGGCAGTTTCATGGGGCGCAGTTCGCCGTGGTGCGTGTTGGTGAGGATCTGCCACGATCGCGATTCCCCCCGGATATCCACGAGGTCATCCCAGCCGTCGTGATTGAAATCCACCCGCAACAGGAGGGTGGACCGGGCATGTGGCGGAAGCGGATGCCACGCCTGCAATGTCTCGGCACGGGGCGGCAACGCCGGTTCCTTCGAACGGGAAACGCTTCCGGCCGTGAATTGAAAAGGCCCGGGAGTCGCGTCTGCAACCGAGGGGAAGCCCCCGGCCGTCGCTCCCTCCTCGAAAACCTCGTAAAGGGAGTCGCGTTCCACGTTCTCGATCCGGGTCCGCCGGCCACTGCGCCAGCGGACCTCGAGCGCGGCGTGCGATCCGTTGGTCCAGGATGCCGCGAACACGCGCATCGAATCGTCGCCCGAGAGATAGCGCCCGCCGCAGATCATTTCCTGGGACTGGACGAGCCCCGGTGCCTCCAGGCGGATCCGGGCACCGATCCCGCGGGTGTTGGGAGGGAGTCCCCTGAGGCGGACGGCGAGTCGAGGGGCAGGGGACTCGTTGCGGTAGATGCCCGGCGTCTGGTTGAGGTCGCTGGTGACGACATCCAGATCTCCATCGCCGTCGAGGTCAGCCAGCACGACGCCGTGGCTGATCCCGGCGCGATCGAAGTGCCAGCGTTGGCTGGCATCCTCGAAGGTCAGGTCATGCCGGTTGCGGAAGGCGACGTTGCGGGTCGAAAGTGCGGGAAAATTGGTCGTGAGCAGCGAGCCCGCCTGCTTCCCCGCCCCCCGCCGGAGCGCCGAGATCCGGGCCGCCGCGTCGATGTCCTGCATGTCGTAGGCGTGCCCATTGGCCAGCAGCAGGTCCTCGTAACCGTCGAGATCCACGTCGAGGAACACCGATCCCCACGTCCATTCGCTCGCCTCGACGCCGGCCTGGAACGCGATCTCGGCGTAGGTGCCGTCGCCGCGGTTCCAGAAGAGGGTGTTGTGCTGGTGTTGCGGGCGGTCGTTCGACTCGTCTTCCGGCTGGAGCCCCGGCCGCGCGTTGCCCCGCTGGATCCGGCGGTTCCTCAAGTCTTGGCTGAGCATGTCGGACACGAAGAAGTCATCGCGCCCGTCGCGATCGATGTCCGCGACGTCCATGGCCATCGACGCCCAGTTGGTGTGACGGATCCGACCGGGCGGGAGTGCGTGGAAGTGTCCGTGGCCGTCGTTCATCCAGATGCGGTCGGGCGAGGCGAAATCATTGCAGACGTACAAATCGGGCGTGCCGTCGCCATCCAGGTCCCGAAACATGGCCGACAATCCCCAATCCAGGGGTGCCCGGCCGAGCGGTCGGCGTTGTTCGTCGAGGAACGTCCCGTTGGTCCAGGACTGCATTTGGAAGCGACCGGTTCCGTCGTTCAAATACAGGACGTCCGGTTCGCCCAGTTCGATCAGCGAGGCGCGGCCAGGCGCGGGCGAGAAGACCAGGAACCGGTCGGCGTACGCGGGGTCAACGGTCAGTTTTCCGTTGGTCTGCCGCACCTTCACGGGCAGCGGATTGTCCCGGACCGTCGTCGTGCGGTAATTGGTGACGTACAGGTCGAGATCGCCGTCGCCGTCGACGTCGGCCAATGCCAGCGAGTGGCTGCCGAGCCCGCGTTGGAGTCCCGCGTCGGTGCGTTCGACGAATCGTCCGCCGCCTTGGTTGACGAAGCAGCGGGTTCCTTGGCCCAAGGCGTTGACCAGCAGGTCGAGATCGCCGTCGCCGTCGATGTCCGCGAACACGGCGCCCGTCGAGCTCTGGCCGGGGCATCCAACCCCGGCAGTGGCCGTCACATCCTCGAACCGCCAGTTGCCCAGATTCCGGTACAGACGGTTGCCGTCGGCCAGCGTGCAGAAGTACAGGTCGCAGAGCCCATCGCCATCGAAGTCGCCCGCCGCCACGCCGGAACCATCGAGGAGTATTTGATTGTGGGCTGCCGCTTCCGGGGAAATTCGGTTCGTGATGGTGATGCCGATGCCCGGGGCGTCGAGTCGTTCGAATCCGGGACGCCCGTCGGAGGGAACCGACAGGGGAATCCGGCGGTGGGACGGCCCGCCATCGGCACCCAGACGGCACGGTGCCAAGGCCGCGAGAAGCAACAGCCACGCCGCCCACCGGCAGAATGGCGATTGAGGACGCGGGGAGGTCATGTGGCGGGCGATCGGGGCGGATTCCGGGCGAGGCGGGAATCGCCTGCCGGGGTGTGTTGCTACCGCAGGGCTGATCGAAGGGCAAGCCGGGCATGCCCGGTGTTCCCGCTCCCCATGAACGCAAACGGAGCCGGGGAATGATCCCCGGCTCCGTGCGTGTGCGGACGTTCCGTGCCGCCGATTACTTCTTCAGGCGGTAGAACACGTTCGCCTGGGTCGGCGCCACCGAGACGCTGTTGTTGACGACACCGGCCACGGCGCTCCAACCGCCGCCAAGCGTGGTGTTGCTCTCGAGCGTGTAACCCGTGGTCGCCGCGGGCCAAGAGATCACCACGTTGCCGCCCTGTCGCGCGAACGAAAGGCTCGGCGGGGGAAGGATCACGCTTCCCTCGGGAAGGAGGGGATTGGCGAAATCGACCCACGCGAAGTTGAAGTCGGTGTCGCGCACCGGGGTCAGGTCGGAGCCGTTCGGGCCGGCCTCGGAGTGGCGGGCCTCGATCACGAACTTGCCGTTGATATACTCGTAGGCGAGCACGCCGTCATCGGTGACGTCCGGTTGGCCGGCGAGGTAGCCGGCATTCTGCAGGAGCAGCATGCCGCTGGTGCCGGTCTTGCCCGGGATCGTCAACTCGTAGCGTCCGGTCGACGCCCGGCTGATGGCGAATGTACCCGCACTGGCCAGCTTGGTCCCGTTGCCCTTGATGTGGCCGCCGATGAGGTTGACTGCCTTGAACGGGATGTAGAGGAACGCGAAGTCCGATTGCCCGGAAGTCGCGTAGCTCGTCGGCGAGTAGTCGTCGTCGTCGACGCGGATGGCCACGTTCCAGGCGCTGCCGTCCGCCGCCGGTGCCGCGGTGACGAATGCACCTTGGTTCGGGGTCGAGTCGTCCGTCGAAATGGTGAACAGCATTCCGTCGTTCAGCGTGTTCACGCCCGGGATCTTGACCGTCGCCTGCCCGCCGAAGTCGACGCCGTTGTCGACCCACTCCACGATCTCGCCCGCGGAGTACTTCGAGGTGACGTTCTTGGTGAGGGCGGCACTGTGGGTGCCATGGGCCTTCCAGACGCCACCCGCGGCGTTGGGGGCGTTGACGTAACCGGCCTGCCAACCGGCGTCGTATGGGAACCACGCCATCGCCAGGTTGATGTTCGCCTCGCGGAGGGCAAACGGGTCGGCGGCGGCCGGCAGCTCCGTGGAGTGCTCGCCCAGTTTCACGAACGAGAAGTAGTAGTCCAAGTTCTGGAAGGTGCCGTCGACCATGTTGTAGCCAAAGCGCGACGCACCCTCGAAGGTCGGGCAGAACGCGAACGCATGGAATTCGCCGGCGCCGTCATTCCAAGTCTGGGACAGTTTGCGGATGCTGCCGAGCACGATGCCCGCGCGGGGCGACGGCGCCCAGGCCTGGGCCGGCGCGGCCGCCGGATCCGTCACGGCACGATTGTATTTCGGACCGTAAGGCCCGGTGTTCTCGAGGGCGGCGACGGGATCGCGCGGGGCGATGCTGAAATCAAGGTCGCCCTGATTGTAGCCCGGTGCGGACCAAGCGATCGGTCCGACGCCGTCCTGGCTCAGGATGTACTCGTTCTTGTTCCCGGCATTGTAGACGATCGGGTTGCCGTCCGGTCCCTTGCCGTCGGCCGGAACCTCGATCTTCCAGTTCACCGCCGTGACGCTCTGGTTGGGGTAGATGCCCGGGGCCTTGTTGCCCGCCGGGGCCCCGCTCACCGTCGGCACCGGCGGAACCACGGTATTGCCGTAGTTCTTGTAGGTGGCCTTCGTGCGCAGCGCCTGGTCCTCGTTCGAGCTGATGTGGTTCACGGTGCTCAACCCGACGAGCATCTTCGCGGGGAAATCCGCCGGATCCACGGTGACTTCGGACAGCACCACCCACTTGAAGGGTTCGGTGCCGTAGAAGGTCGTGAACAGGTTGCCGACGCGGCGCATGCGCAGCCAGACGTTCGGATACGGGGTGCTGCCCGACGTGTTGCTGGACGGACGGTCCGGCATGTCGTCCGTGCCGGCGTCGGCACGCGGACGGTAGATCGTCTCGATGGCATTCTTCGGATCCAGCGGCAACGCGTTGATCATCACGTCGGCACTCCCGGGACTCGTGTCCACGCGGGCCATCAGCGAGGCCTTGGCCGAGTCTTGCTGGCCGGGGTCGCCGATCTCGAGGTTGACGATCTGGACCGACACGTCGAAGTCGCCCGTTCGTTCCTCGTAGTAATAGGTGAACGAATCCGAATTGTCCCACGTGTCGCCGCCGCCGGCGGTGATGGTGAACGATCCATCGGGGTTGTTCGCCAACGTCCCCGCGACCGGATTGTTGATGTCCACCAACGTCAGTGCGGCCTGTACGGGCGCAAAGGTGGCGGCCCAAGCGAGCAGCGCCGCGGCTGCCGAGCGCAAGGGTAGATGGTTTTTCATGGCATTTGTCATCGGATGTCTTTTGCGCCTCATGAGCCCGCGTTGACGAGACGGACGCGATGTGTGAACAGGGGTCCTCTTGGCGGGGGAAAAGGCTTCCGAAGCGTCGAAAAACATCGTTGTCGAGTCAATCCGAAAACCTGCCGTGAGCTGTGGTCGTGGTTGGCGTCGGGCGATCATCCGTGTTGTTCCGATCCTCCCGTTCGCCTGTACGATTCGCCGTATGGATACCGAGGTCACCCGATTGGGGGATGTCTGCCTCGGGAAGAATGGGGAGGATGGGCGAATGCACCTGTCTCCATGGATATCCCGGCGATGCCGTGGTGCGTTCACATTGATCGAGCTTCTGGTGGTGATTGCGATCATCGCGATCCTTGCCGGCATGCTGTTGCCGGCGTTGGGGAAGGCGAAGTTGAAGGCCACGGGAGCCGCCTGCACCAGCAACCAGAAGCAACTGATCCTCGCCTGGGTCATGTACGCGACGGACAACCAGGACATCATGCTGCCGACCAGTTACCTGAAGGACGGCGTCCAACAGGACTTGGTGGCGGGCGGTTATTGGAAGGGGCCGATGCCGGGTCCGAATTTCGCCATCGGGACGTCGATTGCCACCGCGACCGCGCGTGTCACCGCGGGCTTCAGCAACTCGCCTTTGTCCAAATACTGCGGCGGCATCGGTGCCTACCATTGTCCGGGCGATCTGCGGACGAAGAACCTCAAGCCGGGCAAGGGATGGGCGTGGGACAGTTACAGCAAGGCCAATGGCATGAACGGCCTGGGCTGGGATACCGCGATCCCCTACAAGAAAGTCACGGAGATCGATGGGCCTTCGGACGCTTTTGTATTCATCGAGGAGGCGGATCCCCGCGACTACAACAATGGAACTTGGGTCATCAACGTGAACCCCGTCGGATGGGTGGACCCCTTTGCGGTTTTCCATGGGAACTTCAGCACCTTTGCGATGTCCGATGGACACGCGGAGGGTCACCGCTGGATCGATCCCCTCACCATCAAGGCCGCCAAGGATTCGGCCGCGGGAAAGGCGTCTTTCTTCTGGAACGGCGGCGGTGGGAAGAACCCCGACTTCGTGTGGGTTTACAACCGGTACAAATGGGTCGGTTGGAAGGGGATTTGATCCTTCGGGATTCAAGGTGAGGCATCCGGTCGGTCCGGGTGCCGGGCCGCGCGATTTTCGCCCGAGTGGGCGGACGGCGGGCCGCGAGCGCGAACCGTGTGTGCGCTCCGGCCCGCTGTTTTTTTACCGAGACCACTCCGGCGCGACGGTCGCTGCACGAACGCCATTCATGGTCCGGAGTCGGCGCCGCCGAAGCCATCGCTCGGACGCGGGACCCCATCCGGCGACCCCGACCGTGCGGGACGCCTTCCGCAGGAAATCAATCGATGGACGCCCGCGAAGGCATCGCCGCGCCTGGATCCTTCCGCACTCGGGTCCATGTAGGTGTCCGGGTGGTGACGCGGATCGCCGGGGCGAGAGGTTGGGTGTGGACCGTGGCGGATGCCGGGATCGTCGGTCGTGGCCCGCTTCGGGACGAAGGCAAGCGGAGCGTGCCTCCCGTTGCCACAAGGGTCGTGGACGTTGCCGTGGACCCTCGCCGGAGGGACCGTGCTGGAGAAAGGACGGGCTGGAAGAAGACCGCGTTGCGAAAGCACCCGTCATGGTGCCCGACGGCGGAGGGATCTGGAAACCACGGTTTCCTTGTGGAAACTGCCTGAAAAAGCAAGGAGGCGGGAGATGGTGCGCGATACAGGGTTCGAACCTGTGACCCCTACAGTGTCAACCGAGCCCGCCGCGCGAAATCCTTGGGAAATGATCGAAACGGGAAACGCGGTGGCGGATCCCGTGGCCACCAAGGAAATCCCAAAATGCGCCCTGGTAGGGATAGGACCGTGGTTGTCCATCCCCCTGGCTATTCTGCAACCCGTGACCATTCGATTGCGACGGACTACCATTTGCCGTTTATTAAAGCTCCAAAAATGCCCAAAAGGGAAGAAAAGTGTTGCGTGGTGCTTAACACCATGTTTTTCTCTTTTCGTCATGCCGAACCAACCTTCACCCGACAGGGCGTATCTCGGGCTTCGGCTCTCCCGAGAATTGAAGATATTGGCGGAGCGGGAAGCGAAGCGGCGGCATATGACGCTTACGGATTTTGTCTGTTGGATAATTGAGAAAGAAACCGAACACCTTGAATTGACCCCCGATGACTACCGGAAAATTGCCAACGAAATCGAAAGAGCAAAACGCGGTCTCCTTGCCCGTCACGCTAAGGCTTCACACGGCGGCAAAGGTGAAGGCGGCGGCCCGCAGAATGGGAACTAGCGACAACGAAGCGGCGGGCTTTTTTTTGCGGCGTGGTGTAAACAACCTTTGCACCAAGGTGTAAACAACCAGTACCCCATGAAAGAACAGAACGACACGTCCGAATTCGCCAACGCCACGGCGCTTGCCCGGATCCTCGGGTACTCGGGCCCGAAGGGGTCGCGGCGCGTGACGGCGGCCGCGGAGCGACGGGAAATCCCCGGCCGTCGAATCAATGGCCGGTGGCGGTTCCACGTCCCCACGGTCCTCTCCCTTTTCTCCACCCCGGCCCCTCGTGGCCGGCGGTGAACCACAACAAACCACAACAGACAATGAACCAGAACCCATGCAGGACGATCGTGGGCCCGATGCGGGACCGCGTGACGATGGAAAGCCGCTTGATACTAATACAGGACGAGCTTTCAGAACTAAACGACATGCAGGAAATCGACGCGCACGACAAGCGCCGGATCCTGCAACTGCGGGCCGACGAAGCGGCCATCGCGGAAGCACTCAAAGCGGGGGGTGCCTTGTGAACCTTTCCCCATTGTCGGTGGCGGATATTCTGTTTCCGCTTGCCAGGATGTTTTCAACGGCGCGCAAGGGATCCCCGGAACTCCGCGCGGCGGCCGGCGGGCTCCGCGCTCTTTGGCGCGCGGCGGATCCGGTGGACCGCTCAAGTCTTTGCATTGTGTGTTCCCGCGTGGAGCGCAAGCGCGGCGAGGCTTGCAAACTGGCGGACGCCATCCTTCGCCGGGAGTGCCACCGGGCCCGCGCGAAAGGGGGTGCGCTGTGAAATTTAAGGAATTCCGAAGAAGGCTTTCCGGTTGCCGTCACTTTGTGATCAATACCGGTCATGGGACATGGTTCGCTTGTTCAAAGGAACAAGCCGAAGCAGTTGTCATGCAAATTATAGCGGAGGAAGGACCAAGCGGCGCGGCTTACGTCTTTTTCGGTACGAATGATTTAGCGGCGTTGGTGGGAATGCCGTGGCAAGCCAAAAGAACAGAAGAGGTGACCCGATGAAACTTTCCCCCCTGCAAAAACGAAACGCCGGGCGGCGATTCACTCGGGACGATGGAGCCCGGGAACCTGTTCACAGGGCACCGGCCCGGCCCGCTCCTGGGGAAACCCTGCCAAGTCCCGCGGAAATGGCCTTTTTATACGGCCGATTCTTAAGGCGAGCCATAGATCACTTCGCATCCGCCAAATTCAAAAGGGGCCCGCGATGAAACGGCGCGACTCCTTTGCATGGGCGGCCGGGTTGCGGCGGAGGATCGTTGCCTACCTGTCGTCTCGCGGGGATGAATTGACCGCCGAACAACTTGCCGCGCGGTTCGAAGTGAACCCGGCCGCCATCCGGCCGCGATTGACCGAACTAGCGGAACTCGGGCTTGTAAGAGACACGGGCCGCCGGGTGCCATCGGGTGGCGGCCGGCCGGCCATTGTGTGGGCCATCGCGGATCCGTTGAACCCTCCCGGAAATGGCTAAACGCCAGAACAGCCCGGCGTTTTGGACGAAAATAGCCGCGGCGGCCGACAAGAGGCTTTCAAATTCCGGTTTCCGTTTGCTTTGCCTTCTGTTGGACCGCCGCGGGGATGTCCGGTTGCACCCTGACGACGATTTCGGCCTGACGTGGCGCGAAGCGGCCTCGTGGATCAAATGGGACCGAAACACCACTCAAAGGGCATTGCAACGCATTGTCTCGGCCGGGTACCTAGTCAAAACCCGCGTGAAAGGGTGCCCCCCTGAAACCCAATACAGATTGGCGGCCATTTACCCCAATTTTGGGGCAAATGATTGCGCCAAAAACGGGGCAAATGATTGCGCCAAAAACGGGGCAAACGATTGTGCCAAAAACGGGGCAAGCCATACTTCTAATTCCTTTCAGGAAGGAAGTGTGAACAGAGGGAAGGAAGGAAGTGCGGCCGCCGAAGCGGCCGGGGAACGAATGGTGCCCGTCTCGGAATTGGGTCGGGCTTTGGCCGAAATCCTCGGCCCGGGAAAGGGAATCAAGTGACGCCTGCGGCGTGGTGGGATGGGGAAGGAAGTGGGGCCTGCGGCCCGGTGTTGGCCGGTTTGGCGCATTCCCGCAGCTTCGGAGATGGGGTTTCCCTGGAACGGGAGCGGCTCGAACTCCAAACGGCCGCCGGGGACCCCTTGGGATGGAAGCCTGCGGGGTAGCCTTGCCGTTTTCTTACGCCGGACGTGTTCCGGTGGCCCTCGGGTGGTTCCGACGCGTTGGC
>WBXI01000165.1 GCA_008933025.1 Verrucomicrobiota bacterium
AGTGGTGCGAGTCCCCGTTCGACCCGGATCTCAACACGGACCCGGACGTGAAGACCCTCGCCCGACTCAAGCGCGATGGCGCCGGCCCCGCCCGACGCGTCGTCCGCGGAGGATCCTGGTTCGACACCCACGAACGGATCCTTCGGACCACCACCCACTGGGCGGAAGATCCCGGAACGCGCAACGACCGCATCGGTTTCCGGATGGTGTTGCGGGAGCACTGACGGGAAGAGACCAAAAACCCAGCATGCCATGGCATCCCGATCCCAATCCCGACTCCTCGTCTTCCTGCTCGCTTGCCTCGGGGTGGCCCGGATGGTCGCCGCCGGGGCCGACACCTTCCAGGTCGGCCCGTGGATCGGCGACAACGCCGTCGTCCCGCGACTGGACGCGAACGCCCGCAATTCGAGGGCCGTGGAAATGTTCCGCGGCTCGGGACCCGCACCCCGCGTTCTCTCCTCGCTGTTCCCCGGGGAGCGGTTTTCCGCCGAGAAACGGGGCACCGGATGGAGTCTGGGCTCGGAGGCTTTCGGGGACAAACGTTCGCGTTGGACGTATGGCGCCACGATGACCCTTTCGTTCCAACTTCCCGGCGCGCGCGCGACCGACAAGCCCTCCTTGGTTTTCACCAACGTCCAGGTGGGACTCCTCTGGGTGGCCCGCGTCGCGCCTGCCTTGGATTCCCACGAACTCCCGCCCCTCACGGATGCCGCCCGTCGCCGGGTCTGGGTACTGGTCCTCACCAACGACATCGTGCCCGATGCCCGCGGGCGCTGGCACGCGATCGGGGACCTTGAAAAGTCCGGCGCACCGTTCCTGTGCGGCCTTCCCCGCGCCTTCGCCAACGCCATCGTCGCGGATCCCCACGTCCGTGGGCCGGTCGGCCTCGTGTTGGTCCCGTACCGCGAGCGACAGCTTTCCGACGAGCGCGGATGGCGTCGTCTTGACAACGATGCCCTCCGTTCGGGCCCCGATCTTGTCGCCGGGATCGATGCCGCGCGCGCGGCGAACAAAGGGGACGGCTGGGGTGCCGCCCTGCGTCATCGCCAGGCGCTGGCCAAGCACCGCCGGTTGGTCGACGACGAGAAGCTCGAAGGCCGGCTGCCGGCGCCGCTTCCGGTCCACGCCCGGGGGAAGTACGACTGGTTCGAGTGGGAAGGCATGGTCTCGGGGGACGCGCTCCAGGAGTTGCTCCCCTTCCGGGCCAACGCGATCCTTTGGTAGGCGAGGCGAGGACTCCGGCGGACATGCCTTCCGTCGCGAATGCCTGGGGATGCGGCGATCTCTTCCGCGCGTGGCGCACGCCCGGGGACGCCTTGCGCACCCTGCATTGGTTGGGCGCCGGTCGTCCGTGCGACTTCGCCGACGGCCGGTTTCGCACGCCGAATCGCCGGGCCCGGTCGCTTTTCGCCGCGCCGCGACACCGCCGCGGAATGGTCCGACGCCCACGGTGCCCGCGGGCCGGGTCTTCGTGCCGATGCATTACGACGGCGTGAACCGCCTCACGGCGGCGTCGTTCGACCCCCACTCGCGCCAACCGAGCTACAAACACTGCGCCGTGCGGTTGGCGCCGCCGAACGACCGCAAGGCACCGCGACCGGGGAAACCTTCCGGCCCGGGAGAATTCCCGGGCCGCGATTCCCGCGATCCCGGCGCTCACCAGTCCGTCGGTTTGTAATCCTTCAGGAACTGGCCCCACACGTGGCGGCCGGTGTTGACGCCGTCGATGATCGGGTCGGTGATCCGCGCCGCGCCGTCGACGATGTCCAGGGGCGGATGGAACTGGTGTTCCCGCGTCTTGCGCTCCGCCAGATGCAACGGGTCCTCGTCGGTCACCCACCCCGTGTCGACGCTGTTCATGTGGATGCCGTCGGCCTTGTACTCCGTCGCCGACGTGCGGGTCATCATGTTCAACGCGGCCTTCGCCATGTTGGTGTGCGGATGCCGCGGGGTCTTGAACTTCCGGTAGAACTGACCTTCCACGGCCGACACGTTGACGATGTGTTTGTCGGCGGTGGGCACGCGCAGCATCAGCGGTTTCAGCCGCGCGTTGAGCAGGAACGGCGCGACGGCGTTGACCAATTGCACCTCGAGCAATTCCACCGACGACACCTCGGCCAGCGTCAGGCGCCACGAGTTGCGCCCGCGCAGGTCGACCTGTTGCAGGTCCTTGTCCAGCCGCCCCACCGGGAACAGGGCCGACTGGCCGCCAATCTCCTCGGGCAGGAGCGGGATCTGCGACAGTTCGGCCGCGTGGACCAATCCCGCGGTCGCGGCCCGGTGTTGGGCGTCGTCGGCCGCGGCGTTCGACTGCACCAGGGCGGGCCCGCGCAGTCCCTCGTACGCCCCGAGCAAACGCCGCACCGGCTCCGGCATCTCCGACGATGCCGCCAACTCGCGCGTCATCATGTGTTCGTAGAAATCGGGCGGGCGCCGCACGGTCTGGCAGGCGTTGTTGACGATGAAATCCAGGCGGTCGCGGGTCTGGAGCAGGTGGCTGCAGAATGCCTCGACGCTCGGGGTGTGGCGCAGGTCGAGCCCGAACACTTCCAACCGGTGCCCCCATTCCGCGAAGTCGGGTTCCTGGGCGTAACGCGCCGCGGAATCCCGCGGGAACCGGGTGGTGACGATGAGATGCGCGCCGCACCGGAGCAACTTCAGCCCGGCCTGGTAGCCGATCTTCACCCGGCCGCCGGTCAGCAATGCCACGCGACCCTTCAGGTCCGCGAGTTCGGTGCGTTTGAACGCGTTGAAATCCGCGCACACCGGGCAGAGTTGGTCGTAGAAATGGTGGATGCGCGTGAAGTCCTTCTTGCAGATGTAGCAGTGGTTCGGCTCGAGCAACTCGAGGCACTCCGGATTCGCCTCGACGTCCTTTTGCTCGAAATCCCGGGGGGCCGCGAGATTGGGCGCGGTGAACACGGGCTCGCGGCGCAGCTTGCGGATCGCGGTCTGGTTCAGGCGCGATTGCTCCAGCTCGATCTTCGCGGCCTTGCGGTTGCGGATGCGGGCCTTCACCAGGCGGCGGCGCACGTCCACTTCCGGGCTGTAGATCTCGCCCGCCGCCCGGCGCAGCCGCGTGACTTCTTCCTGGGAAAGCGCGGCCAGCAGCGATTGGTTCGCCACCGCTTCCTCCAGCGCCGCCAGCGCCGCCTGCAAGCGCATCGTCTGCGCCGGATCATTCATGGCCGACGAGCATCCCCGATCGCGCCAAACTACGCCAGCGCGGGTTCGGGCCACCGTCCGGGGACGCTTCCGGCCGCCGGGTCCCGCCATCCCGCGTAACCCGCGGGAATCGGCACCCAGTCCTCCGCCACCCCGTCGACAACCACGGCACGCTGTCCCCGGCGCGCGGGATGCGGGCGCTTGAAACTTGGAACCCGAACCTCGAACGTCGGCGCGTTTGCCAGCCGAAGTCCTCAGCATCCACACGCCGGCCCTATTCGAAGCCGCGGTGACGCGCGCGGCCGCTCTTCTCCGCGCGGGCGAGGCGGTCGCGTTGCCCACCGAGACCGTCTATGGACTTGCCGCCAACGCATGGGACCCGGCCGCCGTGGCCCGCATCTACGCCGCCAAAGGGCGCCCCGCCCACAACCCGCTAATCGTCCACGTCGCCGACCCGGACCTCGCCGCCGCCTGCGCCGCCCACTGGCCGCCCCACGCCGCCCTGCTGGCCCGCGCGTTCTGGCCCGGGCCGTTGACCCTCGTCGTCCCCAGAAGCCCGCGGGTCCCGGACATCGTCACCGCCGGCGGGCCGACCGTCGGCATCCGTTGGCCGCAACACCCGTTCATGCAGGCGGTGATCCGCGCCTGCGGTTTCCCCCTCGCCGCTCCCAGCGCCAATCTCGCGAACCGACTCTCGCCCACCTGTGCCGCCCACGTGCTCGCGCAACTCGGCGATGTCCTCCCCCTCGTCGTCGACGGGGGCGATTGCAACGTCGGCATCGAAAGCACCGTGGTCGACGTGACGGGGCCCGTGCCCCGCGTCCTGCGACCCGGCATGATATCGGCCGAGGCCATCCTGGCAGCCTGCCCCCCGGGCACGGGCGCACCCGACGGCGATCACCCTCCGCCGCAAGCCGGTTCGACCCCGCGCAGCCCGGGGCAACTCGACCTCCATTACGCGCCCCGGGCCCGACTCACGGTCGGCACGTGGTCCAACGAGGCCGAACTCGCCCGCCTGCTGGCGGACGACCGGATCGATCCCGCGCGGATCTGGATCGTGGCCCATTCTTCGGTCCCCATGTCCGGCCGTTTCCCGAACGTGGTGCTGATTCCGGGCGATCCCGAAGCGTATGCCCGGGCACTCTACGGCGAATTGCACCGGTGCGACGAAGCCGGCGCGGAAAGGATCGTGGTCGAGGCCGTGCCGGAAGGAACGGAATGGGCGGGGATAGCCGACCGCCTGCGGCGGGCCGCCTCCACGGTTGCATCGTGACCGTGTCGTCGCGGGTGGAAGGATCTCCCCTGTCTGGCCCAACGAAAGATCCAAGTCCGTCGAAGAGGCGCGTCAGCGACGCCGGTTTGACAGCGGTGTCGCGGCCTTCCGAAGGCCTTGCCACCGCAGTCCGAAGGCGCCGGGCGCGGGAGACAGGCCTCGGCGGTTCCCCGCGCGGAGCGCCGTCGGAGTGCGGAGGGTAGGAGCGTCAGCGACGCCCACTCCGCTTTGCGACCAGACCGGTCGCCCACCCTGGCCTCATCTGGTTTCGAAAGCGGTGTCGCGGCCTTCCGAAGGCCTTGCCACCGCAGTCCGAAAGCGCTCCGCGCGGAGGGGCAGTTTCGCGAGGCGCCGCCTGTCGACGTCTCCGCGGCTGGGCCCCACCGCATCGGACACCCGACGCCCGGCCGGCCACATCCCGTCCGATCCCTCCGTCCCGGGCGTGCCGGCGCCGTGGATGGCCGAGCTTTCCTTTGACGGGCGCCGGGGCGTTCGCTAGCACTCTCTCGTCGTGATCAGGTGTTCTTCCGTCCTTGGAGCGGGGTCCCGTGCCGGCCTTGGCGTGGGGGTGCTTCTTTGCCTTGCGTCGGGCCTGTGGGCAGGCGAACCGATCCGCGAGGTCCAGCCGGGTTCCGCGAAAAGGCCCGGCGGGACGGCATCGCCCTCGAGTCCCGTGCCGGATCGTTTCTCGAATCTCCCGAGCCTTGGCACCGGGATCAACCCGGGTGCGCTGCCGGACTCGCCGGTTCCCACCCCGTACCAATCGGGCAAACTCGACCCGCAGGCCCAGCGACGCTGGCTGCTTCTGGAAGACAAGAAACGCAATTGGCTTCTCGAGAACGCCGCGAAAGCCAACAGCCCGCGCAAGGACGGGCAAACCGAGGAGTTCTCTTCGGAACGCCCCGGGCCCACCGACTCCCTTTCCAAGATTTCCGCCGACCGCCTGCGCCGCGCCACCGAACGGCGCGACCCCAAGGACGACCAAGCCGAGGCCGCCAAGGAAACGACGGCTTTCGGCAACGAGACGGAGGCGGACGAAGCGAAGGGCAAGAAACACGCCCGGGACGAGGGATCCGCCGATCCATCCGCGCCGAAACCGGCGACGGCATTCGCCATCGGCAACCCCGGGGACCCCGAGCGCACCGCCGAGACGACCCGCCCCTCGCTCGGAAACGATTTCTTCGTGACGCCGGGCCTTGGCGGCGTGGACGAACGGCAGCGCGAGCGGATCGCCGTACGCGGTGCCGAGTTCGACCAAATGCTGGGCGGCATCGGGCAGAACGCGGTTCCGGGCGGGCTGGACCTGAGCCGGGCGACGCCGGATCGGGCCCGGCGATTCGAGGCGATCCTGGGCGGGGGCGATGCCGGCGGCGGGTTGGCAAGCCCGCAGCCGTTTGCCGCGGCGGCGGCGCCTCCCCGGCCCGATTTTTCGCCGGCATTGGGGCGGGTGAATCCGATCCAACTGCCCGGCTCGACGCCCGCGCCCCCACCGGCAGCGGCGCCGAAATTCCAGCCGCGGCCGATTTTCCTGCAGATCCCCACGCGCGGGCTATGAGCGCGGCGACGGTCCGGCGGTCCTCCCTTCCCATGGCCCGATTCCTGATACTGTTGGCACTCTTGGTTTCCCGCCCGCTGTTCGGCGCGGAAGCACGGATCGACAAGGTTCTGCCCCAACTGCTCGATGCCCAAGGCCGGGTGGCCTTGTCGCCGAGCCTCTACGAGCGGGACGCGTACCAGGCCCAGTTGAGGCTTCATCCGACGAACGTGGCGGGACTCCGGTTTGCCATCCATTGGAAGGCACCGCGGCACGGGACCAACGCCGTCACCGTGCGCCTGGAACTCCGCACCGCGAAACGCGCCGGACTGCCGCCGCTCGTGCTCGAGTCCAACGAAGTCCCCGCTCGTTGGGGTGGTCGTTGGACATTGCTCGCGATCGACGGGACCGCCTACCGGAAGGAAGGCGACGTCGTGGCATGGCGGGCGGTGATCCGCGACGGAGACCGGGAAGTGGCATCCACCCGTTCGTTTCTCTGGTGAGCGGTTCCACGAACCCGGCGAGTCTGTTTCGCCGTTGACGGTCCCCGACCCCATTCCCACCTTCGGCGGCGCGTTGGCATGAAGACCATTCTGTTCGTTTGCACGGGCAACACGTGCCGTTCCCCGATGGCGGAAGCCATTGCCCGTCGCGCCCTCTCGGGACGCCCGGGATGGAAGGTCGTGTCCGCCGGCATCGGCGCCATCAACGGCCAACCCGCCAGCCCCAATTCCGTCACCGCCGCCCGCGCCCTGGGCCTCGACCTGTCCGGCCACCGCTCGCAGATGCTCACCGCCCGCCTCGTCGACGAGGCGGACTACATCTTCGGCCTCACCCACGGCCACGCCGACAGCATCGCCCTCCTGTACCCCCACGCCGGCGAGAAGACTTTTGTTCTCCGCGAATTCGATGAGACGCTCGACCCCTACGAGCGCGACATCCTCGACCCGATCGGCGGCCCACTGGACGCCTACATCGAGTGCCGGGACCAAATCGAGCAAGGGATCATCACCATGTTGAATGCCATCGACCAAAACGAAGCCCACCACACCGCACGCAAAACACCGCGGTTTGCCCTGGGCAGCGACCATGCGGGCTTTGCCCTCAAGCAATCCCTGAAGCCCGTCTTTGCCGCGCTCGGCATCGAGACGGTCGATCTGGGAACCCATTCGGCGGAGCCCGCCGATTACCCGGACGCCGCGCAGGCCGTGGCCCGCGCCGTGGTTCGCGGCGAGGCGGATTTCGGCCTGCTCGTGTGCTCGACCGGCATCGGCATCAGCATCGCCGCGAACAAGGTGCCCGGTGCCCGTGCCGCGTTGGTGACGACCGAGGAATTGGCGCTGCTGGCGCGCCGGCACAACGACGCCAACATTCTCTGCCTCGGGGCGAAGACGACTTCCCCCGAACTGGCGGCCACCATCGTCCGGGCCTTCGTTTCCGCCGCCTTCGAGGGCGGGCGCCACGAGCGTCGCCGCGACAAACTCGAGGCTCCCGGTGCCCACTCCATCGAGGTCGTGGATCCCGGCATCGCCGACGTCATCGCCCGCGAGCGCCGCCGCCAGCAGGAGAACATCGAGCTCATTGCCTCCGAGAATTTCACCAGTCCCGCCGTCATGGCCGCCCAGGGCAGCGTGCTCACCAACAAGTACGCCGAGGGCTATCCCAAGAAACGCTGGTACGGCGGATGCGAATTCGTCGACATCGCCGAGCAACTGGCCATCGACCGCGCCAAGAAACTCTTCGGCGCCGAGCACGCCAACGTCCAACCGCACTCCGGTTCCGGCGCCAACATGGCCGTCTATTTCTCCATGCTGAAGCCGGGCGACAAGCTCCTCACCATGGACCTGTCGCACGGCGGCCACCTGACCCACGGCAACAAGGCCAATTTCTCCGGCAAATTCTTCGAGATCGTCCACTACGGCGTCCGCAAGGACGACGAACGCATCGACTACGACCAACTCGCCGCCATGGCGCGCGAGCACCGCCCGAAGATGATCACCGTCGGGGCTTCCGCCTATCCGCGGATCATCGACTTCGAGCGCATGGGTGCCATCGCCCGCGACGTCGGCGCGTTCCTCCTCGCGGACATCGCCCACATCGCCGGCCTCGTCGCCGCCGGGATCCACCCGAGCCCGATCCAGCACGCCGACTTCGTCACCACCACCACCCACAAGACCCTGCGCGGACCCCGCGGAGGACTGATCCTGTGCCGCGAGAAGTACGCGAAGGCGATCGATTCCCAGGTGTTCCCGGGCATCCAGGGCGGCCCGCTCATGCACGTGATCGCGGCGAAGGCCATCTGCTTCCACGAAGCCCTCCAGCCCTCGTTCAAGGATTACCAGGCCCAGATCGTCCGCAACGCGGTCGCCTTGGCCGACGGCATGAAGCGGAACGGGTTCCGGTTGGTGGGCGGCGGCACCGAGAACCACCTGATGCTGGTCGACGTCGGCGCCCGCGGGTTGACCGGCAAGCAAAGCCAACTCGCCCTCGACGAGGCCGGGATCACCACCAACAAGAACACGATCCCGTTCGAGACGCGGTCGCCGTTCGAGGCGTCCGGCATCCGGCTCGGCACGCCGGCGGTGACGACGCGCGGCATGAAGGAAGCCGAGATGGCCGCCATCGCCGACATGATCAGCGAGGTGTTGCTCGATGTCGCCAACCCGGCCACCGCCCACAAGGTCCGCGATCGCGTGCACGCGCTCACCAACCGGTTCCCGCTGCCGTACTGAACGGCGGGACTGCCCGCCCCCGCTCCCCGCGGCCGCGCCACGCCGGCCGCGGGGATCCGGTTCCAAACCGGGCCCATGGAACCCGACCCCACCCGATCCGGCCCGACGGCCCTCGACCGACTCCGTCGCGACATCGCCGCCTGCACGGTCTGCGCCGCCCATCTCCCGCACGCGCCCCGGCCGGTGGTGCGGTTCGACCCCACCGCCCGGCTCCTCATCGCCGGGCAAGCCCCCGGGCGCCGCGTCCACGAGACCGGCATTCCCTTCGACGATCCCAGCGGCGACCGCCTTCGCGATTGGCTCGGGATCGGGCGCGACACGTTCTACGACGAGACCCAGGTGGCGTTGGTGCCGATGGGTTTTTGTTACCCGGGCACGGGGGAGTCGGGGGACCTGCCGCCGCGGAAGGAATGCGCGGCCACCTGGCGCAAGCCGGTGCTGGGACACCTCGGCGGGGTGGTGCTCACCCTGGCGGTCGGCCGATACGCGATCGATTGGCACCTCGGTTCCCGGGCCAAAGCCACCCTTGCGGAAACGGTGCGCTCGTGGCGCGGCCACCCGCCGGGGTTCTGGCCGCTGCCCCATCCGAGCCCGCGAAACAACCTTTGGTTGCGGCGGAACCCATGGTTCGAACGCGAGGTGTTGCCGGAACTCCGCCGGCGCGTCGCGTTCGTCTTGTCCCGATCCGCCTGAGTGCCGGGGAATCGGCGGCGCCCGCCGGAAAGCCGCGCGTCAACGCGCCGTGAACCGTGCCACCAGCGTCTCGTAGCCCACCGCGCGGCTGTAGGCCGCCTCGGTTTCGATTTTCTCCACCGCTTCCAACACCTCGATCCGGCCCACCCGTTCGGTGCACTTCTCCAGCACCGTCCGCAACAGCAACCGCGCGTGCGGCGCGCCCAGGCACAGG
>WBXI01000166.1 GCA_008933025.1 Verrucomicrobiota bacterium
ACCGTTGTTCGAACTGGTCGAGGGCGAGGGCGAGCGAGAGGTCGTCCGGCCCATTTTCTCCATCGCCGACATCCTCGGGGCCGTCATGGGCATCGGGAAGCGCGGGATCGAGATCAAGCGCTTCAAAGGACTGGGAGAAATGAATCCCAAGGAGTTGTTCGAGACCACCATGAATCCCACGAAGCGCAAACTCCTGCGCATCGAGTTGACCGACGCCGTCGAGGCCGAGGCGATGTTCACCCGGCTGATGGGCGACGAGGTCGAGCCCCGGCGCCAGTTCATCGAGGACAACGCGCTCAACGTGCGCCATCTCGACGTCTGATCCGTTTCCCTTTCCCCGATCCCTTTTCCGTCCATGCCCGAAGACAACGAACCCAAATCGGCAGGTTCCGGACCTGCCTATGCCGCCAACGAGAAACTCGGCAAAATCAACGTAGCCGAGGAGATCAAGAACTCGTTCTTGGACTACTCGATGTCGGTGATCATCTCCCGCGCGTTGCCGGACGTGCGGGATGGCCTGAAGCCCTCCCAACGGCGCACGCTTTTCGCGATGCACGAGCTCGGCGTCATGCCGAATCGCAAGCATCTCAAGTGCGCCCGTATCGTCGGCGAAACCATCGGCAAATTCCATCCGCACGGCGACCAGGCCGTCTATTCCACGCTCGTCCACATGGCCCAGCCCTGGGCCATGCGCGAGCGTCTGGTCGACGGCCAGGGCAACTTCGGTTCGGTCGAGGGCGATCCTCCGGCCGCCATGCGTTACACCGAGGCCCGGTTGTGCCCGCTCGGTGCCGTCCTCATGGAGGACATGGATCAGGAAACCGTCGATTTCATCCCGAACTACGACGAATCGCTCTCCGAACCCGTCGTGTTCCCGGCGGCGTTTCCCAACCTCATCGTCAACGGGGGCACCGGCATCGCCGTCGGCATGGCCACCAACATGGCCCCCCACAACCTGGGCGAGGTCGTCGACGGCATCTGCGCGCAGATCGACAATCCCGACATCACCATCCCGCAGTTGATGCGGTACATCAAGGGACCCGATTTCCCGACGGGTTGCATGGCGTGCGGGGTGGACGGCATCAAGTCGTATTTCACCACCGGCCGCGGCAGCGTGAAGGTGCGCGGCAAGGTCGGGGTCGAGCAACTCAAGGGCAACCGCGAGCAACTCGTCATCACCGAGATCCCCTACAACGTGAACCGGGCGACGCTGGTCGAGCGCATCGCCGATCTGGTCAACGAGAAGACCGTCGGGTTCACGGAGATCACCGCGATCCGCGACGAGTCCGACGAGAACACCCGCGTGGTCGTCGAGCTCAAGCGCGACGCCATCGCCAAGGTGGTCATCAACAATCTCTACAAGCACACCGCGCTCGAGACCTCGTTCTCGGTGAACGCGCTGGCCATCGACCGCGGCCGGCCCAAGACGCTCAATCTCAAGGAGCTGATCAATTGCTACCTCGAGCACCGCCGCGAGGTCATCCTTCGGCGCACCCGCTTCCAACTCCGGAAAGCCGAGGAACGCGCCGAAATCCTCGAGGGCTACCTCTGCGCGCTCCACAACCTCGACGAGTTCATCCGGATCATCCGGAGTTCTAAGAACCGCGACGAGGCCCGGGTCAAGATCCTCGCCTTCGAATGGACCCAGGCCCAGGTCGAGCGCTGGGGCCTGCTCGTCCGCGACGAGGCGCGCCTCGTCAAGGGGCGCTACGCCCTGACCGAACGGCAGGTCGACGCCATCCTCGAGCTGCGGCTTTACCAACTCACCGGCCTCGAGGTCGACAAGGTCGAGAGCGAGTACAAGGGTTTGCTGGAACGTATCCGCGATCTGCTCGACATCCTCGCCCGCGAGGCCCGCGTGCTCTCCATCATCAAGACGGAGCTCAAGGCCGTGCGCGAGAAGCACGCCACGCCGCGTCTGACCCAGATCGTCCCCGACGAGGGCGAGATCGCCATCGAGGACCTCATCGCGAACGAGGGTGTCATCGTCACCCTCACTCACAACGGGCTCATCAAGCGCACCACCGTCGCTTCCTACCGCTCCCAGAAACGCGGCGGCAAAGGCGTGATCGGCATGGCCACCCGCGAATCCGAGAAACCCGAGGACGCCGATTTCATCGAGCATCTCTTCACCTGCAGCACGCACGACTACCTGATGTTCTTCACGAACCTCGGGCGCGTCTACGTGGAGCGCGTGCACGAGGTCCCCGACATGGGACGTGCCGCCAAGGGCCGCTCGATCGCCAATCTCCTCGAGTTGCGCGCGGAGGAAAAGGTCCAGGCCCTCGTCCGGATCGCCGCGAAATACGCCGCCAACAAGGAAGACCAGACGTGGCAACAGCCCAACGAGCTGTTCTTCGTCACCCGTCTCGGCACCGTCAAACGCACCGCCCTCGCCGACTTCCAGAACGTTCGCAAGGGCGGCATCATCGCCATCACGCTCGAGCAGGGCGACGACCTCGTCGACGTCAAGCTCACCGCCGGTGCCAACGACGTCGTGCTCATCACCCGCGAGGGCATGAGCATCCGGTTCGACGAGAACCAAGTCCGCTCGATGGGGCGGCCTGCCGCGGGCGTGAAAGGCATCGAGCTGGAACGCTCCGATGCCGTCGTCGCCCTCGCCTTGGTCGATCCTTCCGCGACTTTGTTGGTGGCGGGTGAGAACGGCATCGGGAAGCGCACCGGATTCGACGAGTACCGCCAGCAGAGCCGCGGCGGCAAGGGCATCATCACCATGAAGACCACCGACAAGACCGGCTTGGTGGTGGGCGCGCTGACCGTGCACGACCACGACGAATTGATGCTCATCACCGTCGGTGGACAAATGGTGCGCATCCCCGTGAAAGGCATCCGGGAGGCAGGCCGGAATACGCAGGGCGTGAAGCTCATCGACCTTGCCGAGAAGGACCGCCTCCAGGCCGTCGCCCCGGTCATCTCGGAAAACGAGGAAGAGGAAACCCTGCCGCCGATCCCGCCGGCCTGAGGAATCCCGGAAAGGGCCCGTTCGCATGGTCGACGTCTCCATAGCCAACGGGCCCAATCCGCGCGACCTGCGGATCGGCGGGGTCACCCTCTGGTTCCTGCCGGTCCGCACCCGCGTTCCCCTCAAATTCGGTCCGGAGACGCTCACCTCCGTCACCTGCGCCCGGGTACGGGTGCGGGTGGTCGGCCGCGACGGCCGCGTGGCCGACGGTTGGGGAGAGACCCCGCTGTCCGTCCAGTGGGTTTGGCCTGCCACCCTGTCTTACGCCCGGCGGCACGATGCCCTCCGGCTCTTTGCCGAGTTGTTGGCGCGCGCCTGGGCCGCCTTCCCAGATTGGGGGCATCCGCTCGAGTTGGGATCCGACTTCGTGGCATTGATGCTTCCGCGGCTCTGGGAGGACTTCAACGCGAGCCATCTGGCCGGCGAAGGCGGGGGGATGCCATGGCTTGCGGCTCTGGTGGCGTGCTCCGCCTTCGATCTGGCCTTGCACGATGCCTACGGACGGTTGCACGCGATCCCTTCCTACTCGACCTACGCGAAGCCCTGGATGAACCGCGATCTCGCGGCGTTCCTGGCGCCTGCCACGGGGACCGCGGTGCGGTTTTCCGGACTGCACCCGGCCGATTTTCTCCGGCCGTCGCGGGTCGAACGACTGCGGGCTTGGCATCTGGTCGGCGGGCTCGATCCCGTCGACCGGGGGGAATTGCGGGGCGACGAACCGGACGACGGCTACCCCGTGGTGCTGGCGGACTGGATACGGACGGATGGATTGAAGTGCCTGAAGGTGAAGCTGCGGGGCAACGATGCGGGTTGGGATTTCGCGCGACTCCTGAAGGTGGGCGCGGTTGCCGTGGACAACGGGGTCGAGTGGCTGACGGCGGACTTCAACTGCACGGTGTTGGATCCCGCCTACGTGGACGAGATTCTCGACCGATTGCGGGACGAGCATCCGCGGTTGCACGGGATGCTTCTCTACGTGGAACAACCGTTCCCCTACGAACTGGCCGAACATCCGATCGACGTCCATTCGGTGAGCGGGCGCAAACCGTTGTATCTGGACGAAAGTGCCCACGATTGGAAGTGGGTGCGGCGAGGCCGGGAGTTGGGCTGGAGCGGGGTCGCCTTGAAGACGTGCAAGACCCAGACGGGGGCGCTTCTTTCCGCCTGCTGGGCCCGGGCCCACGGGATGGGACTCATGGTGCAGGATCTCACCAACCCGATGCTCGCGCAGGTCACCCACTGCCTTCTGGCGGCCCACGTGCCCACCATCATGGGCGTCGAGACCAACGCCATGCAGTTTTACCCCGAGGCCAGCGCGCCCGAGGCGGCGATCCACCCCGGCCTTTACCGGCGGCGAGGCGGGGAAGTGTCCCTCGAAACCGTTTCGGGCCCCGGCTTCGGCCATCGGATCGACGAGGTCCGGCGCGAGTTGCCGGTTCCCGCCGCGGATTTGTGACCGGCAGCCATCGCCCGGATCGGTCTGGCGGCGGTTGGGCCCAAGGGATCGCTCGAACCGGGACGGCGATCCGACGCCGGTTCAGCGGGGGTTTTTCGGCGCCAAATCCTTGCGCGGGAACAGGGGTTCCGGCGCGCCGACTTTGTGGCCGGCCCGGAGTCCTCCCCACGCCGCCCGTGCCAGGCGATCCGGTTTTTCGTCGAGCCGCAGCTGCGCGTGGATCCGGGCCGAGGTCGAGGGCAGGAAAGGGGCCAGCAACACGGAAAGGATGCGGCAGGATTCGACGAGATTGTAGAGCACCACGTCGAGGCGCCCGGCCTGCGCCGGATCCTTGGCCAATCGGAACGGTTGGGTCTGCTCGACGTACAGGTTCGCGCGATTGACCAACGTCCAGATGGCCGCCAGCGCTCCCTGCAAATCGTGTGCGCGCAGCAGGCGTTCCGTGTCCGCGACGGCGGTCCGCGCGTCGGCGGCCAGTTCGTCGGATACCGCCGGCACGATGCCGTCGCGGTACTTGTTCAGCATGTTGAGCGCGCGATTGAGCAGGTTGCCCAGTCCATTGGCCAATTCCGCGTTGTAACGGGACCGGAAGCCCTCGTCGGTCCAGTTGCCGTCCGGTCCGATGGCCAACTCGCGCACCAGATAGTATCGCAGCGCGTCGAGGCCCCACTCGTCGATGACCGCGATCGGATCCACGACATTGCCCGTGGTCTTCGAGAGCTTGTGCCCGTCCTTTTGCCACCACCCGTGAACCAGCACCTGGCCCGGAAGCGGCGCCCCCGCGGCATGCAGCATGATCGGCCAATAGACCGCGTGGAATTTCACGATGTCCTTGCCGACGACATGGAGATCGGCAGGCCACAACGACGTGCCCGCGACGGGAGCCGGGGCTTGGTAATCCGGTCCCAACACGGCGGTGGCCGCGGGGTCGCCCATCGAGGCCGGCACCGTCAGGTAGTTCGTCAGCGCGTCGAACCAGACGTAGGTCACCCACTCCGGTGCGAAGGGCAGGGGAATGCCCCAAGCCAGACGGCTGGCGGGGCGCGAGATGCAAAGGTCCTCCAGTTTCTCGGAGCGCAGGAAACCCAACACCTCGTTCCTGCGTGACTGCGGTTGGACGAACGACGGGTTCCGTTCGAGGTAGTCCACCAGCCACTCCTGGTGCCGGGCCATCCGGAAATACCAGTTCTCTTCCTCCAAGGGTACCACCTGGCCCCATCGCGCGTCCCATGTCCCGTCGGGATTGCGGTCTTTCTCGGTCAAAAACGTCTCCTCCCGCACCGAGTACCAACCGGTGTAGGCCGCCTTGTAGATTTCGCCCGCCCCATGCAATCGGTTCAGGATGGCAGCCACCACTGCCTTGTGCCGCGGTTCCGTCGTCCGGATGAAGTCGTCGATCGACAAACCAAGGCGCGTGGCGAGTTCCTTCCACTGGACCGCCAGACCATCGCAGTATTTCTGGGGATCCAGACCCGCCTCGGCCGCGGCTTGCTGGACCTTGAGCCCGTGCTCGTCCAGACCGGTCAGGAAGAACACCTCGTCGCCCAGACTCCGGTGGGCCCGCGCGATGACGTCCGCGACGATCTTTTCGTATGCATGGCCGACGTGGGGTGAACCGTTCGTGTAGTCGATCGCCGTCGTCAGATAGAACCGCTTGCCCATTGGCCGGACACGATGGCAAAGGCGGGGGGCCACCGAAAGCGCGAACTCCGCGTGCCGAGTCGCCGGCGGGGCCTTTTGGCGGCGTTGTCGCCACCATGCGCCCCGGAGGAACAGACCGATTGGCCACAAGGACACCCCACCCGGGAAACATGCGGCATCGGGTCCGGCGACTTGGGTGGGACGGCATGGCGATGGGACGGCGATCGGATGATTGCCGTCTCGACGGCCCGGCATGGCCGCGGCGTGGCATCCGAACCAAGCCGGTCGGCTGCGGGATGCGGCACCGCGAATGGCGGGGGATACCCGATTATTGGCGATTTACTCCCCGACGTCCCATGTTACGTTCCTGCCAACGGCGCAAAAAAAATGGGCAACGAACCGGAACAGCGACGCGAGGCGCATGCGTTGCTTCAGAACACTACCCTGTACCGGGAATTCCTCGCCGAGCGCGAGGAGATCCTCCGGCACAAGTGGATCGAGTCGGAAAAGGCCGGCCGGGACATCGGGTTCGACGCGGCCTTGATCGACTGGGTCACAAAGCATCGGGCGGGTTGGCGTCGCGCACGACAACCGGCACCGGTGCAGACCGCATGAACGGGCGCGGGCCCGTTCATCCAATGAGGACAAGACAACCTTGAATCCAATCATGAAACCGGCCCAACTCGGGCCGGTTTTTTGTGCCAGCGCGTCCCCGAATATGAATTGGAACCGCCAACATCTCCTGGATCTCCAGTCGCTATCCGCCGCCGAGATCACCCTGCTGCTGGATACGGCGCGGGATTTCCGGTCGTTTGGCGAACGCGATGTCAAGAAGGCGTCCACGCTTCGCGGCAAGACGGTCATCAACCTCTTCGTCGAACCCAGCACCCGCACCCGCATCAGTTTCGAGCTCGCCGCGGTCCGCCTCAGTGCCGACGTGATCAATTTCACCGCCGAGGCATCTTCCCTGAAGAAGGGGGAGACCCTCCGCGACACGGTCCGCAACCTCGAGGCTCTCGGCGCCGATTTCATCGTGATGCGACACGGTGCCAGCGGCGCTCCCCATTTCCTCGCGCGTTTCGCACGCGCCCATGTGGTGAATGCCGGCGATGGCGCGCACGAACACCCCACCCAGGGCCTGTTGGACGTCTTCACCATCCGCGAACGAAAGGGAACGGTCCGCGGGCTCAAGGTCACCATCCTGGGTGACATCCTCTACAGCCGCGTCGCCCGTTCGAACATCTGGGCGCTCCTGAAGCTGGGGGCCGACGTGACGCTCTGCGGTCCGCCGACTCTCGTCCCGCGCGTGTTCGAAAAGCTCGGCTGCCGCGTTGTTTGGAACATCGAGGAAGCCATCCGCGATGCGGACGTCGTGAACCTCCTGCGCATCCAGCACGAGCGCCAACGCAAGTCCATGTTCCCCAGCATCGGCGAATATGCCTCCCTGTTCGGCCTGAACCAGGCCCGCTTGAGGTTGCTCAAGCCCGACGCCCTCATCATGCATCCCGGTCCCATCAATCGGGGCGTCGAAATCGAAAGCGGGATCGCGGACGGACCGCAGTCGGTGATCCTCGAGCAGGTGTCCAACGGATTGGCGGTGCGGATGGCGGTGCTGTGTCTTCTTGCGGGCGCCGGCTCGGTCCCGGCGGTCGGAACCGTCGCCGACGGCGCGACGGCTTGACGCCGGCTACTCCTCGAGAAACTGGTGCAGCACCCCGACGTAGCCGCCCGCGATGGCCAGGATCTGGCCCACCATCCATAGCGCGATGAATCCGTAGAAGATCCTCGGCGCCCATTGGCTCACCAACCGCAGCTTCCGGAAGCCTTCGTCCTCGTGGTGCCGGGCCAATCGGGCAAGTTCTTGCTCGAGACGGCCGGAGATTTCGCCGGCCGCGTAACTGCTGGAAAACAACTCGGGAAACACCGCGCTGGCCCGCACCAACTCGCCCGGGGTGTGCCCTTGTCCCAGACGGTGTCCCCATTCGCCGACCACCTTTTGCAACATCGGGGAACCGCTCGCCGCCGCGGCTGCCGGCCAGGCCTCGGTGACCAGGATTCCCGCCGATAGTTGCGCCTCGAGCGCGCCGGCCAAGCGTGCCAGGGCAAGGTCCGCGCGCGCGGAACCCACCACCGGAACCCGTACCAGCACCCGCTCGAGGAGCGCGCGCCACCGTAGCGAATGGTCGCGGCGGAAACCCCACGCGACCAATCCGATGGTTGCGTAGGCGAAAGCCAGGGGTCCCAGCGAACCGAGGAGATACGCGCCCACGTGTCCCGTGCCGATCAATGCCGGAAGCGGCGCCACGAAGGCGGCGAGGTGCAACACCAGTACCGGATACGCCGCCTCGTGGAGCATCCGCCGGACGTTGGCGACATGCTCGCCCAGATGCCGGGACAGGACCGCGAAGGTTTGGTCGAGGCGACCCGATCGTTCCCCGGCCGCGATCAGTGCCAGATCGAAATCCGGAGTCCCGCCGGGAAGGCTGGCGAAGGCTTCGGTGAAGGTCAGCCCTTGTCTCAGGCTGGCGAGAAGCTGGAGGCTCAAGGGGCCGATGCCGCGGGAGGGCGGATTGTGGCCGATGTGCTCGAGCGTCTGGAGGACGGGAAGGCCGGCCCCCAGCATGGTGGAGAGCTGGGAATAGAAATGCGCCCGAGGGCCGGAGCCGACGGGCGCATTGAAAGCCAACATGACCGGGGCCCGGTCCGTCGGGCGTCTATTTGAGGGCCGCGTCGATGGCCTGCTTCAAAGCACCCTTGGGTTTGAGGCCGACCGTTTGGCCCACCACTTGCCCGCCCTTGAAGAGCAGCAGCGTCGGGATCGAAGAGATGCCGTACTGGGCCGCGAGATCCTGATGATCATCGATGTTCACCTTGCCGATCCGCGCCTTGCCGTCGTACTCGGTGGCCAACTCGTCCAGCACCGGCCCGAGCATCTTGCATGGGCCACACCATTCGGCCCAGAAGTCCACCAAGACCGGTTGGGAAGACTTGAGGACCTCGTCGCTGAAATTGTTAGCGTCGAGTGTAACGATATTTTTCGCTGCCATGAGGGGATAGGTAGACTGAAACCGTCGTCCGTCAAAGCGGATGGGCAACGTACCACTGGACCGCGATGGCCGCGATGCCGAGCAAGGCGACGGCGAATCCAAGACCCACATCGAGGCCGCCGGGGCCGGCCGCCGGACGGGCTTGGGCCGGCGCGGGACGGGCTGCCGGTGCGGCGGGAACGGGCCGGACTGCCGCTGCCGTGGCCGGCGCGGGTGCCGCGGGCTTCGCTGCCGGCATGGTGGTTGCCGCCGCGGCGGGTGCCGGTGCTGCTGCAGGTGCCGACGGTGCGGCGGGCGCCGCAGGCGCGGCAGTCGACGGAATCCGGATCGACGGGCCACCCGCCGGCTTGGGCGGAAGGCTGATGCGGACCGTCTGCTTTTTCTGCGTGGCATCCGCCGGCTTCGGGGGTTCCGA
>WBXI01000167.1 GCA_008933025.1 Verrucomicrobiota bacterium
TCGCCCTGCGTCTCCGCCAGCAGGATGCCGTCGGTCATCAGCTTGATGTAGGTCGACGCGTTCGAACGGTCGTCGAAACGGATCTTGCAGCCCACCTCGCGGCCCCAGGCGACGCCGAGTTCCTCGGCGATGCGTTTCGAGATGGAAAGGGCGGCGACGCGGCGCGGTTGGGTGCAACCGATGCGCGCCTCGATCCCCAGCCCGGCCTCGAGACACATCTTCGGGATCTGCGTCGTCTTGCCGGAACCGGTCTCCCCGGCGATCACCACCACCTGGTGGCGGCGGATGGCCTCGACGATCTCGGCGCGGCGCGTGCAGATGGGCAGGTTTTCCGGATAGGTGGGCAACGGCACCCGCGCCGCCCGTTCCTCGCGCAGGGCGAGCGATTCGTGAGCCTGCTGCAGCAGGCGGGACAGGATGGCCTCGTGCGCGTCGGGATGGTGCCGGTCGCGGAGCAACCGCACCAACCGCGAGCCCAGCCGGACCCAGTCGGGCAGCATGCAGCGGGGCAACAGGGACTGGAGTTCGGCGATGCGCGGATCGGCGGCCATGGCAGACGAGTCGCGGAGCTTGGCAGACGGCGCGCCGCGGAAAAGCCCTCTTTTCGCCGCGCTGCATTTCCCCGAAACGGTGACTTTCGCCCCGGACCCTTCCGTGCAACATGTTCCCTCCAACGTGACGACCATGACCGACCCCTCCCCTCCCTCCCCTCCCGGTCGCCGCACGCGGTTCCTTTGGGTCGTCTGGGGTCTGGTTCTTCTGGCCGTCGTCGGACTCGGCCTCGTGCCGGAATTGGAACGCAATTTCCTCGCGTGGCTGCGCGCGGTGCTGGTCCTCGTCGGTTTGGCGCTCACCGTGGTCTGGTTCCTGGTCCTCGGCCGGTTCGGTTGGCGCACCCGACTCCTCGGCGCCGCCGTGCTCGCCGCGGCATCGTTCGCCGCCCCCCGGGTGTTCCGCGTCGACGGGACCGTCGACGGCACCGGCCTTCCCCATCTGGTCCTGCGCGGTCCGGACCGGAGCGACGCCCCCGCCGCGGTCGCGGTCGCGGCGGTCCCGCGGCCGCCGGCGGGGACTCCCGCGCCCGTCGCCGACCCCCGTGCCGGCGACAGCACCCAGTTCCTCGGCAGTCGCCGTGACGGCGTGATCGCCGGGGTCGCGCTCTCGCCCGACTGGAAGACCACCCCGCCCCGCCAGCGCTGGCGCATTCCCGTGGGTGCGGCGTGGTCCGCGTTCGCCGTCTCGGGAAACGTCGCGGTCACCCAGGAGCAATCGGGCGGATCCGAACTCGTCGTCGCCCGCGATCTGGCGACCGCGGGGACGCTCTGGGTCCACACCAACGCGGCCCGGTTCTTCCAATGGCAGGGCGGCGAGGGTCCGCGGGCGACGCCGACCCTCGAGGGCGGCCGCGTCTATGCCCAGGGCGGAACCGGCCTGCTCGATTGCCTCTCGCTCGCGGACGGTCGTCCGCATTGGTCCCGAAACGTCCTGGTCGAGACCGGGTCCCCGAACCTGCTCTGGGGCGCCAGTTCGTCGCCGCTCGTGCTCGGCGATTCCGTGGTGGTCGCCGGCGGCGGCGGCCATGGGCCCACCCTGCTGGCCTACCGGAAATCCGACGGCAAGCCCCTCTGGCAGTCCGGCACGATTTCCGCCAGCTACGCGTCGCCGGTCGCCGCCCGACTCCTGGACAAGGACGTGATCCTGTCCGTGAACGGCGGCTCCTTCACCGTCCACGACCCCGCCGACGGCAAGGTGCTGCTCGGGGTGCCCTGGGGCGACGGCAAGTGGCCGGTGGCCGCGCAACCGGTCGTCGTCGGCACCCGCCGCATTTTCCTCTCGGCCGGTTACGGCGTGGGCTGCGTGATGCTCGAACTGGCCGCGGCACCGGACGGCACCTTCTCCGCGACCGAAGTCTGGCGAAACAAGATGATGAAGACCCAGTTCAACAGCGCCGCGCTGCGGGACGGCTTCCTGTACGGTCTGGACGACGGGTTGCTGGCGTGCGTCGACGCCGCCACCGGCAAACGCCGTTGGAAGGACGGTCGCTACGGTTCGGGACAGTCATTGGTCGTCGGCGAACACGTCCTCGTGCAGACGGAGCCCGGCCCGGTGGTGCTGGCCGCCGCCCGGCCCGATGGTTTCGCCGAACTGGGCCGCCTTGCCGCGCTCGACTCGAAGACGTGGAATTATCCCACGGTCGCCGGCCACCTCCTGCTCGTGCGCAACGACCACGAGGCCGCTTGCTTCGAGTTGCCGTGAGCTTTCCCTCCATGCGCCGCCTCGTTTTTTCCGCGTTGCTTGCCGCCGTCCTCCGCCTCGGGGCCGCGGACACCAACGCGCCGGCCGCGCGCAACCTCGTCGTCCTCGGCGACAGTCTCGCCGCCGGCCACGGCGTCGATCCCTCCGAGGCTTGGCCGGCACGCATCCAGTCGCGCATCGATGCCGCGCGCCTTCCCTTCCGCGTCGTCAATGCGGGCGTCTCCGGCGACACCACCGCCGGCGGACTCCGTCGTCTCGACTGGCAACTGCGCCAGCCCATCGACGTCCTGCTGGTGGAACTGGGCGGCAACGACGGGCTCCGAGGGATGTCGCCCGACGCCACCCGCTCGAACCTGGTCGCCCTCGTGAACCGGACCCGGGAACGCTCGCCGAACACCGCCGTCGTCCTCGCCGGCATGCAGATGCCCCCGTCCATGGGACCGGAGTACACGGAGAAATTCGCCGCCGTGTTCCCCGCGGTCGCGCGCGAGTTCCGGTTGCCCCTCGTGCCCCACCTGCTGGAAGGCGTCGGCGGCGTCCCCGAGCTCAACCAACCCGATCTCATCCATCCCACCGCCGACGGCCACGATCTGGTCGCGTCGAACGTGTGGGTCGTGCTCGGCCCATTCCTGCGCGAGCGCGCGGGCACCGCCGCCAAATGAGCCGCGGGCGGCGGGTGCGTTCCCGGCCATCGTTCCCGCGCGCCACGGTTGTCGGCGGCGCCGGATCCGTGGCAGGATTTCCGGCATGTCCCGTTGGTTGTGCCGCGCCCTTGCCGGAATCGCCGCCCTTGGCCTTTCCGGCGCGTTCGCCGCGCCCACGGACGGCCCGGCCGCCCCGAAGTCCCGGTCCGGCCCGCACTGGGCTTTCGTCGCGCCCGCCCGCCCGCCGGTGCCACCCGGCGCCCGCCACCCCATCGACGCCTTCCTGCGCCGGCGACTCGCGCAGGAAGCCCTGTCGCCCTCGCCGATGGCCGACGCCGTCACGCGGATCCGTCGCGTCACCCTGGACTTGACCGGATTGCCGCCGACGCCGGCCGAGGTCGACGCCTTCGTCGCGGACGCGCGACCGGACGCGTGGGAACGGCTCGTCGAGCGGTTGCTGGCGTCGCCGCACCATGGCGAACGCTGGGCCCGGTGGTGGTTGGACGGGGCGCGGTACGCGGACTCCAACGGGTACAGCATCGACGGCCCGCGCTCGGTCTGGCCGTACCGCGACTGGGTGGTGCGGGCCCTCAACGCGGACCTTCCCTTCGACGCCTTCACGCGCTGGCAGGTCGCCGGCGACCGCATCGCCGCGGCCGATCCCGGGCTGGGAACCGACCCGCTCGTGGCCAGCGGCTTCAACCGGAACACCCAGATCAACCACGAGGGCGGCATCGATCCCGAACAATTCCGGATCGAGAGCGCGATCGACCGGGTGAACACGACGGCGGCGGTGTGGCTGGGCGTGACGATGGGCTGCGCGCAGTGCCACGACCACAAGTTCGATCCGTTCACGCAGCGCGATTACTTCGGCTTGTTCGCGTACTTCAATTCCACCGACAACGACGGCCACGGCGCGTCGGACTACGCGGCGACCGGACCTTCGGTTCCCCTGCCGTCGCCGGAAGAACTCCCGGCCATGGAGGCGTGGCAGCGGCAATTCGCGCGGCTCCGGACCGAGAGTGCCTCCGCGACCGGCGCCGAGGCGACGCGGCTGAAGGCCGAACTCGCGGCCCACCGGAAGAAGAAGCCGCCGGTGGCCGAGACGTTGGTCATGCGCGAGGCCACCAACGCGCGGCCCACGGTGATCTTCGTGAAGGGCGACTTCACCCGCCCCGGCGCACCCGTGACCGCCGCCACGCCGGAATCGTTGCCCGGCCGCCGGGTGGCCGCGGACCGACCCGACCGCCGCCAACTCGCGGACTGGCTGGTGTCGCCGGCGAACCCGTTGACCGCGCGCGTGCTGGTGAACCGGGTCTGGCAGGTCTATTTCGGGCGCGGTCTGGTCGAGACGGAAAACGATTTCGGGACCATGGGCGCGCCGCCGTCGCATCCCGACCTGCTGGATTGGCTGGCGGTGGACTTTCGCGAACACGCCTGGAGCCTGCGCCATCTGCACCGGGTGATCGTGACCAGCGCCGCGTACCAGGCCGCCGCCACGGCGGACGCCGGGACGTTGGCGCGGGACCCGCGCAACCGATGGTTCGGGCGGCAAACACGGCTCCGTCTGGAGGCCGAGCAGGTCCGCGACAACGCGCTCGCGATCTCGGGATTGCTCGACCGGCGCATCGGCGGGCCCCCGGTATTCCCGCCGCAGCCGGAAGGTCTCGGGGCATTCACCCAGGACCGTCGGGAATGGCGTGCGAGCACCGGCGGCGACCGGGTTCGCCGCGCGCTCTACACCCAGGTGCAACGCGCGACGCTCCATCCCGCCATGGCGGTGTTCGACGCGCCCGACACCTTCACCACCTGCACGCGGCGCCTCCGGAGCGACACCCCGTTGCAGGCGCTGATGTTGCTCAACGATCCGGCGTTCCACGAGATCGCGGTCGCCTTCGCCGCCCGCCTCGCGCGTACCGAGGGCACCGACCGCTACCGCATCGCGCTCGGTTGTCGCCGTGCTTTCGGCCGCGGGCCGGATGCCCACGAGTCCGCGCGCCTCCTCGAACTGCTCGCCGCCGAACGAAGCGCGGGATCCGGCGAACACGGCGCCTGGCTGGCCGTCGCCCGGGTCCTGCTCAACCTCGACGTCACCATCACCCGCGAATGAACCTTTCCCCCCGCGATCCGGCCACGCTGACCCGCCGGCATTTTTTCGGACGCTGCGGCATGGGTCTGGGCTCGGTGGCGTTGGCGTCGCTGCTGGACGACCGGTTGCGCGCGGAGGATGCGGGCGCCGGGGCCGGGATCCGGCCCGGGCACCACCGCGCCAAGGCGAAGTCGGTGATCTTCCTGTTCATGGCCGGGGGGCCGTCCCAGTTGGAACTGTTCGACTGGAAACCCCGGCTCGCGGCCCTGCACGGACAACCGATTCCCGATTCGTTTCTCGCCGGGAAGCGGTTCGCGTTCATGGACTCCTCGTTCAAGAACCGCACCATGCTGCTGGGGTCCAAGCGCACTTTCGCGCGCCACGGGCAGTCCGGCACCTGGATCAGCGATCTGCTGCCGCACACCGCCGGCATCGCCGACGAGATCGCCGTGGTGCGTTCCTGCCGCACCAATCTCTTCAACCACGCCCCGGCGAAACTGTTCATGAACACCGGCAGCGGCCAATTCGGCCGGCCCAGCATGGGCTCGTGGCTGACCTATGGGCTCGGATCGGAATCACGCGACCTGCCGGGCTTCGTGGTCCTGCAGAGCGGGCCCCGCGGGCCCCGCGGCGGCGCCGTCAACTGGGGTTCCGGTTTCCTCCCGACCTCCTACCAGGGCGTGACCCTTCGCGGCAAAGGCGACCCCATCCTCGACCTGTCGTCCCCGCCCGGCATCGACGCGACCCGGCAACGCCGGGTCCTCGACGCCATCCGCGATCTCAACCTCAAACGCTCGGTCGAGACCGGCGACCCGGAAATCCTGACCCGCATCGCCAGCTACGAGATGGCCTACCGGATGCAATCGAGCGCGCCGGAACTCATGGAACTCGGGCGGGAATCCGACGCCACCCTGCGTCTGTACGGGTGCGACCGGGAACAACCCGGTTTCGCCCGCAACTGCATCCTCGCCCGCCGGTTGGTGGAGCGCGGCACGCGGTTCGTGCAGCTGTACCATACCAACTGGGACAGCCACGGCGGCACCGGCGAAACCCTGGAGACCGATTTCCCGGCACGGTGCCGCGAGGTCGACCAAGCCTGCGCGGCCCTGGTGAAGGACCTGCGTTCGCGCGGCCTGCTCGACTCGACGCTGGTCGTCTGGGGCGGCGAGTTCGGCCGCACGCCGATGGGCGAACCGCGGGAGAAGACCGGACGCAACCATCACATCGACGCTTTCAGCATGTGGTTCGCGGGCGGCGGCGTGCGGGGCGGCCAGACGATCGGCGAGACCGACGAACTGGGATTCAACGTCGTGGCGGACACGGCCCACGTGCACGATCTCCACGCCACGATGCTGCATCTTCTCGGACTGGACCACCTGCGCCTGACTTTTCGTTTCCAGGGCCGCGACTACCGACTCACCGACGTCGAGGGCGAGGTGCTGGGGAAGCTGATCGCGTGAGTCCCAACCCGCATCCCCGCCCAACCATCGATTCACCGTGACTTCTCCACTGCCAACGCTGCTCGCGACCGTGCTGCTCGCCGGTTGCACGACGGGCCGGCGCGGTCTGACTCCCAGCGAGGGAGTGCCCAATCTCGGCCAGGTCAACCCCGGCCTCTACCGCGCCGCCGAACCCGACCCCGCCGGCATGGAAGGACTTCGCCGCATCGGGATCCGCGCAATCATCGATCTCCAGATGCCCAGGGAGGTCCGGTTCGGGGAGGCGGCGGAGGCCCACGGCTTCGGCATGGTCTACACCAACGTACCCATGCGGGGATTGGGGCGCCCGACGGACGCGCAGGTCGACCGGGTCCTGGCGCTCATCGAATCCCTTCCCCCGCCCGTCCTCGTCCATTGCCAGCATGGCTGCGACCGGACGGGCACGATCATCGCGTGCTACCGGATCCGCCACGACGGATGGAACCGCGCGCGGGCCTTGGCCGAGGCCCGGCGGTATGGGATGTCGGGATGGGAATGGGGAATGAAGGACTACGTCCTGGCCGTTGGGGAAGGCGGCGGACGGCACTAGGCCACGCGGTTCCGGCTCCCGGACGCCGGTTCCAATTCCGGATCGCGCGCCCCCGCGGCGAACGGCACGGACGGACGGACGGACGGGCGTGCGCCGCCTCCGATCGCAAAACGACAAGGCGGCGACGCGTCGGATGCGCGTCGCCGCCTTGGGAAAACGACGGGTCGGAAACCCGGCGGGTGCTTACTTCAGCACGGCCTGGTGGAACTCGTTCCAGTCGTCGAGATTGTTCAGGTTGATGGCGTCGGGAAGGATCGAGCCGTCGTCCGGAAGGTTGCTCGCGCCGAGGATGGCCTTGCGGGTGTCGTCGTCGTGGATGTAGCCCGCGATGCTGAGGTTGAGCTTGTGGATGTTGGCGCGGCTGAGATTCACGCCGGGCTGCTTCTTGATCCACGACTCGAACTGCGGATAGGTGGGCTTGGTCTCGGCGAGGAACTTCTTCACCTCGTCGACGTTGAGGCCGAGGCCGGCGATCACCATCGAATCATAGCCCTGGCCGACGCCGGGATAGCCGGCGGCGAGTTTGCCGGCGGCCTCGAGGGAGGCCTTCAGCCAAAGGCGCGGGAGATGGAGGACGCCCAGCGGGCCGGCAACGCCGGAACTGATCAAAGGAACGTAAGTGGTGCTCATGTGCGGTCGAATTACCCGCCTATCCTAGGGAAGCCCGCGTCGGCCGGTCAAAAAGTTTCCCGGGGGAAATCGGGGCTTGCGGACGCAGGGCAGCCCCCGTCTACTGCGCGGGCCAGGGTCCATGGAATGCAGACTTGCGAACCCCGCCAGGGCAGGAATGCAGCAACGGTAGCTTGCTCGGCATCTGCCGTGGGTGCCCTGGCACTCCCCCCTTTTTTCCGCCGCCGGATTGGTTTTCGTTTTGGTTTCCGATCCGGCTCCCGCCGACGCCCCGCTCGTTTGTTTCCGCCGGGGACGACCGCGGCACGGCGCGCCTGACGGCAACCCCTTCGAATCGTCCCGCCGGACACCGCGCGGGGTCCCGCGAACCCCGCGATCCCGCGACCCATTCCCGGCAGGCTCCCCCGCACCGGCGGTTTTTGAACGGGCCGCTGGCACTGCATCCACCGCCACGCTAGCGTCGGCCCGTTCCGACCATGTCCTACCAGGTCATCGCCCGAAAATACCGGCCGCAGCGCTTTGCCGACGTCGTCGGCCAGGAGCACGTCACGACCACGCTGGCCAACGCCATCGCGGCGCACCGGATCGCGCACGCCTACCTTTTCTGCGGGCCGCGCGGCACCGGGAAGACGACGCTCGCCCGCATCTTCGCCAAGTGCCTCAACTGTACCGGGGGCCCGGGCACGGATTTCTCGGACGACGACCCCCGCGTGCGGGAGATCACCGAGGGGCGTTCGCTGGATGTCCTCGAGATCGACGGCGCCAGCAACAATGGCGTCGAGCAGGTCCGCGAACTGCGGGACACGGTGAAATTCGCGCCGGCCTCGTCGAAGTTCAAAATCTACATCATCGACGAAGTCCACATGCTCACGGTCGCGGCTTTCAACGCGCTGTTGAAGACCCTCGAGGAACCGCCGCCGCACGTGAAGTTCCTCTTCGCCACCACCGATCCCGAGCGGGTCCTCCCCACGATCCTCTCGCGCTGCCAGCGCTTCGACCTGCGCCGGATCCCGGCCGCGCTCATCGTCGGCCAACTGCGACGCATCGCCGCCGCCGAAGGAGTGAAGATCGACGAACCCGCGCTGTATGCCATCGCCCGCGGCGCGGACGGCGGCATGCGCGACGCGCAGTCCACCCTCGACCAGTTGATCAGTTTTTGCGGCAACGAGGTGGCCGAAGGCGACGTGCTGAGCATGTTCGGGCTCGCGGCCCGGGCGCAGTTGCGGGAGCTCGCCGGCGCGCTGCTGGCGGGCGACGCCGCGGCGGCGTTGCGTCTCCTCGACCAATTCTCGCGCACCGGCAAGGACCTCGGGCGATTGCTGGGCGATCTGCTGTCCCACTTCCGGAACGCGCTGCTGTTCCAGATTTCCAAGGGCGACCGCTCGCTGCTGGAGGTCGGGGACGAGGAATTCGTGCTCGTCGGCGAACATGCCCGGATGGCCGACGCCGACGCCCTCACCCGGATGCTCGAGGTCCTTTCGACCGCGGAAGGGCGCCTGCGCGACGCGGCTTCCAAGCGGATCTTCCTGGAGGTGACGTTGCTTCGGACGATCCAGGCCCGCGAGGCGATCGGACTCGACGCCGTGCTCCGCCAACTGCGCGCCCTGCGCGATGGCTTGCCCACGTCGTCCACGTCGCCCACCGCGGGCCCCGCACCCGCACCCGCACCCGTGGCCATCCAGGCCACGCCGGCCCCGCTTGCGTCGGTTTCGGCCCCGCCCCCGGCAAGCGCGCCGGCGACGGTGGCGATCCCGGCGA
>WBXI01000168.1 GCA_008933025.1 Verrucomicrobiota bacterium
AGCGACATTCCCGCCGTGGTGAAACGGCGGCGGATCTCGTCGATGGGCTCCACCTCGTCGATGGGCACTGGAACGGTGCCGGGCTTGAAGCGGAGCAGGTCGCGGGGGCTGACCGGATCGCGGTTCGCGACCGTCTCCATGAACTTGACGAACTCGTCGCGTTGCCCGGACTTGATGAAGCGGTGGAGGGTCAGGACGACCTGCGGGTTGTAGGCGTGGTATTCGCCGCGTCCGCCCCGTGCCACCCGGTAGTTGCCGCCGACGTCGAGCGTCGCCGGCTCCGGCGGGCCGAAAGCCGACTGGTGCCGGCGGATGGCGTCCGCCGCGATCAGGTCGAAGCCGATGCCGCCGACATGGGTCGTGGTGCCGAAGAAGCAGCGGTCGACGACCTCCTGCCCGAGACCGATGGCCTCGAATATCTGGGCGCCGCGATAGCTGGCGATGGTGGAGATGCCCATTTTGGACATCACCTTCAGGAGTCCGTACTCGATGGCCTTGCGGAAATTCGCGACCGCCTTCTCGACGGTGATCCCGGCGTATTTGCCCGATTCCACGCCCTCGCGGACGGTGTCGATCGCCACGTAGGGGTTCACCGCGCTGGCGCCGAACCCGATCAGGCTGGCGAAATGGTGGACGTCGCGCGCCTCGCCGCTCTCGCACACGATCGAGCAGCGGAGCCGCTTGCCCTCGCGGATGAGATGGTGGTGCACGGCACCCATCGCCAGCAGCATCGGGATGGCCACGCGGCCCGCGTCGATGCCGCGGTCGGTGAGCACGAGGATCGCCTTGCCGGCGTCGACGGCCTGCGAAGCGGCCGCGCAGATCCGGTCCAATCCCGTCGCGAGCCCGGCGGGGCCCTCGGCCAGGCCGAACAACGCCGGGATGGTTGCGGCACGGAACCCGGGCAATTCGCGGAGCGCCGACAATTCGAAGTCGTAGAGGAAAGGCGACTCCACCTTCACCTGGCGCGCGTGCTCCGGGGATTCCTCGAACCACGACCGGCGCGCGCCCATGGAAGTGCCGAGCGACATGACGATCTTCTCGCGGATGGAGTCGATGGGCGGGTTGGTCACCTGCGCGAACAGTTGCTTGAAATAGTCGAACAGCAGGCGCGGGCGTTTGGACAACACCGCGAACGGCGTGTCGTCGCCCATCGATCCGATCGGTTCGGCGGCCTGGGTGGCCATGGGCTGGATCAGGTCGTCGACCTGTTCCTGGTCCCAACCGAACGCGATCTGGCGGACGGTGTGTTCGAGGAGGTCGAGGGGCCGGGTGTCGGCGGACAACGGCTTCGCGATGGCGGCGAGGCGCACGATGTGGTCGGCGCACCATTGGGCGTAGGGCTTGCGGCCGGCCACCAGGGCCTTGACCGCGTCGTTGTCCATGAACACGCCCGTCGCGGTGTCGATGGCCAGGCATTTGCCGGGGCCGAGCCGGCCCTTGCGCACGACCTTCTTCTCGTCGAGCGAGACCACGCCCACCTCGGAGCCCATGACGACGAGGCCGTCCTCGTAGATCTTGTAGCGGGCGGGCCGGAGCCCGTTGCGGTCGAGGGTGGCCCCGATGTACCGCCCGTCGCTGAACACGACGGCGGCCGGGCCGTCCCACGGTTCGTTGAGGCAGGAATGGTATTCGTAGAATCCACGGACCGCGGGGTCGAGCCCGGGCATGTTTTCCCACGCCTCGGGCGCGAGCATCATCACGCAATGCAGCAGGTCGCGGCCGCTGAGCTGGAGGGTCTCGAGGGCGTTGTCGAGCGCCGACGAATCCGAGCCGCCCTGCTGAAGGATGGGCGTGAGCGTCCCGAGGTCCGCGCCCCATACGGACGGGGTGAGTTCCCGTTCGCGGGCCCGGGTCCAGTTCTTGTTGCCGAGGAGCGTGTTGATCTCGCCGTTGTGGGCCAGCATCCGGAACGGATGCGCCAGCCGCCAATTGGGGAACGTGTTGGTCGAGTAGCGCTGGTGGTAGATCGCCAGCGACGACACGAACATCGGGTCCTTGAGGTCCGGATAGAACTTCGTCAACTGGGGGGCGTTGAAGAGCCCCTTGTAGACGATGGTGCGGCCGGACATCGAGGGGATGTAGAACCCGTCGATTTTCCCGGCCATGGCGGCGCCTTCGGCCTGTTTGCGGGCGAGGAACAGCTTCCTTTCGAAATCCTCGGGCGACCACCCGGGGGCGCGGGCGAGGATGGCCTGCTGGATTTCCGGCATGGTGTCGCGGCCTTTGTCGCCGAGGCAGCGGGCGTTGACGGGGACCTGCCGCCAGCCGAGGCAATGCACGCCGTGTTGGGCGCAGGCTTCCTCGACGATCTGCTGGCACTTCGCGACCAGGTATTTCTGCCCGCGCGGCAGGAAAACCATCGCGACGGCGAGATCGTCCTCGTGGACGGCATGGGCGCCGAGTTTCTCGGCCTCGCGTTTGAAGAAGGCCTTGGGCAGCTGGGTGAGGATGCCCGCGCCGTCGCCGGTTTTGGCATCCGCGTCGAGGGCGCCGCGGTGGGCCAGCGAGCACAGGGCCTCGACGGCGAGGGCGACGATGCGGTGCTCCGCGCGACCGTTGGTGTTGGCGACGAAGCCGACGCCGCAGGCGTCGTGTTCGAATTCCGGACGATACAGCGAGTTCGGAACGGTCGGATACGTGTTCATTGCGTGCCACAGGGCCCCGCGCGCGGGGCGATCGGCCAGAGTGAACCGAACCGACCGCCGGGGCGCAAAATGATTCTGGGCGCGGGCCATCGAGGCCTTTCATCGTTCCGGTGCGCGGAATTGGCGCGCGCGGCGCGGGCCGACGCGGCCGGTGCGGGACGCGACGAAAAAGGGCGGCCCCGGAAACCGGAACCGCCCTTCGAGGAATCCAATGCAGTACGGCTCAGGCAGCCTTCGGCGCGCCGGCGTCGGCAATCTTGACCGCCTTGTAGCCACCGATGGCTTTGAAATACAGGAAGAGCAGCAGGTAGATTGCAGCCATCGCCGCCGGAATAAGCGAGTCGGCCTTCAAGGTTTTCCGGTCGCCGATGATGCTGGCTTCCGCGACCGCCTTTTGTGCCGGCGACTTGCTTGTGGCGTTCTGCGCCGCCGCGAGCTTGGTACCGTCGAGTCCGGTCACCGGGCTGAAGAACAGGAACGAACTCGGTTTTTCGGCCTTGTACTCCGTGTAGACGGCAGGACTGCCCTTCTGGAGGTGGTCGGTCGAAAAACGATCCTTCGCATAGCCGAGCCCGGGGCCGCCGAGCAGGCCGGCCGACATCATGCCGATGCCGCCCATGATGGACATGGCGATGGCACCGGTCCGCGGGAAGCGGTCACCGACAACCGCCAGCATTGTCGGCCAGAAGAAAGTCTTGCCGAGCGCGTACACGGCCAACGCTGCCATCGCCCCCGGGAAGGTCTCGATGCCGCTGACCAACTGGAGCCCGATGGAAGCCAGGATGGCGCAGATGAAGAGCAGGCCGATGGGGGAGATCTTGAGGGTCTTCTCGATGAAATCCGCGCAAAAGCGAAGCGTGAACATCAGGAGCGAGGTGAACACGAACAGCAACTTGCCCTGTTCCGGGGTCAGGATGTTGCCGGTGATGTTTTGGATCCAGCCATCGGTGCCGAGCTCGACGGCCCCGACCAGCGCATGGGTGAGGAACAGGACGAACAACAACAGCGCGCCGATCGACCCGCGGGTGATCGCCGCCACGGCAACGAGAATGACGATGCCGACGCCGTACGACGCCATCTCGGGCAACTTCAGCGCGTCGAGGCAGAAGCGAGAGAGCAAGTAGCAGGCGACCGCTGCACCGAGGATACCGACTTCCTTGATCATTTCCCCGACGCTCAACCCCTTGGCCGAGGCCTCGGATTTCGGGAAGTGCTGCCCGAAGAACGCGATGCCGTAGAGCACCGTCGGGACCAGGAAAAGCCCGAGTTGGAGTTTCCAGCTGAGGTGCATCCGGTCGCCGAGGATCCAGCCGACGAGGCCACCCAGCACGAGGCCGGCGGGCCAACTCGCGTGGAGGATGTTGAGATAATGGGTACGGTTGCCGGGGAAAAGGGTCGAGACGAGCGGATTGGCGACGGCTTCCAGGGTCCCGTTGGCGAGGGCGAAAATGAAGGTTCCCCAGTACAGATAATTATAGGCGACTTCCTGTGCCTGCCCCTTGGTGGCAGCGAACGTCACGAACGCCGAAAGCGTGTGGAACAGGAAGGCGGCAACGACCAACTTGCCATAGCCGATCTTGTCGACGACCACGCCGCCGATGATGATGCCGAAGCAGAAGCCGGTGAAGCCGGCGCCGCCGATCGCGCCCAGTTGCGCGCCGGTAAAGCCAAAGTCGGCGCCCCAGTTCGCGAGGATGCCGCCTCGGATGCCGAAGCCGATGCCAGCCGCGAGGATGGCCAGAAAGCCAGCCCAGAGTAGCCGTTTCGCGTTGGGCGCGACGGCGTCGTTGTTTCCATTGCTCATATGTCTGTCTGTTGGAGTTGGTGCTAGGTGCTGTGCTGGAGTGTGGTTGTGTCCGTCAGAGGTTCCTGAAATCCGGAAAGTGGATCGTCCGGGTGTTCCGATGCGGCCGGCACATGGGCGGGCAAACGGACGGGAATCCGGCCCGGAAACCGGGACCGACCACCGCCATGTTCAATGTCCGACTCATGTTGCAGCAACGGCTTCCGCCACGGGGCACGATACACGCCCGGCACACCACGATGGACGGCGGAAGATGGCGCGTAGTGAACTCGGCGTGCCACACGGGTGCAACGCAAAATTCCCCCGGGCGACCCGCCCGCGCCACCGGGATCGCGGGGCGGAACGCGACCTCCGCCGCGTGGCGGCCACCGCCCACGAGGCAACGTCGGGACCGACCCGCGCCGTAACCTCGCGCGGGCACCGTTGTAGGAAGCGGTCGACAGCCCATGAAAAACAACAACCTCTCCCAACCGATCGTCGCGGCCATCGCCGCGTGCCTCCTCGCCGCCCAACTCGCCGCCGTCCGGAGCCACGCCGCCGAGGCCGCATCCGGACCCGCGCCCGCGGTGGCCGCCGCCAGCATCCCCGCGCCGCACAAACCCAGCACCCATCCCTACCCGTTCCGGGGCACGGTGGACGCCATCGACGCCGCGGACCACACCCTCCAACTCGGCGGCAAGAAGTCCGACCGCACCGTGCACGTCACCTCGGAATCGATCCTCGAGCGCGACGGCAAGCCGCTGAAGTTCGAGGAGATCGCCCGCGGCGACTACGCCCACGGTCTCGTCAGCCGTCCCGACGGCTCGCGCGAGGTGGTGGTGAAGGCGGTGTTCGGCGCGAAACCGGACAAGAAATCGCGGCGCCGCGACGCCGGCACCGGCCGCTGAACCGCGGTCCGGGACGCACCGGGTCCGGCATGGCCGCGATCCGCCGTGCCGGACGCCCCTTTCAACCGGAGTCCCGCCGCCCGCGGGTGCGGGGAGGGCGGGAGGTTGCGCTCCGCCGTGGCGGGCTCCGGCCCGCCACGGCGTCATCGTTCCCGCGGCTCATCGCGTGCGGTTTCCCCGGACCAACTCGTCGGCGAGGGCCGTCGCGCCGTAGGTCTTGCGCAACGCTTCCAGGATCCCCGCGCTGTGCACCGACAACGACCGCGCCTGCACGTCGTCGTAGGCAAAGTCCAGCACCAGGGACTGCAGGTTGCCGTCGAAGATGATTCCCACGAATTCGCCCGCACGGTTCACCACCGGGCTCCCCGAGTTGCCGCCGATGATGTCGTGCGTCCCCACGAAGTTGAACGGCGTCGACAGGTCGAGCGCGGACCGCTTCTTGATCCACCGCCCGGGCAGGTCGAACGGCGGCTTGTAGTGCTGCGCCTCGGCCCGCGCGTAGAGTCCCGCCAGCGTCGTCAGCGCCGGGATCTGCTTTCCGTCCTCCTCGTAGCCCTTCACCACGCCGTACGACAACCGCAGCGTGAAGGTCGCGTCCGGGTACGAACCCGCGCCGTCGAGCGCGAAGCGCGCCCGCGCGATCGCCGCGTGCGCCTGCTTGCGGGTCTCCTCCGCCGACTCGATCTGGCGCCGCAACTCGCGCGCTTCCCCGTCGACCATCCGCGCCGCCTCGACCATCGGGTCCGCCGCCGCGTTCACCGCGGCGGCACCGCCCGCGTAGAGCTGCCTGCGGAACCCGACGTCCCGGACCTTGGTCGTGCGGACCAATTCCCGCGCCCGGGCGCGCGGCGATTTCCCGTCGAGCACGCGGACGACCATCGGGTCGGATGCCCCGAGTTTTTCCGCGAGGAACGTCAGGCTGTCCGCCAACCCGAGGATCTCGAGGTCCTCGAACACCGGCTTGTCCGAGAACAACCCCAGCTCGAGCGATTCCTTCCCCGCGTCGCCGAATTCCCTGAGGCGCTCGCCGTTCGCCTTGGGAAATTCTTCGCCCGCGCGCAGCAACATCCGGGCGATCCCGAAGCTGTCGCAGGCGAAAGCATGCCCGCCCTCCAGCAAGCGGTACCGCAGGGCGATGGCCCCGATCGTCTTCTGGACGCCGGCGATGGTGTCGTAGGCCGCCAGCGCGTCGGCGAATTCGGGGCGGCCGCGGAGGCGCGCGCGGAACGCCGCCTCGGCATCGGCCTTCGCCTTCATCAAGGCCGGGTCGTAGAGGCCGGCATGGCCGCCGTCGCGCGCCTTGTGCGAGTTCTGGGCGCCGAAAAGGTCGTCCCGGCAACGGCGCGCGTTTTCCTCGCTGCGTTGGCCCCACGAGGTCAACAGCACCTCGCGCCGTTTCAGGCGCTCCAAGGTGTACGGGTAGGCCGCAACCCGCAGGTACTCGAGCTCGGCGACCGTCAGCAGACGGTCGGTGCGTCCCGGATGGCCGGAAACGAAGGTCAACTCGCCGGCCGCCGCCCCTTTCGCGGACCACGCCAGATGGTGCGGCACTTTCGCCGGCTTGCCTCCCTCGTAGACGCGGAACAGGCAGACATCGAGGTCGAAGCGCGGATACTCGAAGTTGTCCGGGTCGCCGCCAAAAAACGCGACCTGTTGTTCCGGCGCGAAGACCAACCGCACGTCCGTGTACTTCTTGAACCGGTACAGGTGGTACGCCCCGCCCTGGTACAGCGTCACCACGTCGCTCCGCAGCCCGGTCTTCGCCAGCGATTCCTTCTCGATCGCGGCCGTCTCGCGGCGGCGCGCCTTGAACGATTCCTCGGCCGACGTCCCGGCCGGCACCGCCGCGTTGACCCGCGCGGTCACGTCCTCGATCGACTGCAGCACGTTCAGCTCGAGATCCACGCAGCGGATCTCCTCCGCCGCCGTCCGCGCGTGGAAGCCGTCGTGCAGGAGGTTCTTCTTTTCCGTGGAGACTTTCTGCAACGCGTCGGCGCCGACGTGGTGGTTCGAGATCACGAGGCCGTCCTCGGAAACGAACGAGCCCGACCCGCCGGAATTGAACCGCACCGACGACTTCATCAGGTGGTCCAGCCAAGCGTCGGTCAGCTCGAAGCCGTATTTCGCGCGGATCTGTTCCCTGGGCGGGTCGGTGTAAAGCCACATGCCCTCGTCGGCATGCAGGGTGGATCCAAGGACCAAGGCGCCGAGTGCGGCGGGAAGGAATCGGGGTTTCATCGGTTCAAAGGCATCGGTGGTCGGCTGTCGGTGGCGACCGGATGCCGGACACCGCCCACCGAATGCCGAGAACTGTTCACTTCCCCAACCGCCGGTCCAGCCATGACTCGGCGCCGGACGCGTCCGAAAACGCACCGTCCAACTGGGCCTCGAAGGCGGCCCGCAGGCATTCGCCGAACTCGGGACCGGGCCGCAGCCCGCGCGCGATCAGGTGCCGTCCCTGCAACAACGGCTTCGGGGCCGCCGCCTCGAGCGACATCGCCTCCGCCTTCTCCAACAACCGCAAGGCGCTTTCGGGAACCCGCCTCGGCAATGGCGGCCGCCCCGACGAATCGGCCGCGATGACCGAGACCAACTCCCGGATCGTCGCCGGATGCAGCCGGTTCGCGAGCCGCCGGATCGCCCGCGCCGTCGGGTCCTCCAGATGCGCCATGTGCTGGGTGACCAGGGGGACGACCCGGACCCGCTGCGCCTCGGGGATCGCCAGCCGCTCGAGAAACGCCGCCGCCAAGGGGCCGCCTTCCCGGTCGTGGCCGGGCGACACCACGCGCTCGACGCCGTCCCGTGTCTCGCGGCGCGTGCACGAAGCCTTGCCCGCGTCGTGGAGCAACAACGCGAACGCCAGCACGCTCCGGGTTGCCGGATCCGCGTCGGTCCACGCGGGCGCGTCGAACAAGGCGTCGAGACAATGCCCGGTATGCGTCCACACGTCGCCTTCCGGATGCCATTCCGGATCCTGCGGCACGCCGACCATCGCGGCCAATTCGGGGTAATGGACCAGCCAACCGCTGTCCGCGAGGAACCCGAGGCCAAGCGAGGGACACCCCTCGCGCGTCGCCCACTTCGTCCACTCGTCGCGGATCCTCTCCACCGGCAGTTCGCCGTGGAGGCCCGCCATGGACCGGCACAGGGCCAGCGTTTCGGGCGCCGCCGAGAGCCGGAGCCGGGAACAAAACTGCATCCCGCGCAGCACGCGCAGCGGATCCTCGACGAAGGCCGGGCCCGTGTGCCGCAACACCCCCGCGCGCAGGTCCCGCTCGCCCCCGTGGAAATCCAGCAACCGGCCGGTGCGCACGTGGAACATCAGCGAGTTGACCGTGAAATCGCGCCGCGACGAGGCCTCCTCGGGCCCGAGGGTCCGGTCGAGTTCCACCGCGAAACCCCGGTGTCCGCGGCCCACTTTGGAATCGCGGCGCGGCAGGGAGAAATCGTGGAAATGGCCGTCGCCCGCGTTGAATTTGACGACCCCGAACGAACTGCCCACCAGATCGGCGCGCCCATGGCGGGCCAACACGCGGACGAGTTCGTCGTACCCGAGGCCGTAGACCTCGATGTCGAAATCGCCGCACGGGCGGCCGATGATCCAATCGCGCACGCACCCGCCCACGAGATAGGCCTCGGACAACTCCGGCGTCTCGAGCAACAACCGCCGCAGCGGGCGGGGCAACAAATCCAGCATGGTCGTGGAGCGCTCCCGGCGGGAACCGTCCGCCGGAGCGGTCCCGACCCTCGCGCCAACGCGACCGGGCGCGAAAGGGAAAAGCGCGTCGGCCTAGGGTGTCACCCGGGGAAACCCCGCGCGGAGCGCTTTCGGACTGCGGTGGCAAGGCCTTCGGAAGGCCGCGACACCGCTGATATGGCCTCTTTCTTGTCAAGCGGGCACACCTCCTCCGTCTCCATTTTCTTCGCGTGGTTTTGGGAATCGCTCGACGGCCGGCCTCGGTCGTCCGGGCTGAGTTGTGGAGGCCGGCTCGGCCGATGCCTACGACGGTTGTTCATGCTGATATGCGTGGGTTGGTGCC
>WBXI01000169.1 GCA_008933025.1 Verrucomicrobiota bacterium
GGCCGCCCTCGGACCCGGATTTCCTGCGCTGTCTCGACTTCTACAACCGCCAGGCCGAACGATTCCGCACCGCGAAGCCCGGCGTCCCGAACCCGCCCCTGCAGGCGCTCGCCGGCGTTTGCCAGGCCTTGATGTCGTCCAACCGTTTCCTGTACCTCGACTGAGCCCCCGCTTCCCATGCCTCCCTTCTGTTCCCGCCGCCATTTCATCCAGTCCCACTCGATGGGGCTCGGCGGCCTCGCGCTCGCATGGATGCTGCGCGAGGACGGATTGCTGGCGGCCCCCGTGCGGCCCGAGCTCCAGCCCACCCATTTCGACCTCCACCCCAAGCCCACGCACCACGCCCCCCGCGCCCGGGCCATGATCTCGCTGCTGATGATCGGAGGCCCCAGCCAGATCGATCTCTTCGATCCCAAACCCGGGATGGCCAAGTGGGACGGCCAACCGTTCCCCGAGGAAATCCACTACGACAACGCCGCCGAGGCGTCGTCGAAAGTGTTGGCAAGTCCATGGAAGTTCCATCGCCGCGGCGAGTGCGGGATGGAGTTGTCCGAATTGCTGCCGCATCTCGGCAGCATCGCCGACGACATCTGCCTGATCCGCTCGATGCGCACCGGGGTGAACAACCACGGGCAATCCATGTACGCGCTCAACAACGGGCGCATCACCGCGGGTCGGCCGGCGCTGGGCAGTTGGCTGGGCTACGGTCTCGGCTGCGAAACCCGCGACCTGCCGGCCTACGTGGCCATGACCAGCCCGCATGGCGCGCCCTTGCTGGCGGGCGACAACTGGACCAGCGGATGGTTGCCCGCGGTCTTCCAGGGCACCATCGCCCGCCCCACCGATCCGCGGATCCTGAACCTCGATCCGCCCGCCCACCTGCACGGCGCGCCCCAGCAGGCGCAGTTGGATTTTCTCGGCCGGTTGAACGCGGACCACATGGCCGAACACCCGGGCGAACTCGATCTCGACGCCCGCATCCGTTCGTACGAGTTGGCCGCCCGCATGCAGGTCGCCGCCAAGGAAGCCTTCGACATCTCGGGCGAGAGCGCGGCGACGCTGAAGCTCTACGGCATCGACCGCGACGAGACCCGGGACTATGGACGCCGCTGCCTGGTGGCACGGCGGTTGGTGGAGCGCGGCGTGCGATTCGTGCAGGTCCTGAACCAGGGACAATCGTGGGACCACCATGGATCGATCGTCACCGCGTTGCCGAACTCCTGCCGCGCGGTCGACCAACCCTCGGCTGCCTTGATCAAGGATCTCAAGGCGCGCGGCCTTCTGGATTCGACGGTGGTGCACTGGGGCGGCGAGATGGGCCGGTTGCCGGTGCTGCAGAACGACCGCGGGCGCGACAAATGCGGCCGCGATCACAACACGCACGGCTTCAGCATGTGGGTGGCGGGGGGCGGCCTGAAGGGCGGGCATGTCCATGGCGAGACCGATGACTGGGGCCACAAGGCGGCGAAGGACGTGGTGATGCACTACGACTGGCACGCGACGTTGCTGCACCTGTTCGGCCTCGACCACGAGCGGTTGACCTACCGTCGCAACGGCGCCGAGCTGTCGCTGACCGACAACCAGGGGGCGAAGGTCGTGCGCGGGTTGATGGCGTGAGGGCCCCTTCGGCCGGACCAACCCCTACTCTTCCGCGCGGTCGCTCCAGACGATGCCGTGGCGGCGGTGGATCGGGAGCGGTTCGCGCCGCGACCGGCCCCGGACGAGGGTGCCGTCAAACAGCACCACATGGCCGTGGATCGGGCAGAACGTCAGCACCCGGTTGGTCTGTGATTCCCCGCCGCCTTTGCCGAGGTATTCGTAGGTGATGTTCGCCGGGCCGACCTTGGCCCACGACTCGGCCTCCCCATGGACCTCGTCGACGGGACAAACCAACAAGCGGGGCGTCGACAACTCGTTGGTCAGTTGAATCCAGGAATCCGGGAAGAGCCCGTCGTTGTCGGCGGCATGGATCCTCGCCCCAAGGCCGAGATTCACGAGATTGCCGCGGCACACGACCTCAGCCATGCCCGCCCCGTGGCGGCGTGCCGCGCCTTCCGCGTCGAACGCGACCCACGCCATTCCCCCGATCGCCGCCAACCCGAGCACGAACACGAGGCGGCCCCAACGGAAACCGCGCTTCGCGCCATCCGGTCCCCGGTTGGATTCCGCGGTCCCCGGCGGCGGCGATGCCGGACTCGGTCTTGGCAAAGTGTTCACGATGGGAAGACCCGCACGCCCGGCGGCGGCTTGGGCGGCGTTGCGTTCGCGATCACCGTGCATCGCCGACGGGAACCCGCGGCCACGGCAGGCAGCGACCGGTGATTTACGGCACCTGTCCGTCGTACCAAACGGCGCCGTCGCGGCGGGCCACCGGGACCGGTTGTTTCGGCGATCGGGCCTGGATCACGCTCCCGTCCGCCAGCACGATGTGGCCGTGGTGCGGACACAGGGCGACCACCCGGTTGGTCTGGTCCTCCTTCGCGCCGCTTCCCAGATACTCGTAGCTGACATTGCCCGGGCCGAAGGCGGTCCAACTCGGGGCAACGACGTGGACGCCGTCGTCGGGACAGATCAGCAACTGCGGGCGCGAGATTTCGTTGGTCACTTGGATCCATCCGCCGGGATAGGAACCGTCGTGGTCGGTCGCATAGATTCGGACGGAGAGGCCCAGAACCTTGAGATTGTTGATGCAATGGATCGTCTGGGCTTTTTGCTTCGCATTGGAAAGGGCGGGCAGGGAAATCGCGGCCATGATGGCGACAATGCAAACGCCCACGAAACCGACCACGCCGACGATCAGGACGATGATGCCCACCGACATGCCTTTGCCCGCCGTGGCCGGTGGCCGGGCCGGACTCGGCGGGGAGATGGGCACGGGTGGCGGAGGCGAAGGCGGTTTGGGGGGGACGGGCGGCGGGGTTTCCATGGGTTGAATCCTGACGCCAACCGGCCCCGATGAAACCCCCCGATTGGGAGCGGTCGCCTGGCCGTCGTTGCCGGACGGCGCACCGACGCGGACCACCGCGACGCCGCCGGCGAGGCGCGCCAAGCGTTCCTGGAGTTTCTCCCGGTCGTAATCGGAAGTGGTCTCTTTGATTGGACGCCGAAGCCCGTTGCACCGGCCGGCGATTTCGTCCCGCAAAACCCAATGCCAAGCAACGCAGCGCGGGGTGCTTCCGGGGCGCGCCCCGTTCCGCCATCGGGGCCCGTCGATGTCGACGATCCCGGACAGAGGCGCCCGGAGGCGATGGCAACGTTTTCCTTCCCTCGTTCCGAGATCCCACCGCACATTCCCCGGCGATGCGCCACGTCGCCCTTGTGCTTGCCCTGCTTTGGTCGTGGTGCGGCGTCGCCGCACCGGTCCAGCGGCGTGCGCCGGCGGAGCCCCATGGATGGCTCGATCTGGCCCGATGGGGTGCCTCCCGCGGCCTCGGCGCGCGGGTCGGTGGCAAGGGCCTCCAACTCGATCTCGTCGGTCGCTCGACCCAAATCTCCTTCCTTGCCGACAGTGCCCGGGTCGTGCTCGACGGGACCGATATCCGGCTGGGTACTCCGATCCGGCGGGTCGGCGACCGCTTCCTGATGTCGGAGCGCGATCTCCAGACCACGCTGCAACCCCTGATGTCGCCCCCGAAACGACCGGCCACCCGCCCCATCCGGTTGGTGGCGATCAACGCGGGGCACGGGGGCAAAGACCCCGGGAACATCGAGGGACGCCGCCAGGAGAAACTGTACAACCTGATGGTTGCCGGCGAGGCCCGTCGCGCCTTGGAACGCGCGGGGCTCCGGGTCGTGATGATCCGGCAGGACGACACCTTCGTGGAACTCGAGAGCCGCGCGGCCAAAGCCAACAACGCGAAAGCCGACCTCTACGTCAGTCTCCACTTCAACGCCGTGCAGGGACCCGGGTCCCGGGAAGTCCACGGGGTCGAGACCTATTGCCTGACGCCCGCCGGGGCCAGTTCGACGAACGACTCCGGACATCACGGCGGCGGTTGGCATCCGGGCAACCGCTTCGACCGCGACAACATCGTCCTCGCCCGCATGGTCCATCGGGCGGTCACCGGCGGCACGGAACTCGAGGACCGCGGGGTTCGGCGGGCCCGCTTCAAGGAGCTCACCTTGCTCGACATGCCGGGGGTGCTCGTCGAGGGCGGTTACATGACCAACCCGGACGACGGACGCGGCATCTACACCCCGGAAGGCCGCACCCAGCTTGCCCGCGCCATCGTCGACGGCGTGCTCGCCTACAAGCGTCTCGTCGAGCGCGGTGCCGCGGAATGATCGTCGCGGTTGCGCGCCGCCGAATCCGGGACACTGTCCCCGTCTCTCGATGAGCATCGTCACCCGAACCGGCGACAACGGCACCACCGGCCTGATGTACAACCGCCGCGTCCCGAAATCACATCCCAGGGTCGAGGCCTACGGCGCCGTCGACGAACTCAACGCGGCGCTCGGCCTCGCCCGTGCCACCGGCAGCCTGCCGGGGCTGGATCCCGGGATCCGCGCGATCCAGGCGGACCTCGTGGTGCTGATGGGCGAGTTGGCCACCGCGATCGAGGACCGCGAACGGTACGTCCGAGACGGGTTCAAACTGCTGGCGACCACCCATACCGCTTCCCTCGACGTCTGGGTCCGCCGGATCGAGGCCGAAGGCGTCGACATGCGGGGCTGGGCGACGCCCGGGGGGACCCTTTCCGCGGCGACGCTGGACGTGGCGCGGACCACCTGCCGGCGCGCCGAACGGCGGGTGCACGGATTGCTCGAGTCGGGCGAACTCCCGAACACCGAGATCCTGGTGTACCTGAACCGCCTGAGCGACTTGCTGTGGTTGTTGGCCCGGTGGGTGGAAACCCAGGCGGCGAAAGCAAATCCACCGTCCTGAGCCGGCGGTTCCCGGCGCGGAGTGCCGAGGGAGGGATCGTCGGCGACGCCCATGACGCCGTGCGACCGGCCCGCCAACCCCGCGGCCAGATCCGGTTTCATGGCGGTGTCGCGGCCTTCCGAAGGCCTTGCCACCGCAGTCCAAAGGCGCTGCGCGCGGAAGACACGCCGCGACCGGCCCAGCCGAAGCGTCGCCACCCGGCGGTTTCCCCGCCATGGACAAGGCGGGGTCGAACGCGGTGTCGCGTCCTTCCGAAGGCCTTGCCGCCGCCGTCCGAAGGCGCCGTGCGCGGGGGCAATGCCGCGACGCCCGTCAAGGCGACGTGTTTGGCGGGTTTACAAAGTCACCGGTTCTGGCGCATCGTGGACGGACGGACCCCACCGGCCCGTTTTCGAACGCATGAGCCACGAGATTCGCCACGATTGGTCGCTGCCCGAGTTGCAGGCCGTTCACGACACCCCGTTGCTGGAACTGGTTTTCCGCGCGGCGACCGTGCATCGCCGCCACCATGACCCGTCCGAGATGCAGGTCAGCAAGCTGATCTCCATCAAGACCGGCGCCTGTCCCGAGGATTGTTCCTACTGCGCCCAGTCGAGTCGCTACTCGACCGGGGTCTCGCCCGAGAAGTTGATGGAGAAGGAGAAGGTCTTGGAAATTGCCGGTCGCGCCCGGGAGGCGGGAGTCTCCCGCGTGTGTCTCGGCGCGGCGTGGCGCAATGTCCGCGACGGCGAGTCTTTCGACCGGGTCCTCGACATGGTCCGGTCGGTCACCGATCTCGGCCTCGAGGTTTGTTGCACGCTGGGCATGCTCAACGAGCATCAGGCCAAGCGCCTCGAGGAAGCCGGCCTCTACGCCTACAACCACAACGTCGACTCCTCCGCCGAGTTCTACGAGACGATCATCACCACCCGGACGTACGCCGACCGGCTCGAGACGCTCGCCAACGTGCGCAAGACGTCGATGACGGTCTGCTCGGGCGGCATCATCGGCCTCGGCGAACGCGTCGAGGACCGCCTCGAGATGCTCCGGACGCTGGCATCCATCCAGCCGCATCCGGAATCGGTTCCCATCAACGTGCTCAGCAAGGTGCCGGGCACACCCCTCGAATCGCAGGCCGACGTGCCCGTGTGGGACGTCGTCCGCATGATCGCGACCGCCCGGATCGTCATGCCCCGCTCGGACGTCCGCCTGACCGCCGGCCGGGCCAAATTGGATCCGACGGCGCAGGCACTGTGTTTTCTGGCCGGGGCCAACTCGATTTTTTCGAGCGAGACCGAGTTCATGCTGACGAAGGCGGTGCCGTCGCCGAGCTACGACGCCGACAGGGTCCTGCTGGAGGCACTCGGTCTGCGGATGCGGGAACCATTCGCTTCGAGCCACGAGCGGGCGGAAGCCTGCTAGGGCGCTCCCGACTGGCCGTCGCTCACGCCCCAGCCGCCGTCGACGGCCACCACCTGCCCGGTCACGAACCGCGCCTGGTCGGACAACAGCCACACCACGGCGCCGTCGAGGTCCTCGGGTTGGCCGATGCGCCCGCCGTCCAGCGGTTGCTTCGTCCTGATGAATTCCACGATCGCGGGGTCTTCCTGGGCGCGCCGCGACATCGGCGTGGCCACGAGCGCCGGCGCGAGGACATTGAACCGGATTCCCCGCGGCGCATAAAACGACGCGGCCGAACGCGTCATCCCGATGATCGCCGCCTTGGCGGTCGCGTAGGCGTGGGTGGCGAAGAACCGGGGCGACGGATGCATCCCCAGCACCGACGCGCAGTTGACCACGCTCCCGCCCGTCGCCATCTCGAGGAAAGCGCGCGTCGCGGCCCGGTTCGAGTTGAAGGCCGACGTCAGGTTGTGTTGCAGGGTCTTCTCCCAAGCCTCGTCGGACACGTCGTGCAACGCGCCGTCCCCGTGGCGCCGACCGCTTCCCCCCGCGACGTGATAAAGTCCCTCGAATCCCCCGAATTCGGCCCGGGCGCGGGCGATGGCCTCGACGGCGGTGGCGGGGTCGCTGGCGTCGGCGACCAAGGTGCGGACGGCGTCGCCAAACTGCGCGGCAACGTCGGCCGCCTTGGCGGCATCCCGCCCCACCGCCACCACGCGGGCGCCCGCCTCGATGCAGGCCCGGGTCGCGGAGAGACCGAGACCACTGGTTCCGCCGACCACGACGATGCGCTTGCCCCGGAGATGGGTGATCACCCGGCGAAGCTATCCAAGAGCCGTCCCGGCATGCGAGTTCCGAGACCCATCAACGGAGAGACGCCGGTCATCCTTGGCTCCGCCGGGGTGGGACGGACGGCGTGAGCCAGAAGGGACAACCGGCGTCAAAACTGTTTTCCGAGGCGGCAAGGAGCCTCAGCCCGTTGCCAAATACACCGGCGGGCCTCCCGGATGATCCGCGCGCGACTCGCTCTCGGCCAGCAAGCGGCGCAGCACGTCGACCAACGACGCCACCGCCATCGGCTTTTCGCATACCGCCAAAACACCCGCGGCCGTGGCGGCTGCCCGCAGGTCCGTCCGCACCGTCAACACGACCACGCCGACCTTCGGGTTTACCCCGCGAAGTTGCCGCAGCAACTCCCATCCGGGCGCCGCCGAGGCGCCGATGTCCATCAAGACCAGGTCGAAGAGTCCCGCGGCATAACGGTGCACCGCCGAGGCACCAAGGCCCGCCGGACACACCGCGAACCCCTCGCTCTCCAACGCGGCCCGCAGGGCATCGCGGACCGCGGCGTCCGCGTCGACCAACAGCAACTGCCCCCGGGCAGCCCCCATGGAAGTCGCGGACGCCGTCATCGGAGCAGGTCAGGCCTTTTTCGGGGCGTGGCCAGTCCCGGGCTTTCCGTGCTTGCCCTTCTTGTGCTTGGCCTTCTTGTGGCCGCCCTTCTTCGCGGGCGCGGGCTTGGCCGGCGCGGGTTCCGCCGGAGCCGTCGGCGGAGCGACCGGGGCCGCCGGGGGAACTGCCGGCGCGTCCTCGGCCAGGGAAATCCCGGCCACCGAAAGAGCGATCGAAACGAGGAGAATTCGAATTTTGTTCATGAGCAGCCAAGCTTGACCAACGTTCCGGCCGAACGCAACGGCGGGTCGCCTCCCGTGGGACTAACCCTCATGACGATCCAACCTCTCGTCGTGTATCCCGCTCGGGCCAGCAGACGGGCTGGTCCGAGCAGAGGCTTTCCCGCCGCTGCGGCCGACGGCAGCCTGCGCTGCCGACTTGGGCTCCGTCCGCCAACCCCGTGCCAAGTGCCGGAGATCGCGTTTTCCTCGATTTCCTGGGATTGCCGGGGCGAGCGCTTTTCCCGCGGCCGCCGGGAATGGACACCGGGTATCCACGCAGGACAGCAACCTCTCACCCAGACGCCCGGGATCGATCGCGCGCGACCACGCCCGCGGGGCCGCATCCCCGCGAAGCAGGCTGTCGGACTTGGCACGCCGCGTGTAGGTTGGGCGCAGGGATGGCCAAAAACGTCAACCGCCGCATCACCCTCTTCGCTCTGGCGTTGGTGATCGCCGCCGCAACGCTCCTGTGGGCGGGCGTCGTGGCATGGATGACGGCCGGCCAACTCGGCGGCCAATTGTCCGAGGAACAGGTCCAGAGCTTCAGCATCGGCGACGAGTTCAACGCGGACCTGCGCCATCTCCAGAGCCTCCTCGTCCGTTGCGAGATCCAACGCGACGGGGAATCGGTCCGCCTCTTCGAAACCGCCCAGACCCGCCTCGACCAATGGCTGGCCGTCCAGGAAGCCCGCATCCGCCGTCCCGTCGAGCGCGAGCTTCTCAACCGCATCGACCGGGTCTACGACCGGTACGCCATCGAGGCCCGCGCCCTCATCGGCCAGATCCAGACCAACGCCCCGCACGACCGCATCGCCCCGTTCCGCCTGCGCGTCGACGAAAGCCTGAAGGAACTCGGCGAACTGGACAGCGACCTTCTCGCCGCCCACGAGCAGGCCCTCGAACAGGCCGTCAATGCCTCCCGCGCGCGCCTGAAACTCATCCAGTGGATTGTCCTCGGCGCGCTCGCCGCCATCATCGTTCTGGTCGCGCTGCTCGCCGTCTTCGTCTGGCGCGACCTCATCGAACCCCTGCGCCTCCGGCTCGTGGAATCGCAGGACCTCATCGCCCGGCAGGAAAAACTCGCTTCCCTCGGCGTCCTCGCCGCGGGCGTCGCCCACGAGATCCGGAATCCCCTCACCGCCATCAAGGCCCGGCTCTATACCCAGCAGAAATCGCTTCCGGCCGGCTCGGCGGCCGCCGAACACGCCGCCGTCATCAGCCGCGAGATCAACCGCCTCGAACGGATCGTCCGCGGTTTCCTCGATTTCGCCCGGCCCGCCGATCCCAACCCCGAGCCCCTCGGGGCCCATGCGGTGCTGGCCGAGGTCCGCGATCTCCTGGCCCCGGCGTGGGAAAAGGACGGGGTCGTCCTCCGGGTGAAACCGGGCGACGACGTCCGCTTCGAGGCCGATCGTGCCCAACTGAAGCAGGTGCTCATCA
>WBXI01000170.1 GCA_008933025.1 Verrucomicrobiota bacterium
CGGCCCGCTGGCTTCGTTGCTTGTCGGTCATCCCGCATTCGCGGGACTCCCTCGATGCTGTCCCCTCGCCATCGAGCCATTTCCTCAAAAACAGGACCCCTCCCTAGTTTTCAGACGGGCTCTCAGTGCCCGCGCTTTTCCCAGCGCCGGAAACCCGGCGTCTCGCGCACTTCCACGCGGGTCCCCGGCCGCCGCACCACCAGCATCTCCACCCCGAACCGAGGCGCCACCGCGAGCCCTAGCTCCGGTCCGCCGACGCTCGCCACCTTCGACAACGCGTCGGTCGTCATCCCGTCGCGGCCGATCACCGTCACCAGACTGTGGTCGGTGACGCCCAGTCCCGTGCGCGGATCCACGATGTGGGAGTAGCGGACCCCGTCGATCTCGACGTGCTGGAAGACGTCGCCCGACGTGCAAAGCCCGGCGTGCCGGAGCCACACGACGCGGGCGGGCGGGGCGTCGGGGACGTCGAGGGCGCCGATCTCGATCTTCCAGCCGGTTTCGCCCGGGGGCGCGTCGGTGACCAGGATGTCGCCCGCGCCCGCCACGAGACTGCGGCGGATGCCGTGCCGGCGCAGGACCTCGGTGGCGGCGTCGAGCGCGTAGCCCTTCGCGATGCCGCCGAGGTCGAGTTTCATCCCGGGACGCAGCAGGCGGCCTTCCGTGTGGCCCCCATGCGCGCGGAGTTGGACGGCGGACCAGCCCACGGCGGCCCGGGCCTCGGCCAACCGAGCGGCCTCGGGCAACTGGTGCTGCCGGCGCGCGCGCCGCCAGAGTTGCGTCAGGGGACCGACCGTGACGTCGAAGGCACCGCCCGATGCCTCGGAGACGCGTTGGGCGGCGGTCAGGACATGCCCGAGGTCGTCCGAAAGCGGCACCCAATCCGCATGGGGCGACCCCGCGCTGAACCGGCTGAGTTCGGACTCCGCGTCATAGTCGCTGAGGCGGTCGTTGAGCTGGGAGATCCGCTTCCAGGCGGCGTTGGCCGCGTTCGTCGCGGTCGTCCCGTCCTTTGCGAACAGGACGATCCGGAAGGGAATCGCCATCTGCAGCGACACGAACTCGTGTCGCTGCAGCGCGGGGCGATGGGCGCATCCGGTGGCAAGGAGCAGGACCAGCGCGGCAAACGCGAAGAACCGGGCCGGATGGCCCGGAGGCCGTGGGCCACGCGGCGTCCACCGGCAATGGAGCGTGGCATCCATTCCCGAGGTCGCGTCTCTTGCCACCGGCGCCATCAGAGCGCGGCGAGGATGGCGTCGCCCATGGCGCGGGTGCCCACGCGGCGGGCCCCGGTGTCGGCCGGGTTGAAGATGTCGCCGGTGCGGTTGCCCTGGTCGATGGCGGTGGCGACGGCGCGATCGATGGTGGCGGCGGCGTCGTTGAGGCCGAAGCTGTAGCGCAGCATGAGGGCGACGGAAAGGATCTGGGCGATGGGGTTGGCGAGATCCTTGCCGGCGATGTCGGGCGCGGTGCCGCCGGCGGGTTCGTAGAAGCCGAAGGTGCGGCCCTCGGTGGTGGCGCCGAGGCTGGCACTGGGCAACATGCCGAGCGAACCGGCGAGCGCGGCCGCCTCGTCGCTGAGGATGTCGCCGAACATGTTCTCGCACAGCATCACGTCGAACTGCGTCGGGCGCAGGACGAGTTGCATGGCACCGTTGTCGACGAACATGTGCTCGAGGGCGACGTCGGGATAATCCTTGGCGACGCGGGTGACGACCTCGCGCCAGAGGACGCCGTTCTCGAGGACGTTCGCCTTGTCGATGCTGGTGACCTTCTTGCGGCGGAGACGGGCGGCGCGGAAGGCGACGTGGGCGATCCGCTCGATCTCGGGCGTGGTGTAGACCATCGTGTCGATGGCGCGCTGGATCGGGTGGAGGTTGCCGTCGGCGGGGCTGGCCTCGGCGATGGTTTCGGTTTTCTTGGGCTGGCCGAAATACATCCCGCCGGTCAACTCGCGGACGACGAGGATGTCGATGCCGTCGCCCTGGCGCTCGGGTTTGAGCGGGCAGGAATGGGCGAGTGCCTTGGGGAGTTGGACGGGGCGGAGGTTGGCGAAGAGCCCGAATTCCTTGCGGATGCGCAGCAAGGCGGCGCGCTCGGGCCGTTGCTCCTTGGGGATGGTGGGGTCGCGGTCGGGAAGTCCGACGGATCCGAACAGGATGGAGTCGGAATGGCGGCAGAGCCGCAGGGTGTCGTCGGGCAGGGCCTTGCCGGCGGCATCGATGCCGGCCCAGCCGACGGGAGCCTCGGTGACCTGGAAGGAGAGGTGGTGGCGCTGGCCGACGGCCTGGAGGACGCGGATGGCCTCGCGCATGACCTCGGGGCCGATGCCGTCGCCGGCGAGGGCGGCGATGCGAAACGTATGGGAACTCATTGCGGCGCGGAGTGTGCGAATCCTTGGGCGGGGCGGAAGTGGATTTTTGCCGGGAACGGTCGGTTCAGGACTGTTGGCCGGTGGACTTGACCTCGATGACGTCGTGGGGCGAGGCCTCGCGCTGGCCGGCGGGACTGACCCGGATGTAGCGGGCGCGGGAGCGCAACTCGCGGAGATTGGCGGCGCCCAGATAACCGAGGCCGGAACGGATCCCGCCGGTCAACTGCACCAGGACGGAGTCGATCGAGGCGGAGACTTCCTTGAGGGCCTCGACCCCTTCGGCGGCGACCTTCCGGGTGGCGTCGGAGGCGTGGCCGTAGCGGGCGGCGGACCCGGCCTTCATGGCGGCATGGCTGCCCATGCCGCGGTACTGTTTGTAGAGCTTGCCGTTGATCTCGATGATCTGCCCGGGCGCCTCGGGGCACCCGGCGAACAGGCCGCCGCAGATGACGCCGTCGGCAAGGGTCAGCGCCTTCACGATGTCGCCCGACTTCGTGATGCCGCCGTCGCCGAGGATGGTGACGCCGCGACGGGCGGCGGCGCGGGAGGCGACGTAGAGCGCGGTGAGTTGCGGGATGCCCACGCCGGCGACGATCCGCGTGGTGCAGATCGACCCGGGGCCCTGGCCGACCTTGATGACGTTGGCCCCGCAGTCGGCGAGATACTCGACGCCGGCGCCGGACGTGACGTTGCCGGCGATGATGGGGAGCGATGGAAACGCGTCGCGAACGAGGCGGACCGTCTCGCCGACGCCCTTGCTGTGGCCGTGGGCGGTGGAGACGGCGATGGCGTCGACCCCGCGTTCCAACAGCGCCCCGACGTGGGCGACGATGCGGTCGCGGTCGAGCGATCCGTCGCCTTTGCGGGTGGTGGAGATGGCGGCCCCGCAGAGGAGACGGAACTGGGAATCGCGCGCGGGCTTCACCTGGGCGCCCCGTTCCTGGGTGATGCGCTCGATGTCGCTCAGCGTGAACAGGCCGTGCAACCGGTCGTCGTCGCCGACGACCAGGAGTTTGTGGATGCCGGGATGGTCGGTGAAGAAGCGGTCGGCGCGGGCGATGGGATCGGAACCCAGTTCGCCGGCCGAGATGGTCTTCACCTGGCTGCGGGGCGTGAGGGCCTCGGAGACCTTGCGTTTGGCATAGCGGGGTTTGACGACGTGGCCGGGGAGGAGGCCGAGGAGACGGCCGTTGCCGTCGACCACGGGGAAGGTCGCGAACGAGAAGCGCTTCTCCTCGATGAGCTGGAGGATGTCGCCGATGGACTGGTCGGGCCCGACCTTGATGGGCTCCTGGATGAGGCCGTGGACGTGGTTCTTGACGCGGCTGAGCTCCCGGAGTTGGTCCTTCTCCGTCATGTTGTAGTGGATGAGCCCGAGGCCGCCGTTCAGGGCCATGGCGATGGCCATGCGCGATTCGGTCACGGTGTCCATGTCGGCGGAGACGATGGGCACATGGAGCTCGAGGCCGTCCGCGAGCCGGGTGTCGAGTTGGGCGTCGCGGGGCAGGACGTCCGAGTAGAGGGTGGCGAGGGTGACGTCGTCGTAGGTGAGCGCCACGCGGGCCTGGCCGGGGAAGAACTCTTCCGCCGCCTGGTAGAACTGCCCGTCGATGTCGTTGAGGAGGTGCGCCGCTGCCATGACCGAGAATGCCCGCCGCGCGGCGCGGGGTGCAAGGCGGAGTTGGGGGGACGGATGGGGCGCCGACCACGAACGCGCCGCCGGGATGCATCCCGTCCTTTTCCCGCCACGGCGCGAAGACCCCACGGTGGGGGACGAACGAGCACCCGACCCGTTGGGCCGGGCCGAGGAACGGCGGCGTCGGGAGGCACCCGGACCGAAGGGGACGGCCGCCGGCTAGCCCTACTTCCTCGCCGCCTGCTGGAGTCGTTCGAGGCGCATGAGGACGTCGCCGGTCAGACGGTCGATCTTCTCGTGGAGTTGGACGATCTCGAGTTCGGCCTTGAGGTTCACGTCGTACTCGATGTCCGACCGGACGCGGTCCTTCTCGGCCTGGCGGTTCTGGCTCAGGAGCACGAACACCGACAGGAAGATGGCTTCCAGGGATACCGCGAGGGTCAGGAAGCCGAACGGGAAGGGATCGAACTGCGGGATGCCGGGTATCTTGAGCGAATTGACGCTCAGCCAGACGCCGAACCACGCGACGTGCAGGAGCAGGAACGGGATGCTGCCGGCGAACATCGCCACCCAGTCCGCGGCCTTCTGAACCGTCGTGCGGGTATCCGAAATCTCCTCGTTGACGTTGCGGATGGTCGAACGGCGGAGTCGCTCGGCGCTGACCCGCAGGCGGCGTCCCATCGCCGCGAGGAGATCCATGGCCACTTGCGGGCGCAACTGGATGAACCGTTCGAGCTGTTCGCGGTCCAGGCACAGGGCCTCGAGATCCCGGGTGGCCACGACCGACGCGCTGCGGCTGCCGCGATCCAGGAGGGAAAGTTCCCCGAAGAAATCCCCGGGACCGGCCACCTCCAGCACGATGCGCTCGCCGGTGTCGTTCTTGAAGTAGACCTCGGCCTCGCCGGAGCGGACGACGTAGAGGGCGTCGCCCGGTTCCCCGATCTGGAAGACGGTTTCACCGGCGGGAAAGCGGACGACCTCCAGCCGGGCCGCGAGTTCGGCGCGCTCGGAGTCGTCGAGGAATTCGAACAGGGGAACCCCCTTGAGCATTTCGGTGTCGGGCCGCATGGGGCGAGTTTTACCGAGGGGCATTCCGGCGGCGAGATTCGATTAGCCGGAGGAGGGTCCCGCGACGACCGAACGCGGACTTCAACCGGGGGGCGGGCCGTGACAGTCTCCGGCGCGTTGACCGAGCCGTTTTGCCACGTCCACCGGGTCACCTACGCGGAATGCACCCTGGGGAACCACGTGTATTACGCGCGCTACCTCGACCTGCTGGAGGCGGCGCGCGGCGCCATGTTCCGCGCGGCGGGTTGCCCGTTCGCGGCATTGCAGGAAGACGGGGTCATCTTCCCGGTGATCGGGGTGGCCCTGGAATACGCGGAAGCGGCGCGGTACGACGACGAGGTTCGCGTGGAGACATGGGTCACGCACGCGCACCGGGTGCGGTTGGCATTCGCCTACCGGGTGGTGGGCCCGGCGGGAAAGGTGCTGGTGACGGCGTCGACCCGGCACGTCTGCACGGATCTCTCGGACAAACCCCGGCGGCTTCCGGAGGCATTGGTGTCGGCCCTGGCGCCTTGGATGTCGGTCTGAACCGCGGGGTTCGAAGCCGGGGAAGGTGGGGGGCCACGCGACGAAACGATGCGCGCCCGGCCGTCGGCCCGGGCAAATAAGTGGTTGCGGCAGGGGGGGGCCTACCTATGCTGGGTCACATGACTATTCGGCAGAAGCGCGTCGCCCAGGTGGGTTTGACGGTGGCCCTTTTGGGCCTGGCTGGCTGTGGCGGTATCAACGCCTCGGGCAGTGCTTCGCCGGCCATGCTGTTGCTCCAGCGCACGCCCGGACGTCCGGCCCCCGCCGCCAACCCGGCGCCGGTGGTGCTGGCCTCGTCGGGCGTCGCGGACGTGTCGGCGCGGTGATGGCCCGGTTTTTTGCGGAGCTAATCGTTTTTTACCCATGCGTTTTCCTTTCGCGCTGACGTTCAAGATCGCCAAACACATCACCCGGCACCGGCTCAAGCGGACGCCGCGGTTCGCGATGGTGCTGCAGTTGGAGCCATTGCATACCTGCAACCTGACGTGCACGGGTTGCGGCCGGATCCGGGAGTACTCGACCAGTCTCAAGGACATGGTGCCGCTGGAGCAATGCCTCGCGGCGGCCGACGAGTGCGATGCCCCGATGGTGTCGATCTGCGGCGGCGAGCCGTTGATCTACCCGAAGATCGAGGAATTGGTCGCGGGCCTGCGCGGGCAGGGCCGGATCATCTACATCTGCACCAACGGCGTTTTCATGCGGAAGAAGATGCGCGAGTACCTCGCGTCGGTCTTCACGCCGGCCCACGAGACGGTGCTGGCGCGCCTGGTCGCCGAACAGTTGGTGACCGAGAAGGAAGCGGAAGCCATCCGCAAGGCCGATGCCGGGGCGAAATCCAAACCCGTGATCGCGCCGAGCAAGTGGATGTACTGGAACGTCCACGTCGACGGCCTCGAGTACACCCACGATCTCATCGTGGAACGCGAGGGCGTGTTCAAGGAATGCGTGGCGGCGATCCGCATGGCGAAGATCCTCGGCTACCAAACGGCCACCAACACGACGGTCTACAAGGAGACCGCGATGCCCGAGTTGGTGGACATGTACAAGTACCTGAGTTCGCTGGGGGTGGACGGGCACACGATCTCGCCGGGGTACGACTACGATGCCGCGAAGAAGGACATGGTGAAGCGGTTGGGGCGCGATCCGAAGGAGTTCTTCCTGACGCGGACCCTGACGCGCGAGAAGTTCAAGGACATCGAGGAGTGGGGGAAGATGTTCACGATTTTCGGGACGCCGGTTTACCAGGAGTTCCTGGCGGGCAAGCGCGAGTTGACCTGCACGGCGTGGGCGATCCCGACGTACAACGTCAAGGGGTGGAAGGCCCCGTGCTACCTGATGACGGACGGCCACTTTGCCGGCTACCAGGAGATGTTGGACACGGTGGACTGGGAGAAGTACGGGGTGGTGGACGGCGTGGCGCGCGACGCGCGCTGCGAGAACTGCATGGTCCATTGCGGGTACGACCCGTCCGGCGCGCTGAGCACGAAGCCGCGCGACAACTGGATCAACATGAAGTTCAACTTCGGTGCCCGGCCGGCGGCATTCCCGTCGGATGCGGCGCTGGAGAAGCGGGTGTTCAACGGGGTGACCATCGGCAAGGGCCACTTGGCCGAGGCGAAGGCGGCGGTGAACAAAGAGTTCTCGGGCGCCAAGAGCGCGTACGCGCGCAACGGCAACGACCTGCCGGCGGCACCGTCGGCCGGCGGCGGTTGCGGCGGCGGGGACGCCGGCCAGCGCGACGAGTTGCTGGCGAAGCTCGACGGGGCCCGGAAAACCGACGTGAACGCCGGGTGATGGCGGAGTCCCCGGATTGGATCTGAACCGACAACCGACGGGCCGGTTTCATGGCCCCGACCAACAAGTTTTCAAATGAGCGCATTGTTCCTTTCACCGCCGTCGTTCGACGGCTTCGACGGCGGCGCCGGCGCGCGTTACCAAGCGCGCCGCGAGGTCACTTCCTATTGGTATCCGACCTGGCTCGCGCAACCCGCGGCCCTGGTGCCGGGCTCGCGTCTGCTCGATTGCCCGCCGCACAACATCGGCATGCCGGAGACCCTCCGCATCGCCAAGGAGTACAACCACGTCATCATCAACACCTCCACGCCGTCGTTGAAAAACGATTGCAAGGTCGCCGAGGCCATCAAGGCCCAGCGTCCCGAGACGAAGATCGGCTTCGTCGGCGCGCACACGGCGGTGTTGCCCACCGAGACGCTCAAGGCCTCGACGGCGGTCGACTGGGTCGGGCGCAAGGAGTTTGATTTCACCTGCAAGGAGGTCTGCGAGGACCGTCCGCTGGACACGATCACCGGGCTGAGCTTCAAGAAGGACGGGAAGATCATCCACAATCCCGAGCGCGAGCTGATCCACAACATGGACGTGCTGCCGTGGGTGGCGGACGTGTACAAGCGCGACCTGGAGATCGAGAAGTACTTCATCGGTTACCTGCTGCACCCGTACCTGTCGCTGTACACGGGGCGCGGCTGCCCGGCGCAGTGCACGTTCTGCCTCTGGCCGCAGACGATCGGCGGGCACAAGTACCGGGTGCGTTCGGCGGAGAACGTGGCCGCGGAAATGGCCTACATGAAGAAGACCTTCCCGCAGGTCCGGGAGTTCTTCTTCGACGACGACACCTTCACGGCGAACCTGCCGCGGGCCCGCGAGATCGCGAAGAAACTGGCGCCCTTGGGCGTTCACTGGAGCTGCAACAGCCGGGCGAACCTCGAGTACGACACCATCAGCCAGTTCAAGGACAACGGCCTCCGGCTTTTCCTGGTGGGCTACGAATCGGGCAACGACGACACCCTCAAGCGCATCAAGAAGGGCGTCACGACCGACGAGATGCGCCGGTTCACCAAGGCCTGCCACAAGGCCGGCGTGGTCATCCATGGAACCTTCATCCTGGGCCTGCCGGTCGAGACGAAGGAAACCATCGAGCAAACCATCCAGTTTGCCCGGGAACTCGACGTGTTCTCGCTGCAGGTCTCGCTCGCCGCGCCCTATCCGGGAACGGAATTGTACGAGATGGCCCGCCAGAACGGTTGGTTTGCCAAGAAGGACAAGACCGACATCGTCCACGGGGACGGCTTCCAGCAATCCACCCTCGAGTATCCCGGACTCGACAAGGAAATGATCTTCGAGGAGGTCGATCGGTTTTACCGTTCGTACTATCTGCGGCCGAAACCGATCCTGCGCATCATCAAGACGATGCTGGAGGACAAGGACATCTTCGTGCGGCGATGCCGCGAGGGCTACGAGTTCTTCCGGAGCCTGAACCAACGCAAGGTGGACTTGGCAGCCTCGCGCGCCGCCACGGCGGGTTGATCCGTCGACCGTTGCATTCCCCACACCCCGGGCCATCGCCGACACAAGGCGTTGCCCGGGGTGTTTGGTTTCCATCCCGGGGTGCCGGCCGCCCCGCGATGGCCATCCCGCGACGCCCGGGGCGTATGGGTGGGAAAACCAACCCGTGGTCGGGCGCCCCGAAGGCGGTCGATCCGTGGTGTCCGGGGCCGTCGGGGGATGTTCGACGGTCGCCGATCCGGAAGGAAACGTCTCCCTTCGGGCCTTGAAATCACCCGGTGCTTCCTCGCCGGCCAATCCCTGGAACCGGCCCGGGCCCACGGCGTCGCGGGGCACCCTTCGGCACGGGTGCATGACGAAAATGTGAAGAGAGACGAGTTTGCTCTTCTTTTTTGTCCATAGGTAACTAGCGTTCTAGTTACTAATGAGCAAACCGCCGCAATCGCTCGCAAATCTTCTCGCCCAGATC
>WBXI01000171.1 GCA_008933025.1 Verrucomicrobiota bacterium
CGCTCCTGCTGAGCCGCCGGCTCGATGCTTTCTGGGTCGACCGCGCCAATGCCGCCTCGGCCCGCAACGACTCCCTTGCCTTGGCCGCCTAAATCCACATTCCAACGATTCCGTCGTGCACCCTCGATGGGGCCGCGCCCCAATGAAGACTCGGCACGGGCGGCTTTCCCCGGTTTCATCCGGAGGATGTTCAAGCTCCCGCGAACGCACTCCTGCTTCGTCTGCGGCGTCGACAATCCCATCGGCCTGGGAGTGGACGCCGAATCGGACGGGAAAACGGTGCAGGCACCGATCCGGTTCCGGCGCGAACACGTCGGGTTCGCGGCGACCGTCCACGGGGGCTTGGTGGCCACGGTGCTCGACGAATTGATGGTCTGGGGCTGCGGCGTGATCACCCGTCGGCTCGCGTATTGCGCCGAGATGACGGTCCGCTACCAACGCCCCGTCCCGCCCGAGACCCCGCTCGTCGGCACCGGCCAACTCGTCGAGGATCGTCGCGGGCGGCTCTTTCTGGCGCGCGCCGAACTACGGGATGCCTCCGGCAACCTGCTGGCCGAGGCCACCGGCAAGTACATCCCGGTCCCCGGCGATCCTTCGCCCGCCATGCTCGCCGATTTCATCGAGGACCCGGCCGCGTGGCTCCACAAGGCGCCGCAATGACCGTCAGTCCCACGGCCCGCCGGGGATGTCCACGGCGCCGGTCCCGAAGGTGCACGGTGCCGCCGTCGCCGGCGCGAGGCGGGCGAGGTATTCGATCCGCGGGATCTCCCGGGCACCCAACCGGCGCGTTGTTTCGGTGAGCATCTGGGTGTCGAAGAGTTGGAATCCCCGCCGACGCAGGTGCGCCAGCAGGGTCGCCAGCGCCACCTTCGACGCGTCGGTCTCGTGGTGGAACATCGATTCCCCCGCGAAGAATCCCCCGATGGCCACGCCGTAGATTCCCCCGACCAGACGGTCGCCGCGCCACACCTCCAGACTGTGCGCCCAGCCTTCCTCGTGCAGGCGCGTGTACGCGGCGATCAACTCCGGACAGATCCACGTCCCGTCGTCGCGTCGCGGTACTTCCGCGCAGGTCCGGATCACCCGCCCGAAAGCGAGGTCCAGCGTCGCCCGGAATCCACCCCGTCGCAGCGTGCGCCGCAGGCTGCGCGGGACGTGCACGCCGTCGAATTCGAAGACCGCCCGGGGGTCTGGCGACCACCACGAGATCGGCGACGCGCTCCACGGGAAAATCCCGCTGCGGTATCCGAGCAGGAGTCGCGCGACGGAAAGGTCCCCGCCGAAGGCCACCAACCCGCGGGGATCGGCCGCTTCCGCGGGCGGGAAAGCCAGATCGGGACCGAGTCGGGGCACCGTGCGCATGGGTCAGTCGGTTTCGTGGAGCGCGCGGAGCAGTTCGCCGACGAACTGTTCGGCCAGGCCCATGGTGACGACCGCGCGGAGGTTGGTTGGGTCCGCCTGGATGCGTTCGCCCATCTCGAAGTCCGGGCTGCCCAGCGATTCCCAGGCGCCGACGCGTGCCGCGTTGATGGCCTGCAGGAGGGTTTCCGTTTCGGACGGCGTGAGCGTCAGTCCGAAGCTGCCGCCGCGGCCGCGGATGCAGCGGCGGGGATCTTTCAGCCAAGCCTCCGCCTCGGAGCGGGTCCGGTCGTGGTGGGCCACGATGCCGGCTGCGAAGGCCTCGGCGGCCGCCGCCGCCAGCGGATCGTCGACAGCGCGGGAGAGGGGGGCGTGGGTGCGGCGCCCCCTGCGCGCGAGCCGGAGCAGGACCCGCAGCAGGTAATGCTCGCGTCGGGTCAGGTGGAAAACCAGTCGCCCGCCATCCCGGGAGAGGAGGTTCATGCGTCGTCGCGCTCCAGCGTGGCCTGGAGCGAGTACCCCTGCAATTTGTGCACGTGGACCTGCGCTTCCTCGAGCGACTCCCGGACCAAGACCGACCGGCCTTGGTTGTGGACCTCGAGCATGTGTCGCTCCGCCTTCCGACGATCCCATCCGAACACCGTCTGGAAGACGTGGGTGACGTAGGGCATCAGGTTGACCGGGTCATTCCAACAAACGACCAGATAACCGGGATCGCGGGTCGTGCGCGTGGATTCGCCGGGAGTGACGACGGGTGCCGGGACTGTGGGTGGCTCCACCGTGGTGGGCATGCCGGGGATTGTGGACGCCCGATGCGGCCGAGGCAACGTGGGGAATGCAATTCCGTGTCCCCGGGCGGTTCCGGACATCGTCGTCCCGCCGTCGCGCGCCGATGGCGCCGGGGCGGTCGGCCTTCCGCGGGGAAGCAGGGGGTCCGGCGTGGCGGGAGGCTCGTGGCAACGAGTCCTCCCGCTCCCGACGGCGGCGGCCAGCCGATGCCTCGTCACCCCGGAGGATGCAAGGCGGGTGGCGGTGTGCGCGGGCCGTTACTTCCAGATCATGTCGGCCACGGTGCGGTTGGCCGGGATGAACGGGAGCACGTGCTCGGTGTAGGGCGTGATGACGTCGAGGACGTAGGCGGTCTTGGAGTCCAGCATGCGCTGGAGCGCGGCGCGCAGATCCTTGCGGTACACCACCCGTTCGCAGGGCACGTCGAAGCTGTTGCAGACCTTCACGTAGTCGGGATAGATCGCCGACCGGTGCTCCGGGTTGCCGAGGTAGGTGTTGCCGCGGTTGCCGCCGTAGAAGTTGTCCTCCCACTGCACCACCATGCCGAGGTGCTGGTTGTTGAGGATGACCGCCTTCGCGGCGATCTTCTCCACCGTGGCGGTCGCCAGTTCCTGGATGTTCATCAGGAAGGAACCGTCGCCGTCGATGTCGACCACCTGTTTGTCGGGCCGCGCCACCTTCGCGCCGAGGGCCGCGGGGAATCCGTAACCCATCGAACCGAGCCCGGCCGAGGTGATGAACTGGCGCGCGAACTTGTACTTGTACCACTGGCCGGCCCACATCTGGTGCTGGCCGACGCCGGTGGTGATGATGGCATCGCCGCCGGTGAGGCGGTGCAGTTCCTCGATGACCATCTGCGGGAGGATGTATTCCTCGCCGTCCTTGGCGTAGGGCTTGATGTGGTCGGAGTCGGTGATCTGGGCCTTGGTGGTGTACTGGAACGGCGCCTTGGCCTTCCACTCGGCAATCTGCGCGTGCCAGGCGTCGTAGCGGCGGGCGATGCCGCCGCGGCGTTCGATCAGCGCGTTCAGGCGGTGCAAGGCGTCGCGGACGTCGCCGTGCACCGCGAGGTTCGCGCGCTTGTTCTTGTTGTGCTCCGAGCGGTCGATGTCGAGGTGGACGATCGTGGCGTCCTTGGCGAACTCGGAGAACGCGCCGGTGACGCGGTCGTCGAAGCGCACGCCGAACGCGAGCAGCACGTCGGCGCCCGACTTCATCTTCACCAGCGGTTCGGAGGGCGACTTGCGCTGCACGTACTCGCCGTTGACCGCCCAGTTGGCGAATGCGGCGCCGTGCATGCCCAGCCAGCGCAGGGACAATGGGTGGTCTTCCGGAAACCCGCCGATGCCCATCAGCGTGGTGGTCACCGGGATCCCGCAGGTCTCGGCGAATTTCAGCAACTCGGGCGCGGCGCCCGAGGTGATGATGCCGCCGCCGACGTACAGCACGGGACGCTCGGCCTTCTCGATCAGCCCGATGATCTCGTTCAACTCGAGGTCGCCCGCCGCGACGTCGGGACTGAATCCGCGGAGCCCGCGCTTGATCTCCTCGTGGGTCGGCCAGACGGGTTGGGTCCTGATCTGCTGGATGTTCTTCGGGAAGTCGATGACCACGGGCCCGGGTCGGCCGCTTTCGGCGATGTAGAACGCCTCGGCGACGATCCGGGGGATGTCGTTGATGTCCGTGATGAGATACGAGTGCTTCACGATCGGCATGGTGACGCCGATCATGTCGGTTTCCTGGAAGGCGCCGCGGCCGATCATGGCCTGGGGCACCTGGCCGGTGATGGCGACCAGCGGGCAGGAATCCATGAAGGCATCCGCGATGGCGGTGACCAGGTTGGTGGCGCCGGGGCCGGAAGTGGCCATGCAGACGCCGGCCTTGCCGGTGGCGCGGGCGTAGCCTTCCGCGGCGAAGCTGCCGCCCTGTTCGTGGCGGGGCAGGATGGTGCGGATCTTCGACTTCGTCAGCGCCTGGTGGAGTTCCATGCTGGCGCCGCCGGGATAGGCGAAGATGACCTCGACGCCGGCGCGTTCGAGGGCCTCGACGAAGATGTCGCGACCATACATCAGGGGTCCGACCTCGCGTTTGGATTCGGTGCCTTGGCCTGGCTGCGTTGCTGTGCTCATGCGGTGTGCTGTTGTTGGGGGAGGCTCCGGACGCGGCTAAAAAGAAACCCACGGCCGTTGCCAGCCGTGGGTTGTTGCGAAAGCTTGGTCAAACGCGACAAGTCCCAGCGGCGGCATGCCCGCCTACGACAAGGACTACTACGAAGTTCGCGCTCATTGACGCCCCGTTTATGGCCGAAGCCGGACGGACCGGTCAAGTGCCGGGTGGGAAAGCGAGCGCGGGAGGGTTGGTCGCCCGGGATCCAGCCTTGGGGACGCGGAGACACGATGGGGCCCCTTGGCCCGGCCCCCGCCCACGCACCCGCGCGGATTCCGTGGCCGGGATCCATCGTGCGGAATGACTTCCTTCCTCCCGTGATCCCCCGACGGCGACCGCCCGGCCGCGATGCATTCCTGCCCGACTCCCTCGGATAACGGGATTGACGGCGATGCCCGGGGCCGCAGCGTCGGTGCGCGTCCGGCTTCGGCGGTCCGAAGCCGATCCGATCGCCGGATACCGACGCCCGGATACCGAAAACCGATCACAGGCCACAGCCGCCGCCCGACTCCATGGAACTCGCCGAACTTTCCTGGCCCGCCGTCGCGGCCCTTCCCAAGGACACGCCCGTGGTGATCCCGATCGCGGCCCTCGAGCAGCATGGGCACCACCTGCCGGTGTTCACCGACAGCCTCCTGCTCGCCGAGGTGATCCGGCGGGCGAAGGCGTCGGTCGGGGATCGGGTGTTGTTCGCCCCGCTGACGTGGCTCGGGAATTCCGACCATCATCTCGACTTCGCCGGCACGGTGTCGGCCCCGCCGCGGACCTATCTCGACCTGCTGGTCGGTCTCGCGGAGAACTTCGTGCAGCACGGTTTCCGCCGCATCGTGTTCGTGAACGGGCACGGGGGAAACGACGTGCCCGGGCGCCAGGCCGTGTTCGAACTCCGCCAGCGCCACCGGCACGACGCCCACCTCCTGTTCCTGCTGGGCACCTATTGGAGTCTGGGCGCGAAGCCATGGGAATCCCTGCCGTCCCTCCGCCAACGCGAGATGGGCCATGCCTGCGAATGGGAGACGTCGATGATCCTGCGCCTCGCGCCCAACCTGGTCGGCGATTTCGCCAACGCCGTGCCGGTCGAACCCGGCAATGCCTTCGCGCCCGCCGCGCGTGGTTGGATCACGAAGGATCGCAGTGTGCCGGGCCACATCGGTTGGCCGCATCTGGCCACCTCCGAAAAAGGCGAGCATCTCCTCGGCCTGTTCGCGGCGGACGTCGTCGCCTTGCTCGAGCGGGTGATCCGGTGGGACGGGCTTTCGTGGGAAGGTTGAGTCCGCGTATCCCGGCATGAATCCCCGCGCCGAACTCCCCGTCCGCGCGCCGTCCTGGAAATGGACGGTGTGCGGCCTCCTGTTGCTGGCGTCGGCCATCAACTACATGGACCGCCAGACGCTCGCCGGTGCGTCCGTCCGGATCACCCGGGAGTTCCATCTCTCCCAGACCCAGTACGGGCAGGTCGAGGCGGTGTTCGCCTTTGCCTTCGCCGCCGGGTCGCTGGCTTTCGGTTGGATGGCCGATCGGTTCGCCGTGCGCCGGCTCTACGCCCTGGTCCTGGTGTTGTGGTCAGCCGCGGGATTCGCGACCGGGTGGGTCGAGACCCCGGGCCAATTGCTGTTCTGCCGCGCGTTGCTGGGCTTCTTCGAGGCCGGCCATTGGCCCTGTGCCATCCGCACCACCCGCCTGTTGCTCGACGAACGCCAGCGTTCCATGGGCAACGGCTTGCTTCAGAGCGGCGCCTCGCTCGGGGCCATCGTCACGCCCCTGGTGCTGCGCGTCCTCATGGGAACGGGCGACGGCGGATGGCGGATGCCGTTCCTCGTCGTGGGTGCCGCCGGCCTGGCGTGGATCGTCCCGTGGCTGTGGATCGTGCGCGACGGGGATCTGGCCCGCGCCAAGCCGGAGGTTACGACGGAACATCCCGCGGGTCCGGCCGGGGTGGGACTCTGGGAGGTGATCCGCAGCCGGCGGATGTGGGTTGTGTTCGGGATGATCGGCTGCATCAACACCACGTGGCAGGTACTGCGGGCGTGGTTGATGAAATTCCTCCAGGAAGGCCGCGGGTATGCCGAGGCGGACGCACTGTATTTCAACGCGGCATGGTTCGCGGCGGCGGACGTCGGCTGTCTGGTCGCCGGGGCGCTTGCCGCGCGGTTGGCGGTCCGGGGCATGGCGGTCCATCGCTCGCGGGTGCTCGTCTTCGCGGGTTGCGCGCTGCTGTGCACGTTGTCCGTGTTCGTGCCCTGGCTGGGGAAAGGCGCGCCGTTGCTGGTCGTGCTGTCCCTGGTGGCGGCGGGCACCCTGGGCGTTTTCCCGCTGTACCACGCGTTCACCCAGGACCTGCCCGGGGAACACCAGGGCAAGATCACCGGCATCGCCGGCGTCGCGGGGTGGGTGGTGCCGGCACTGGCCCAGCGCCTGTTCGGAATGCTGGCGGACCGGACCGGTTCGTTCGACGCCGGTCTGGCAGTGGCCGGCCTGTTGCCCTTCGTGGCCCTCGGACTCCTGGTGTCCCTGTGGAAGTCGCCGGTCGCGGCGCGCGGGACGGTGGCCGCCGGATAGCCGGCCCCGCCCGGAGCGCCGTGGAGTGCGGTGACAAGGCCTTCGGAAGGCCGCGGCACCGCTTTGAAACCGTGGGCGATGGCGGTGGACGATGGGCCTGGTCGCAAAGCGGAGTGGGCGTCGCTGACGCTCCTACCCTCCGCACTCCGAAGGCGCTGCGCGCGGGGGACCGCCGAGGCCTGCCTGCCGCGCGGAGCGCCGTGGAGCGCGGTGGAAGGCATCGGTGGCCGGGCGGGCAGACCCCGATATTGCCCGTTTCCAAGAACGGCGGCATCCGTATCCTCGTGGCCGTGAATCCCACCCGCTTTTCCCGCCGCTCGTTCCTCGCCGTGGGCGCCGCGGGTGCCGCCGCGGTCCTCGCCGCACCGCTGCGCGCCGCCGGCGCCGCCCGCAAACGCATCGCACTCGTCGGCACCGAAATCCGCCTGCATTCGCACGCCCAGCATTTCGTCGATCGCTTCCTGCTGGGCTACGGCTGGCAAGGGGAGTGGCGGACGCCCGACGTCGACCTGGTGTCGCTCTACGTCGACCAACGCCCGCGGGGCGACCTTTCGCGGGGCATCGCCAAGCGCCACGGCGTGCCGATCCACCGGACCATTGCCGGAGCCCTCACGCTGGGCACGGGACGCCTTGCGGTGGACGGGGTGGTGATCATCGGCGAGCACGGGCATTATCCGCGCAACAAGAAGGGCCAGACGCTCTATCCGCGCCACCGCTTCTTCAAGGAGGTGGTGAAGGTGTTCGAAGCCAGCGGTCGCGGCGTGCCGGTGTTCAACGACAAGCACCTTTCCACCGACTGGCACGAGTGCGTCGAGATGGTCGCCGACGCGCGCCGGCTCGGGTTCCCGTTCATGGCGGGATCATCGCTGCCGGTCACCCGGCGGTTCCCGGCGATCGACATTCCCGTCGGGACCCCGTTGGTCGAGAGCGTGTGCGTCGGGTATGGCGGCAAGGACAGCTATGATTTCCACGGGCTCGAGACCGCGCAGTGCATGTCCGAACGCCGTCGGGGCGGGGAGGTCGGGATCCGGCGGGTGACCGCGTTGAAGGGCCAGGCGATGTGGGAACACGCGTCGCGACGGGAGCACACGAAGCGCCTGTTGGTGTCGGCGTTGTCGCGCAGCCACAACCTCCCCGTGAAGGACGGGTACCCGAGCGACGCGGTGACCTTCGACTGGGCCCGCAAGGTTTTCCCCACCGGTTGGGCGTACTTCATCGAACACCGCGACGGGTTCCACACCACCCTCTTCATGCTGGACGTGCACGACTTCAACTACGCCGGCCTCGACGGCGAATCGGGCCGCGTCCACTCGTGCCAGATGTACCTGCCCATGCCCACGCACGGATCGAGCACGGCGGATTTCTTCAGCCCGCAGATCCGTCACATCGAGCGCATGGTGGTCGACAACGTGCAGCCGTATCCGATCGAACGGACGCTGCTCACGTCGGGCATGACGATGGCGGGCGTGGAGTCGTTCTTCGCCAAGGCGCCGGTCGAGACCCCCGAGATGGAGGTGCGGTACTCGGTTCCGGGCGAGTCGTGGTTCTGGCGGGATTGATCAGTTCAGCACGAACGCGGCATCGCGGCTCTCGAGTCGCACGACGGGCGGGAGTTGTTTCGGGTAGAGCCGGACGACCAGCCGGTGGGTTCCCGCGGACAACGCCGTGCTGGAAGCGCCCTCGCTTCCCAGGCGCTTGCCGTCGATCCAGAGCTCGGTCGCCGGGTTCGCGGTCAGGTTGAAGTGGAAGGTGCCGGCCTGCGCGACCTCGACGTCCGTGGCGGCGAACACGCCGACCCGGGACGACCAACCCTCGGCCTTCAGGACGTCGGCTAGCAGCGCCTTCGTGAGGTCGCCCCGGACCAACGACATCGTCCGGAGCCAGCGTTTGTCGTCCGACGCCGCGCCCAGCGGCCACGTGTCCCTGCCTGCCTGGGCATCGGTGTGGAAGGTTTGGGCGATGCGCCAACGACGGGCGACCCCGCCTTTGCTGGCGTCGTAGTCGCCGGGTTTGCCGAGGCGGGAAAGGAAGGCGAACAGGTCGAGTTGCTCCGCTTCCGACAAGGGGTCGAGCAATCCCGCGGGCATGAGGGAACTCGGCGACTGCTCGCGCTTGGCGACGTCCGCCTTCGCGATCGGCACCTCGGCGCCGGCGGCGTTGCGGAGGACCACTTCCTGCGGCGTCTCCCGGGCCAGCGTGCCGGTGTATTCCGTGCCGTCCTTGGCCGTCACCACCAACGACTGGAAGCCCTCCTTGATCTTCGCGTTGGGCAACAGGACGGACTCGACGAGGTAATCCACCGGGGCACTCGCGCCGATCGATGTCATGTCGGGACCCACGCGTCCGCCCGCGCCCCCG
>WBXI01000172.1 GCA_008933025.1 Verrucomicrobiota bacterium
CGAAGACCGCGGCGACCTCGTCGGCCGAGAGGGGGCGTCCGAACACGGCGACCTCGTCGATGTAGCCCTGGAAGGCGGCGAAGTTGTCGTTGCGGCACCCCAGGAAAACCTGCTCCACGGCCGCGGCGGGATCGACGCCGGCGTCCCCGGTGATTTCCGGACGGCGGTTTCCGTTGAGGTAGACCGCGACGCGCTTTCCCTCGCGTGCCAGCACGACGTGGTTCCAGGACCGGGGCTCGATCACCGTGTCGCCCGTCAAAACCTCGTTCAGGGCATTGCCGTTGAAGAAGAAAAGGCGGCCCTCGTGGTGGTCGTGGGTGCCGCCGATGCCCAGGTGATCGCCCGGGGCGCCTTCGGCCCGGTCCGGGCCGCGCGAGAACAGGTAGCCGGTCACGGGCCGCCCGTCGTTGGCGGCCTCGTTCCGGAAACAGAACGCGACGGAATAGGCGGGCCCGAGGCCGCGGACCATCGCCTTCAGCCGGCCGGCGCCGAAGAGCGGGGCGTGGTTGGTGGCGGCACCGGAGAAGGCCGCGCCCTGGGGACCGAGATCATAGGGTTCCACGGCCTCCTCGTAGACGCCGTTGATCCCGCGGCCGGTGGCGTCCGCGGCAATGCGTCCCTGGGCGCCGTTCTCGCCCATGCGCCAATAGGCGAGGGGCTTCAGGTCGAGGAGGGCACGCGGGAAGGCCCCGTGGGGTTCGGGGACCGCGGGTTGGATCGGGACGGGACGCTCGATTCCGGACACGGCGAAATGCCGGGCGACGACGTCCGCGCCGAGTGCGGCGCCAAACCACGCGATCTCGTCGACCTTGCCTTCGAAGCCGGGAGTCGCGTCGTGGCCGGCGCCGACCCGCCAGGAGGCCGGGGGCTCGGCGGGCCCGGGCTCGGACTCGCCCGAGATCTCCAATGTGCCGTTGAGATACACGGCCACCTGTTTCCCGCGACGGGTCAGCGCGAGGTGATTCCAGGTCTTGGTTTTCACCGCGGACTTGCCGGCCAGCGGGGTGGCATCGGATCCGCCGGTGGCGAACACGAGTTGGCCGGGGAACCCGTTGGTGCCGCCGAGGAGCAAACGGTCGCGCGCCGAACCCAGCGAGAAGAGGGAACCGGTGACGGCACGCGCGTCGGTGGGAAGGCCGTTCCAGAACCAGAATTCGACCGTGTAGGCGCCGGCCGGAGCGGGCGCGGCGGAGGCGACGTGCCCGCCGGCGAGATGCACGGCACGGTTGGTGAGGGCTTCGGAGAACGCGGGCGAACGGGGGCCGTCGAGGTAGAAGGCGACGTTGCCCTCGTAGCGACCGCCCGCGTCGTGGCCGGAGTCGTCGCGGGCCGCGGTGCCGGCGAGTTCCTCGAGTCGCCAATAGGACAGGGGTCGGGATTCCAGGATGGCCTTGGCGTACGCGCCGTTGGCCCGGGGCGGTTCGTGGCGGGGCTTGCCGGAGACCTTCTCGAGCAGGCGGAGGCAAGCCTCGACGATGCGGGGTTCCGCGTTGGTTTCCAGACCGGCGGTGCGCGCCGGCCACGTGGTGTAGCCGCCGAGGCGATGCTGTTCCGGCGGCGGGATGTAACCCTCGGCACCGTTGGCGAGCTCGACGTTGAACGTCAGCGGGAACGGACTCTGCAATTTGAGTTTCAGGCCGGTGATGGCGTAGACCTCGTTGGGGATGGCCGTGATGCCGAGGTCTCCGATGCGGATGGCCTGGAGAACCAGTTCGGCGGTGGGACGCTCGTGCAGGTAGATGGCTTCCTTGGCGTAGATGTTGGCCATTCCCCGCGGCGGGGCGTCGCCGATCTTGTCCGCGCGTTCGCGGGCCCAGGCGAGGCGCTTCTCGTCCGGGAGACGGAAGCCCAGCGTGAGTTTGGTCTCCGCCATTGCCAACGGGACCCAGGACTGGTGCCGGATGTTCCCGTAGGCTTCCATCGCGGTCTCGGCGACCTCCTGCGCATAGGCGTCCAGACCGATCTGGTGGGGCGCGCTGCCATAGTCCATCCACATTTGGTCGCCGCTCGTGCCCTGCGACATGATGCCCACGAACGGTTCGTTGCCGCCCTCGGCCCCGATGAGTTTCGCGATCTTGGTCGCGAACAGCCCGTAGTAATCGGCACTCAACAGGGGCGACTCGTAGTAATGCATCGAGTAATTGGCCAGGAGCGCGATCGGCTTTCCGTCGGGCGTCTGCACCGACAGCATCGACAGCCCGGGATCGACCGGCCCGCTGGGCCCGATGGCGTCGGGATTCCGGTAGCCGGGATGCATGTTGGCGCGGACGTTCCGGTCGCCGAAGGGATCGTCGAGCAACTTGTCGGGACGCCGGATCCAGCGGCGATTGTGGGTGTGCTCGTAATCGTCGACGGAGCCCCAGCCCACGCGTGCCGGCTGCAGGCGGCCGGCGGCCCGCGCGATGCCGTCGGCGATGCGGCCCGGCAGGAACCGGGCGTAGCGGGGATCGACGCGGCTGCCGAGACAGCCCATGGCCGCCGGGGCGGAATGCGTGTGGGTGGCGCTCACGAGCATCCGGTCGACGCGGATGCCCGTGGACTTGGACGCCATGCGTTTGGCTTCGTCGATGAGATCCCGCGTCATCATGCAGGTGTCCACCACCGCGATGGCGATGCGTTCGGTGCCGTCGTCGAGCACGAGGCAACGGACCCGCAGCGGATCCCAGGCATTGGTGGCCGAGCGTTCCTCGAACATCGCGTTGACGATGACGGGATAGTTCGTCGGGCTGATGACGACCACCGCGGCCCCGGCGCGGAAGACCTTGGCGCCGTCGTCGGCCCGGGTCGGCCACGGGAGGGCGATCGTCAACCAACCGGCCAAGGCGAACCGGACACAGGCCGCGCCAACTCGGGAGAACATGCCGGCGACGTTGTGATCGCGGCGTTGGGGTGGCAACACCCAAGGAAGGGCAGTCCCGTGGCCGCCGAGTCGGCGGGGGGTGGGAGGGATTCCGGGGCTCCCCCCGGGCACCGCGGGCCGGGGCTCGCCGACTCAGTGGACGGTGAATCCGGACTTGGTGTCGAACAGCACGGCGCGGATGCGGTTGTTGGTGAATTCCAGATTCCCGGCCCAGCGCCGGTTGAACTCCTTGCCGGCGGCGTCGCCCAGTTCCACGGCGACCCCGTGTGTTCCCGCCGCCACCGGAAACCGCTCGAGCGCGAGGCTCGGTCCGTCGTGGGAGAGCCCTTTGGGAGCGTGGCTCGCCTCGTGGACGATCTTTCCGTCCACCGTCACCCGGATCCGGACGGGCACCCGTTCGCGGGTCAGGTTCGCCTTGCTGCGCATGTGGGGAAGGCGCTTCGCCGCCTCTTCCGGGGACATCGCGTGCTGGCTCAGGCGTTCGCCCCCGTGGTTGAAGGAAACGACCAGCACCGGATCCGCGTCGTGCTGGGTCCGGTAGGGCAGCCGGCTGCCGACCCACGTGGTGCCGCAGAGGACCGTCGCCAGCGCGAGGGCCCCGAGCCAGCGGCGGGGGGCCGACGGCACGAATGGCGCCGTGAGCGCGGTGCCGGCACGGAAGGCGGCGGCGGCCGCGACCAGACGTCCGGGTTGGGCGGCGTCGTGCTGCACGAACCGCACCCGCGAACGATCCGCCTTCCGCGGGTCGAAGGACGGTTCGCGCGTTCCCTCGAGGCGTTGGCGGAACCACCGCGTGCCCTCCCGGCAATTGGGGTCGCCCTCCGGGCAGCCCGCCACCAGGACGCCGAGGGCGCCGTGTTCCAGGGTGCGTTCCAGCAGGACCGCGCTGATCCAGCCCACGCAAGGCACCTGCATCGTCCGGTATCCGGGGAGGGCATCGCAGCGACCCTGCGCGTCGGATCGCAATGCCCCGCCGGCCGAGCCGGCGCAGAGCAGGGCGGCGAACGACGGCTTCCCGGCGGCGGCATCCGACTCGATCCAGTGCCGGAGGGTGCGGGCGAGGTCGCGGGTGGCAAAAGGCGCCAGCTCGATGGCTTCGGAATCGCACGACCCGACGCACACGCCGCAGGCCACGCAGAGGTCGGGATCCACGAGGGATTGCACGGTGAAGTTCCGGTCGTCCGCGCGGGGAACCATGGTGATGGCGTTGAACGGACAATCCTTCGCGCAGAGCGTGCAGCCGAAGCAGCGCTTGAGATCGACGCTGGCGGCGCGGGGAGCCGGGGAGGGCTCGGCGAGGGGTGCCCGGCGCGGCTTCCGCACCAGCCACCAGGGGATCGCGGTCACCGCGGACCCGGCGCCCAGGAACAACAGCCACAAGAGGCCGCCGCCGAGTCGGTCGGTCAGCACCAGGGGCCAGAGATACCACCAGTCCATGGAGAACCGTTCGGTCCTCGCGAGCATGTCGGCGGCCGGCGCGCTGGTGGCGGGTGCAAGGACCGAGAGGACGACCAACGATCCGGTGATCCAGAGGGCGAGGGTGCGCGGCGCCAGCAACCGTGCCCGGTTGACGCGCTGGAGATGGATCCACAGGCCGATGCCGAGGCCCAGCGGCCCGAGCATGTGGGAGAAGAAAATCACGAAGAACAGGAGCGACGGGACGCTCTCGTTGGTGACGAACGAGCGCGACATCGGTTCGGCGAGGATCGGGAGACGGTCGACGAACTTGGCGGAGCCGAGCGCGGCGTGCTGCGCGCGGACGTCCCACACCAGCCAATAGCCGCTCCAGCCGATCGCCCACACCAGCGCCAGCAGGGCCACGCCGGTGGCCCACGCCAGCCAGCGCGGTCCCGCGAAACGACGCGCGAGGAACATGCGGACGGCATGCAGCAGCACGAACAACACGCAGGCATCGGAGCTGTAGCGATGGACGGAGCGCGCGAGCGAGCCGAGGAACGATCCGGCGCGCATGGATTCGAGCGACTGCCAGGCCTGGTGGACGCTCGGGGAATACCAGAAAAGGAGCAGGATGCCGGAGGCGAGGGCGATGAGCAGGCAGGTGTTGGCGACGGCCCCGATCTGCGAGAAGGGGTTCGATTCGGGCGGCAACATCCGGTGGACGAGCCGATCCAGGGCGTGGCCGGCGAACTCCAGCTTCCGGAGCCAGCGACCGCCCCGGACGTCGTCCCCGGACGGCGCGGGTGGGAACGCCATGGGCGCGGTGGTTTCCACGGGTGGAACCCAGGAAGGCGGCGCGGGGATCGGGGCGGACATGGGGATGCGGGCGGGTGCGGGGAAACTAGCGGGCGCCTTCGGCGAGCAGCGAACGCAGCGCGGCGAGCAGCCAGGCATGGTGTTGCTCGCCGGCGGAGAGGCGGTAGGCAATCCGGCCGCCGCGGTCGATGCAGAAGAAGATCGTCGAGTGCTCGATCCGGCCGTCGGGCCGGCGTTCGCGCACGATCTGGAGATCGTCGAGGAAACGGTTCACCTCGCTGCCCTTGCCGCCCAGGAAATGGAACTCGGGGGCGTCGAAGGAATAGGTGCGGGCCGTCATCCCGCGCAGTTCCCGGGTATCGGTTTCGGGATCGAGAGACACCGCGACCACCGTGAGCCGGGAACGTTCCGCCGGGGAAAGTTCGTCCAGCGCCTTCCGGATCTGGGTGAGCATCATCGTGCAGGCGGTGGTGCAGCCGGAATACACCGTGGTGCGCAGCACCGTGCGGCCGCGGAGACTGGCTGGCGAAACCGGCTGGTCGTCCTGGTCGCGGAGGGCGAAGTCCGGGAGCGGCAGATGGGTGCGGATGCGTTCGCCGGGGAATTCGGGGGCGGCGGCGGCGGAGGCCGGGGCCGTGGACTGGACGAGGCACAGGGCGGCGACGATGGCGGCGACGACCGCCGAGCCGGCGACGGGCGCGACGGCGCGGAACCAACCGAGTTCCCGCAATTGCCGGCGCCAGACGAAGAAGACCAGCAACTGGAGGAAGAGCGGTTCCGTGGTCATCAGGCCGACGAGCGGCCAGTCCATCGCGCCGGCATTGGGATTGTAGTTGAAGCAGCGGATGCGGAACTGCTCGGCGAACGTGCCGAAGACGGCGCTGTCCGCGGGGATGAAGGCGAGCGCGAGGACGGCCGCCTCGTAGAAGACGAACAGGGCGAGCACGAAGAGCGCGAAGCGCCCGCCGACCACGAAGGACCGGAAACGGTCGAGGGCGTGGCCGACGGGCAGGGTGGGGTCGCGGGAGGTCATGCCGGTGGGTGGATGCGGCGGAGCGGTGTCAACGGACCGGCCAGACGTCGGCGAGGGCTTTCCAGTTCGCGAAGTAATAGACCGCGAAGCAGGCGAGGAACACGAGGGCCAGCACGAGGGTGCCCCGGGTGTCGTGGGCGGGTTCGGCACCGGGGGCGAGGGCCGGCGCGGCGGCGCCGTGGCCGTGACCCGTGGCCGTGCTGAGCGTCTTCGGCGTGCCCCAGTCCGCCATGGGCCGCCCGACGTTCGACTCCCCGAACAACAGGGTGCCGACGGTCAGGAGGATGAACAGGAGCAAGGCTGCGAAGGCCACGATGCCGCCCAGGCCGAGGACGGCGAGGAACAGGTGCGCGGACGGGCCGTGCACGGATCCGGTGGCCTCGATGTCCCAGCTGCGGCGGGCGACCCCGAGGGAACCGGCGAAGGACATGCCGAGGGAGACGAGGACGATGCCGCCGGCGAACAGGTAGGGCTGGATGCGGGCGAGGGGCCGGAAGACGAAATCCTTCCGGAAAAGGAGCGGCACGACGTAATAGGTGAGGGCCATGAAGGCCAGCGAGGTGCCGCCCACGACGGTGGAGTGGAAATGGCCGGTGATCCGGAGCGTGTTGTGGGCGATGATGTTGATCTGCTGGGTGCCCAGGGTGACGCCGGTGATGCCGCCGATGAACCCGAAGATGCACATCGAGAGGAACGATCCGGCGAAGGCGGGATTCCGCCACGGGGCATTGGTCAGCCAGCCGAACAGGCCCTTGGTATAGCCCTTGGCGCGCATGGCGACCTCGATGGAGGCGGGGACGGTGAAGCCATGGATCATGGAAGCCAGCACCGCGAGGTACATGGCGTAGGAAGTGTTCCAGATCTTCCAGGAAGAGCCGACGCCGGGATCCACGAGGAGATGGTGGGCGGAGGCGATGTTGATGAAGAGGATGTAGAGCACGAACGCGCCGCGGCAGACGGTTTCGTTCAGCGGCTTGGCGCCGGTGGTGATGCTGCCGATGAGATACCAGCACGAGACCATCGCGCAGACGTTGACCTGCTGCGATTGGTGGCCGAGGCCCCACCAGATGAGTCGGTACCAGGCCGGGTCGGGCTGGGCGATCAGGCCGAGCGAATGCAGGAAGGTGGGGATCATCACGACCGCGCCATGGAGCAACGTGACCACCGCGATGATGGCGGCGGCGGTGGCGCCGAAGACCACCAGGGAAACGGAGCCCTCGTAGGTGCGTTGCTTCTTGGCCTGCCAGAGCGTGGCAAAGAAGTTGAAGACCCCGGTCAGCGTGCCGACCGCGACCAGGATGATGCCGAGGTAGAACAACGGATGCGCCAGCAACGGCAGGTACGACGTCATCATGACGTCCGCCTGCCCGACCAGGATGATGCCGTCCACCATCAGGGATCCGACCAGCATCATCCCGAACGAGGCCCAGGCCACCTTGCGGGAGAACAGGCGGGCGTTGAGGAGCGTGGTGCAGGCGAAGTAGAGGATCGCGACCTCGAAAAACAGGATCCAGAAGATGAGCATGTTCAGCCCATGCAGCGTGAGCGTGCGGTAGAACCACTCCACGGGCAGGAGATGGACCGCCTGCCAGCGGGTGAGTGCCAGCGCGATGGCGGCGAGGCCGCCGACGAGCAGGAACACGACCGCGCAGACGGCGTTGAGCTTGATGAAAAACTCGGCATCGCGGCACACCGGCAGGCCGGTGGTGTCGCAGATCCGTTTCCAGAGCGGGGGATTGGGGTTGGATGCGTTCATGGGTCCTCCGATCATTCGACGATGATTTTTCCCACCATGGTGTGGTGGCCGACGCCGCAGAATTCGTTGCAGACGATCGGATAGATGCCGGGCGCGGTGGGCGTGAGGGTGAGAACGTGGTCGTAGCCCGGGATGACCTGGAAGTTCATGTTCATGGGTTGCAGCGAGAAACCGTGTTGGAAGTCCGCCGACGACATGTGCAGGCGGTAGGTCTCGCCCGCACGGAGCTTCAGGATCGGGTACCAGAAGTATTGTTTGGCAATGAGGTAGATGTCGCCCGGAGGCGCGGGCACTTCCGAATTGATGCCTTCCTCGAAGTTGCCCTTGGTGCCGGGCGCGTTGGCTTCCGAGAACCTCTCGACCCGGGCCTTGAACTGGTCGGGCGTGGTCCGGTAGCTCTCGCCCGAACTGTTCTGCCGTCCCTTGAAGTGCCAGTAGGGCATCATCAGGGAGAGGACGACGCACCAGCCCACGGCGAGGCCGATCCAGAGCCGTTCGTGTCCGGTGGGTGCCTTGAACCAATCGGCGTCGGGTGAATGGATGCTCATGGTGGATTCCTCAGGGCAGGGTGGCGGGTTTGACCAGGACGAGCTCGATCCAGCCCCAGACCGAGTACGACAGGGCGGGGATGGCCACGCCGAGGGCCAGCAGCAGCCAGGGGTTGTCCATCAGCTTCTGCAGCGGATGTTTTTTCTCGGGAGTGTTCATAGGCCGTGGGTCAGGGGTTGTGTTTCGGTGGGGAGCGGCCCGTGCGACGGCCCGCGGCGACGACGCCACGAGCCGATCACGAGGCCGAGGAAAAGGAGTCCGCCGACGATGGCGATCACGCCGCCGAGGCCCATCACCAGGAGTCCGGCGTATTCGCCGGCGGAACGCACGTGCTGCTCGGCGGCATAGGCCTTGCGCCCGGCCCCGTTGAGGCCGGCCCAGCCGAAGCCCAGTGCGAACACCACCTGGCCGAGGCCGAAACAGGCCAATTGGAGCGGGACCAACCGGGGGAATCGCGCCGGCCCGTCCTGGAATCCCAGCGGACCGAGCAATTGGTAGGTGATCGCCATGAAGGCCATGGTCACCGCGCCGATCGACGCGTGGTAATGGGCGGGGATCACCGTGGTGGAAGTGCGGATCACGGCGCCCAGAAGGAAACCGGCCACCATCATGGCCGCGCTCAGCGCGAAGCCCACGAGGCGCGGGTCGCGCCAGTCGCGGCGCCGCAACCGGCCGTCGGCAAACGCCCGGCGCAATTCGACCCCGCAGATGCCGAGCACCACGAGCACCACGGGGGCGATGCCGAACTGCATCAACCTTGTGAAGCCGAGCCGGTATTCGGAACCCGTGGTGCCGTTGCGGGCCAAGGCCGGCC
>WBXI01000173.1 GCA_008933025.1 Verrucomicrobiota bacterium
ATTCCCCGCTTGGCCGCGTTTTCGTCGAGTACGCCTCACAGGGCAACCTGGTGCCGGACGACCCGACCATCGAACTCTGGCACAACTCGATCCTCGGCATGGCGGGCACCGGTCGGTTCAACCCGGAAGCCGACACGATGATCCTCGATGGCATACCGAGGAACCCGAACCAGGTCCGCATCATGTCCGACCTCGTCGACGTGAAGGCGATCTTCAACCTGTACTGCCCGCACGAAGACAAGTTGGTCGCACGCCTGCAGCGCCGCGCCCTCAAGGACAACCGGCTCGACGATGCCAACGTCGAGGTGATCCGTGCGCGGTTGGCCACCTATCGACGCGAAACCCGGGCCGTGCTGGACTGCTATCCCGAGCAGATCATCCACCAGATCGATTCGACGCAGGAACCGATGTTCGTGCTGCTCGACATCCTCAAGATCCTGGCACGGCTGCCCAAGCCCGCCGTGAGCGACGGCGGCACCGTCTACGGCGGACACGCCAAGGCCTGATCCGGGCCGACTTCGTCCGGGTCAGATTCCCCGGGCCAGCGTCCAGACGTCCACGGCATCGGCGCCGCGCCCGCGCAGGATCCGCGCCACCGCGTCGGTCGTGGCCCCCGTCGTGAACACGTCGTCGGCGACGATCCAGCGGGTTCCGGAAAGATCCGCGTCGGAAGCGGACCCGAAGGCGCGGCGCACGTTCGCGGCCCGGGCTTTTCGGCTCAGCCGGGTCTGGGTGCCGGTGGGCGCGTGACGCCGCACGAGGTCCGCGCGGACCGGCAGTCCCAGCGCGGCTCCCAGCAGCCGGGCGAGTCGTTCCGCCTGGTTGAACTCGCGCTCCCGCCGTTTCACCGGATGCAAGGGCACGGGCACGATCCCCGACCAACCTTGCCCGGGCGGCTCCGGGAGCGATTGCCGCCGCACCCAGCGATCGAACAACGGCTCGAACCAGAATGCCCGGTGGTATTTGTAGCGGTGGACCAACTCGCGTCCGGCCCCCGACGCCACGAACACGGCCCGCGCCCGGCCGAAGGCAAAGTCGCCCTCAACGCAATTGGGACATTCGAACGCGTGCTTCAGATCGCCTTCGAAGGGCAGGCCGCATCGCTCGCACAAGGGACGCTCGATCCACCGCACGGAACCCTGGCACGTCGCGCAGACGAAGCCTTCGGCCCTCGATGCGGGCTGGTCGCCGCAGAGTTGGCAACGCTCGGGATAAAGAAGGCGCAGCAGGCTCTCAGTTATCCGGACGGCTGGATTTGGGATCATGGTCGGTCGGTTGGGTCCGAACATGAACCCAGATCGCCAACCCCGCCAGCAACCCGAACGCGATCCAACCATCGTAGAGACGGCCGCTGCCCCACCAACGGGGGTCGGCTCCCGGCACCGCCGCCGTCATCCATCCGTACGCGCGCAGCCAGAAGATCCAGCCGGCATGCAATCCCATGGCGGCCGCGAGGCCACCGGTGCGTTCGCGCAGGATGGCCAGGGTCCACCCGGCAACGAACAGGCTGCCCAATCCCGGCACCAACGCGCGCGGATCCGCGAAGCCTCCCAGCATTTCCCCGAGCGTCCGGAATCCGGACCAGGCATCGATCGCAAGCGGAGGCGCCGGCCGTTCGAAGAAATGGACCCACGCGTAGGCGGCGCTGGTCACGGTTGCGGCCACCGCGAAGCCGCCATGCCGGCGAAGACCGCCGAAGACCGCGCCGCGGAACAGGAGTTCCTCGAGAACCGACACCACCACCGCCGTTCCCGCGGCCGCCGCGACCCGACCGATCCATGGTCCTGCACCGCCGGTGACGCTCCAAGTCCGCCCCCCGCCGGCCACGGCCACGGCCGCCGCGGCGCCCAGTGCCACCAATCCCAGAAGGAAGGCGGCGACCCAGCGCCGGCGTTCCCCGGCATCCCAGCGCCAGCCGACCTCGGCCCAAGTCCGCAGTCGAAACTCACGGACCAAGGGCCACAACAGGGCCAATGCCAGCACCAGAAGGCAGCGGTGCACGTACCGATGGAACGGCTGCGCGGCAAGGCCGGCTCCCATCCCGTGCTCGCGCGCCAGCCACTGCGCCGCCCTCCACAGCCACGGGGCGACCGCCGCCGCGCCGAAGAACACGACCGCCAGATAGACGCCCAAGGCCCGCAGGGGCCTCGCGATTCCGTCCCCACCGCTCGCTTCCGGGTCACGCACGCCGGTAAATGGGCTTCTTCACGATTTCCGCGGGATACCGTTTGCCGCGGCTTTCCACCTCGATCCGCGTTCCCGGCACCGCCACCGCCGTCGGCACGTAACCGATTCCAATGCCGCATCCCAGCGACGGACTCTGGGTGCCGCTCACGACTTTCCCGACCGCGACGCCGTCCGCCCAGATCGGATAGCCCGGACGCGGCGGCGGCGATTTCTCGGCCATTCGGAACGCCGCGGCACGGCGCGCCGTTCCCCCGGTCTTCTGCGCGAGCAACGCCTCGCGTCCCACGAAGTCACCCTTGTCGAACGCCACGAAGTATCCGAGCCCGGCCTCGATCGGTGTCGTCTCCTCGTCCAATTCGTGGCCGTAGAGCGGGTAGCACATCTCCGTGCGCAAGGTGTCGCGCGCACCGAGTCCGCAGGGCTGCAGGCAACCCACGTGCCCGACGGCAAGGGCGCGGTCCCAGATCGCGGCAATCCATCCCGCCGGCGCCACCACCTCGAAACCGTCCTCGCCCGTGTAGCCGGTCCGGGCCACCCAGACTTCCTGGCCGTCGAACCGCCATGCCCCGATCTCGTTCTTCTTCAGCTCGGTCACCGACGCCACCACGGTGCCCGCATGCGATGCCCCCGGGAAAAGGGTCCCGATGAATTCCACCACGCGGGGACCCTGGATCGCCACCGCCCCGAAATGATCCGAGGCATCCTCGAAGTCCACCGAGGCGCCGGCCCCGGAATCCGCGTGGCGCCGGTGGATCCACGCGACGTCGGCGGCGATCCGCGAGGCATTGATGATGAGCAGGAACGCCGTGGGCGCGACCCGGTACACGTAGAGGTCGTCGACCACCCCGCCGCCCGGCAGGCACATCAACGAGTACTGTCCCTGCCCCGGCGCCAGTTTGCGCACGTCGTTGGTCAGCGTCCCGTTCAGGAATGCCTCGGCGCCCGCTCCCCGCACCCACGCCTCGCCCATGTGCGAGATGTCGAAGATGCCGGCCGCACGCCGCACGCAGAGGTGTTCGTCCACGATCGACGAATACTGGACGGGCATGTCCCACCCGCCGAACTCGACGAGGCGGGCACCGAGCCGCTTGTGGGCGGCATGGAGGGGGGTTCTCTTGAGCTGCACCGTGGATTCCATGGCGGCGGAAGTGTCCGTCGGATCCCGCCGTCGCGCGAGCCCGAACCCGCGGCCAAGCACGACGGAAGCGCCCGGGACGGCGTGCATCGCGGCGTGCCACCCGGGGAGCGGTCCATCACGACCCCGTCGGAAGTCAGCCACCCGGCGGCCGCCAGTCCATGATCGCCTCGCACGAGGCCAGCACGACGGGAAAGGGCGTGGCCGCAAAGCGACCGAACTCGGCGCGCCGGGTGAGTTTCGCACGCGTGGTCGCGGGACTCGTGAGACCGCACAGGAACCGCGTCATCCGCCGTGGCGTCGCCAGCGCCGCGTGCCCTTCCGCGGCCAGCGAACGGATCGCCTCGCGTTGGGAGGCCGTCGGGGGCGCCACGGGCGTCGCCGGCAGGACCACCGCTTCCCGGGGCTCGCCCGTCGCGCAGGGATGGCAGTGCCCGCAACTGCCCGCCGCCATCGACTCGCCGAAGTAGTCCAGCAACCGCCGCGTGATGCATCCGGCCGCGGACGCGAACCCCACCATCTGTTCGAGGCGCCGCGCATCGCGATGTTCCCGCTTCGCGAAGAGCCCGGCCAATTCCATGGCCACGGCCGACGGATCCCGTTCCGCCGCGTCACCGCACAGGCGGAAGCCATGGCGCAGTCCCGAGGGCTTCTGGACGATGGCACCGTTCTCCTCCAACCATGCCAGCGCCTTCGTGATCCGTTCCCGGGGTTCGTTGATCCGGCGCGCCGCGTCCTCCGGCTCGAGCGTGAGGTACTTCGGCCCGCGTCGCCCGGCCGAGAACAGTGCCGCGAGGAACCGGCGTCGCTCCTCGTTGTGCCCCTCGAGGATCTCCGGCTCCGCGCGCAGGAACTCCATCCGGATGCTCTCGTAGAACGCGCGGGTCGGGCGCACCAACCCGTCCAACTCCAGATAGGTCAGCACCGTGTCCACGACCAGAGGGCGCATGTCGCACTCCTGGCCGAGTTCGTACCGGCTGACATCGAACTCCGGGCCCGCCCCCAGCATCCGCCGCACCAACGCGCCGACGGACTCCGGCTCCGGGGTGTCGCCGGCCGTGAAGTTCTCCAAGGGGATGGCATCGTCCGCGCACGCCAGCAAATCGCACCACGCCGGTTGCCCGTCCCGTCCCGCACGCCCGATCTCCTGCTGATAGTTCTCGAGCGTCTTCGGAAGGTTGAAATGGATGACGCTGCGGATGTCGGCCTTGTCGATGCCCATGCCGAACGCGATGGTGGCCACGATCACCCCGGCGTCCCCCCGCATGAACGCGTCCTGCGTCGCGTCGCGCTGCTCGGTGGACATCCCCGCGTGGTACGCCCGCGCCGGCAGGCCCGCCTCCACGAGTTGGGCCGCGACGTCCTCCGCGGTTTTCTGGAAGGTCACGTAGACCACCGCCGGGCGGTTTCGTGGGTCCGCCAGCCGTTGCACCAGCACCGCCACCCGTTCCCGGGAAGGGCACGGGGTGATCCGCAGATGCAGGTTGGCCCGGCGAAACGAGGTCTGCACGTGGTGGGCCGGCGCGATGCCGAAGGCCTTGCAGACGTCGCGCGCCACCTCGGGCGTCGCCGTGGCCGTCAGCGCGAGCACGGGGCCGAGCGACAACTCGCCGGCGACGCGGGCAAGACGGAGGTAGTCCGGGCGGAAATTGTGGCCCCATTCCGAGATGCAATGCGCCTCGTCGATCGCGAGCAGCGAGATCCTCGCGCGGCGCAACCGTTCCAAAAACGATTCGCCCGAAAGCCGTTCCGGCGCGACATAAAGCAGCTTGAGGGTCCCCTCCCGGAGGTCCGCGTAGACCCGCTGGGTTTCCGTCGCCGTGAGGCTCGAGTCCAGCCGCGCGGCCGCGATCCCCCGCGACCGGAGGAAGTCCACCTGGTCTTTCATCAGCGCGATGAGCGGCGAAACCACCAGCGCCGTCCCTTCCTTGAGGATGGCCGGCAGCTGGTAGCAGACCGATTTCCCCGCGCCGGTGGGAAAGAGGGCCAAGGCCGACTGGCCGTCCATCAAGGCGCGGATCACCGCCTCCTGTCCGGGGCGGAACGAGGCATGCCCGAAATGGTTCCGGAGGGGGTCGGTCAGGTTCACGGCCCGGTAGGTAGCGGCCGGAGGTCGCCGGGGCAAGGCCCCGCCCTTCGTCCGTTGCTCCCGGCTCCACGCCTGCCGGCGCTTCCCCGGGCGCATCTTCAAGGCAGTCGTCCCCATCCCCACGCCGCGTGTCCGGCGGGGTGGCGCCCCGACAAGCCCGGCCACCACCGCGGCAAGAGGCCCCTTTCCCCGGACCCACACTGAGGTCTGGCCTCTTCCCACGGCCTTCCCTACCGTCGCCCGCCATGTTCGATTCGCTGAGTTCGCGTCTCCAAAACGTCTTCCGCAACCTCCGGGGTCTCGGGAAGATCTCCGAATCCAACGTCAGCGATTCCCTGCGCGACGTGCGCCTCGCCCTCCTCGAGGCCGACGTCAATTTCAAGGTCGCCCGGGATTTCATCGAGACGGTCAAGACCCGGGCCCTGGGCGAACAGGTCATCCAATCCGTCAGCCCCGGGCAGCAGATGGTGAAGATCATCCACGACGAACTCGTGAACCTGCTCGGCGCGGAGAATTCCGCCCTCCAACTCCCGGGCAATCCCGCCTGCCTCCTCCTGGGCGGTCTCCACGGCTCCGGCAAGACCACCTCGAGTTCGAAGCTCGCGCGCCTCCTCCAGAAACAGGGTCGGCAACCCCTGCTCGTCGCCGCCGACGTCTATCGCCCCGCCGCCATGGAGCAGCTCAAGGTCCTCGGCGACAAACTCGGCATCCCCGTTTTCCTCCAGCCGGGCGAGACCGACGTCCTCCAGATCGCGCGCGATGCCCTCGCCTTCGCCCCCACCGTCGGCGCCAACACCATCGTCTTCGACACCGCCGGCCGGCTCCAGATCGACGAACCGCTCGTGCAGGAACTCGTCCGCCTGCGCGATCTGGTGAAGCCGTCGGAAATCCTGCTCGTCCTCGATGCGGCCACCGGCCAGGAAGCCGTCAATGTCGCCGCCCATTTCGACCGCGCGCTCGGCGTCACCGGCGCCATCCTGACCAAACTCGATGGCGATGCCCGCGGCGGTGCCGCCCTCTCCTTCAAGTCGGTCGTCGGCAAGCCCATCAAGTTCATGGGCACGGGCGAGAAGGCCGAGGATTTCGAGCCGTTCCATCCCGAGCGCATGGCCCAGCGGATCCTCGGCATGGGCGACGTCGTCACCCTCGTCGAGAAGGCCGCCGAGGCCGTCGACCAGAAGACGGCGATGGATCTCGAGGAGAAGATGCGCAAGGGCGTGTTCACCCTGCAGGATTTCCTGATGCAGCTCCGCGAGATGAAGAAGCTCGGGCCGATGGAGGATCTGGTGAAGCTGCTGCCCGGCGGCGCGGAAATGGTGAAGGGCGCCGACCTCTCGAAGAGCGAGCGCGAATTCCGCCGCATGGAAGGCATCCTCTGCGGCATGACGCCGAAGGAACGCGCCCACCCGGAAATCCTCAACGCCAAGCGCCGTCAGCGGATCGCCAAGGGCAGCGGCGTCACCGTCACCGAGGTGAACAACATGCTGCGGCGCTTCGAGGAGATGCGCGAGATGATGCGCAAGATGGGCAAAATGCAGAAGATGCTCGGCAAACTCGGCGGCAAGATGCCCGCCGGTCTCGGCGGCATGGGCGGCATGGGCGGTTTCGGCCGCTGATCGCCCCGGAACCGGCGCCCGGCGCGGATGGCCGGGAGCCGTCGCGCGCCGTTCCGCCCGCCCGGGCCCGGCTCAGTGCGAGTGCGGCTTGCCCGTGCCGCACATGCCGCACGAACTGGGAACGCCGCTGCAGGAGGCCGCTTCGCCGGCACCGCCGCCCGCCATGTTGGCCGCGAACGTCGAGAACTTCTTTTCGAGCCGCGTCGAACCGCATTTCGGGCACGGCGTCCCCTTCCAGTCCGACGACCGCACCAGCACCTCGCTGTCTTTACCGCACTTCTCGCAGTGAAACTCGTAGATCGGCATGGCCCGACGATAACCGACCCGGATCCCCGCTCAAGCAGGGGTTGAGAACGACTGCGACTGCGACTGCGACTGCGATCGCCCCCCGTCGTCCGACGCCCCGGCATCCACCGCCTCCACGTCCACGGACACCCGGATGCGATGGTCGCCGCTGCCCAACAACACGCCGCGTACCGGACTCACGTCCCCGAAATCCCGGCCCCAGGCCACCGTCACGTGCCGGTCCGAAGGCAACAGGTCGTTGGTCGGGTCGAAATCCACCCAGCCCAATCCCGGGCACCAGGCCGCGATCCATGCATGCGACGCGTCCGCACCCACCAACCGGGCGTTGCCGGGCGGCGGCAGGGTCTCGAGGTACCCGCTCACGTAGCGTGCCGGCAACCCCATCGCCCGTGCCGCGGCCAGCATCACGTGGGCGAAGTCCTGGCAAACCCCGCGCCGCTTCGCGAACACTTCCGCGAGCGGCGTCGTCACCGTCGTCGCCGTCCCGTCGAAGACGAAGTCGCGGTGGATCCGGGCGTTCAGGTCGGCCATCGCCGCCAGCCAACCGCGGCCGGGAGCGAACGATTCCGCCGCCCAGGCGCCAATCTCCGGGCGCTGCGGCACCCACGGCGATTCGAACCGGAATTCGCCCGCCGCGGCGGCATCGCCCCAACCCGGCGCCCCGCACGCCGCGGCCACGGATTCCCACGCCGGGGTTTCCACCGCCGCCAGCGAGGGACGGGGCAGCACCTCCACCAGGCTTCCGGCGATCACCTCGAACTCGCGGTGCGCGGTCTCGAGGGTCACCAGCACCGAATGGTTGCCGAAGTAGTCGGTCCGCGACGCCTCGACGCCCGGATCCGGTCGCACGCAGAGTTGGTGCGAGAGACAGCGTTGCCACGGCAGTTCGCGCGGGCGCAACTGGACGACATGATGCGACACCGAAACCTCGCGGTCGTAGGCGTAGGCGGTCTGGTGGGTGACTCGGTACAACACGGCGTCAACTGGCCCGCAGCACGGCGTGGCTGAAATAGTGGTGGGTCAAATGGTCGGACAGGCGGCAAAGCCCCTCGGCCAGGCGCGCCAACAACGCGTCGAGCGCCTCCGTCGATTCCGCCAGGGCCGGCACGTCCACCGCTTGCAACGCTTCCGAAAGCGCCATCAGTTCGCGTTCTTCCGGCGTCCCGCGGCCCTCGACCTCGCGCGGCAGGAAATCCAGGTGCTCGTGCAGGCTCTCGAGCTGGAACGCCAGCGACCGCGGGTTGGTTTCCTCGGCCAACAGCAGGTCCAGCACCGTGCCCAGATGCATCTGCTCGAAGTACCGGCGCCGGTAGGTCATCGTCGAATCGGCGATCTCCAGCAACGGTGCCAGCACCGTCGTCGTGAAACCGCCGGCCGCGAGCGCCGCCCGCCACAGTTGCACCAGCATCAGCCCGCGCTCGATGCGCCGGCCGATGTCGAGGAACCGCCACGCGTGCCCGCGCGTCATGTTCTCCATTTCCATCCCGCTGAACGCCGCGAGGTCGACGATCAGCGTGTTGAGCACCCCCGGCACTTCCTGCAGCGCCGGTCGTTGCCCCGCCAGATGCCCGTCCACCTGCATCCGCTGGAAGATCCGCCAGGTGTCGTTCGACAACCGGTCGCGCACCGCCGTGGTCAGGAACCGGAGTTTCCCGAGGATATCCCGCACGTTGCCCACGCGCTGGGGTTGGTGCACCAGCGCCACCAGCGCGTCCCCGAGCCGCCCGTCGTCCGGATTGCTTCCAAACCGGTCCGGCAGTTGCCCGAGCCAGACCAGCATCTGCACCAATGCCGCCAATTCCGCGTGGCCGTCGTGCGTGCTCTCGCCGCCCAAACGATGCACCACCGCGCGCAGCAGGCGCACCCGTTGTTCCAACCGCTCC
>WBXI01000174.1 GCA_008933025.1 Verrucomicrobiota bacterium
GACGCGATCAAGCGCGACGGTGAAGCGACGATCAAGGCGAAATACAGCAACCTGTTTGACATGTACGAGAAGATCACCGCCGAAAACGCCTATCACACTCCCATGCGAATTTATCCGGCGATCCACTACACGATGGGCGGGCTCTGGGTGGACTACAACCTGATGAGCAACCTCCCGGGGTTGTTCGTGCTCGGCGAGGCGAATTTCTCCGACCACGGTGCCAACCGCCTCGGGGCCAGCGCCCTCATGCAGGGCCTTTCCGACGGCTATTTCGTCCTGCCTTCCACCATCGCGACCTATCTCGCGACCCTCAAACCCGGCAACCGTCCCTCGGCCGACAACGCCGAGTTCGTCGAGGCCGAGCGACAGGTCCGCGCGGGTGTCCAGTCCATGCTTTCCGGGACCGGGCGCCGGACCCCCGCCAGTTTCCACAAGGAACTCGGGAGGATCATGTGGGATCATTGCGGCATGGCGCGCAACAAGGCCGGCCTGGAGAAAGCCATCGGCCTGCTCGGCGCCCTGCGCGAGGAATACCGCACCAACCTCCATGTCTCGGGAGCCGAGGCGGAATGGAACCAATCGATCGAACAGGCCGGACGGGTGGCCGACTTCATCGAGTTGGGCGAGTTGATGTGCCGCGACGCGCTGATGCGCGAGGAGAGTTGCGGCGGACATTTCCGCGAGGAGTACCAGTACACGACGGACGATCCGGAAGTCCGGCAGGGCGTGGTGAACGCCGGCGACGTGAAGCGTCGCGACGACCAGTTCGCGTTCGTGGCCGCGTGGGAACACGCGGGCGAAGGCAAAGCCGCCACCCTCAACAAGGAACCGCTCGTCTACGAGGAAGTGAAGATGAGCACCCGCAGCTACAAGTGAACGGCATCCAACCGCACGTCCACCCCGAGCTCACCGCGCCCCTTTCCCGGCCATGAAAGTCACCCTCAAAGTCTGGCGGCAGAAAAACCGCACCAGCCCCGGCCAGTTCGTCCGCTACACCTCGCCCGAGCTGAACCAGAGCATGTCGTTCCTGGAGATGCTCGACGTGGTGAACGAGGATCTCGCCAACCGCGGCGAGGATCCCATCGCGTTCGACCACGATTGCCGCGAGGGCATCTGCGGCACCTGCTCCCTCGTCATCGATGGCAAACCCCACGGTCCCCACCGCGGCGTTGCCACCTGCCAGACCTACATGCGCAGCTTCAGCGACGGCGACGAGATCGTCGTCGAGCCGTTCCGCGCCCAGCCGTTCCCGCTCGTCAAGGATCTCGTCGTCGACCGCAAATCGTTCGATCGCATCCAGCAAGCCGGTGGGTTCATCACCGTCCGCACCGGCAGCGCTCCCGACGCCAACACCATCCTGGTCCCGAAGGAGGCCTCCGACCTCGCCATGGACGCGGCGCAATGCATCGGTTGCGGCGCCTGTGTCGCGGCGTGCAAGAACGCGAGCGCCATGCTGTTCGTCGCCGCCAAGGTCAGCCACCTCGGCTTGTTGCCCCAGGGGCAGCCCGAGCGCGATCGCCGCGTCAAATCCATGGTCGCCCAGATGGACGAGGAAGGTTTTGGCGGCTGCACGATCACCGGTTCCTGCGAGGCAGTGTGTCCCAAGGGCATCAGCCTCGATTTCATCGCCCGGATGAACCGCGACTATCTCGTCGCGATTCTCAAGGGCGATCCCAAGAAGCCCGCGTCCGGCGGCGCGGGTTGACCGGCGGGAGCCAAAGGGTGGCCGGGTTTTGACAACGGCCACGCAGCCCTTCCCGACGCCCGCCCCATGATCGTCCGCGCGCCGGGCTTCCGATGCCGGGCCGGATGGTCCCATCGGCATCGCCGCGCGTCGTCGATGCCCGCACTTTCCCCTGCCATGTCGGATCCCAACCCCGCTGCCATTCCCCAGACCGGGCCGCTGTCGTCGATCGACGCGCTCTTCTCCCCCCGAAGCATCGTTGTCATCGGCGGTACCGAGCGCCCCGGGAGCGTGGGGCGGGCGCTGATGGACAATCTGGCCGTGTTTCCCGGGCCGGTGTTCGTGGTGAATCCCAAGCGGGCCACGGTGATGGGCCGGACCGCCGTGCCGTCGATTGCCCGTTTGCCCCAACCCGCCGATCTCGCGGTGATCGCGACGCCCGCCGCCGGCGTGCCGGAGGTTCTTCGCGAGTGCGGTGTCGCCGGCATCCGCGCCGCCATCGTCATTTCCGCCGGATTCAAGGAAGCGGGTCCGGCCGGCCAAGCCCTCGAGGCCGAGGCGGTCGCGGTGGCCCGTGCCGCGGGGATCCGCCTTGTCGGCCCGAATTGCCTTGGCGTGATGAGCCCGCACCGCGGTTTCAACGCCACCTTTGCCGCCGGGATCGCCCGGCCGGGGCACGTCGCGTTCCTCAGCCAGAGCGGCGCGCTGTGCACCGCCATCCTCGACTGGAGCTTTCGCGAACAGGTCGGATTCAGCGCCTTCGTCTCGGTCGGTTCCATGGCCGACGTCGGGTGGGGCGACTTGCTCGACTATTTCGCGGAGGACCCCAACACCCGCAGCATCGTCTGCTACATGGAATCGGTCGGCGACGCCCGGGCTTTCCTGTCGGCCGCGCGGGCGGTGACCTGGTCGAAACCGGTGATCGTGATCAAGGTGGGGCGCACCGCGCAGGCCGCGCGCGCGGCGGCGTCGCATACCGGGGCGCTGACCGGCAGCGACGACGTCCTGGACGCCGCGTTCCAGCGCGTCGGGGTGGTGCGGGTGGACACCATCGGCGAACTCTTCAACCTCGCCGAGGTCCTGGGGAAACAGCCGCGCCCGGCGGGCCCCCGCCTCGCCATCGTCACCAATGCCGGGGGCCCCGGGGCGCTCAGCACCGACTTGTTGGTGCGCAGCGGCGGCGAACTCGCGGAACTCGGCGAGTCGTCGCGCCTGGCATTGGATGCCCTGTTGCCGTCGCATTGGAGCCATGCCAATCCCGTCGACATCCTCGGGGATGCCGACGCCGAACGCTATGCGGCGGCCGTGGACATCGTCGCGCGCGACCCGGGCAACGACGGCACGCTGGTGATCCTGACGCCGCAGCACATGACCGACGCGCGGGCGACCGCGGCGCGGATCGCGCCGTTGGGGCAGGCGCACGGCAAGCCCCTGCTCACCGCATGGATGGGTGGCCCCGCGGTGGAGTCCGGGCGCGTGTTGCTGAACGAAGCCGGGATTCCGACCTACGACTATCCCGACACCGCCGCGCGGGCCTTCGCGTTGATGTGGCGATACACCGAGAACCTCCGGGTCCTCTACGAGACGCCCCCCTCGACGCGCCACGCGGACCGACGGGACGCGGTGATGCGCGTGGATGCGCTGCTGGACGGGGTGCTCGCGCGGGGCCGGACCTTGCTGACCGAGGCGGAGGCCAAGGAGGTCCTCGCGGCGTATGACATCCCGGTCGTGCCGACCCTCCCGGCGTCGACCGTGGAGGAAGCGGTCGCGCAGGCGGCCCGTCTGGGTTTTCCCGTCGTGCTGAAACTCTGGTCCGAGACGGTGACCCACAAGACCGACGTCGGCGGCGTGCGGCTCAACCTCGCCGATCCGGATGCCGTCGTGCATGCCTTCGACGCGATTCGCGAAGGCGTGGCGGCCAAGCCCGGGGCGTTTCTCGGGGTCACGGTGCAGCCGATGGTCCGGTGCCAGGGGCACGAACTGATCCTGGGCAGCAGTGTCGACCCGCAGTTCGGGCCGGTGTTGTTGTTCGGGGCCGGCGGGCAGTGGGTGGAGATCTTCCGGGACCGGGCGCTGGAACTGCCGCCCCTGAACGCCAGCCTCGCGCGACGATTGCGCGAGCGGACCCGCATCGCCGCCGCGCTTCGCGGCGCGCGCGGCCAAGCCGGCGTCGATCTTGCCGCGCTCGACGGGTTGCTCGTGAGGTTCGGCGATCTCGTGGTGAACCATCCCCGCATCGCCGAGATCGACATCAACCCGCTGCTCGCCGGTCCCGACGGCCTGGTCGCGCTCGATGGCCGGGTGGTGCTTCATCCCGCATCCGTGGCGGACGCGGCGCTGCCCCGGCCCGCCATCCGGCCCTATCCCGCGGAGTACCGCGGGGAGTTCGCGACGCTCGACGGACAGGTCGTCGAGGTGCGGCCCATCCGGCCCGAGGACGAGCCGGCGATGGTGAAGTTCCACGCCGGGCTGTCCGAGCGCAGCGTTTACCTCCGCTATTTCTCGGCATTCCCGCTGGCCGAACGCACGGAACACCGGCGGCTCGCCCGGATCTGTTTTGCCGACTACGACCGCGAGATCGCGCTGGTCGCCATCGCGCCGGACGGCGGGCTCGCAGCGGTCGCCCGGTTGATCCGGTTCGGTACCGCCGGCGAGGCGGAGTTCGGGTTGCTGGTGGCCGACGCGTGGCAGGGCAGGGGAATCGGGCGCGAATTGCTGCTGCGCCTGGTCCACATCGCGCGCGTGGAGAAATGCTCGCGGGTTTCGGGTCTCGTGCTCTCCGAAAACCGCGGGATGCTCGACCTCTGCCGCCGGCAGGGCTGGGCGATCCACCCGCGTCGGGGCGAGGCGGCGTGCGAGGTGGTCATCGAGTTGTGAGGCGGACCCCGGGGCCGTCCCGTCCCGATCCCCAAAAAGGGATGGTGCCGCGGCATCGCCCGGGCATCCTCCGTCCCGATGCGAGCCCTCCACCCCGCGGCGTGCGTCCCGGCTTCGCGCCGGGGCGCGGATGCGACCCGCTTCCGGGCGGGTTTCACGTTGATCGAGTTGTTGGTCGTGATCGCCATCATCGCGATCCTGGCGGGAATGCTCCTGCCGGCATTGTCCAAGGCCAAGGCACGGGCCCAGGCGACCCAATGCATGAACGGCCTACGGCAGTTGATGATCTCGTGGAACATGTATGCGGACGATTCCGCCGACCGCCTGCCCTTCAACACCGTGTTCGAGACCGACGTGACGAAGAGTTGGTGCACCGGTTGGCTCCAATACGGGGTGAGCACGCCGGACAACACCAACACGGCGCTTTTTGCCAGGGCGTTGATGGGTCCCTATTTCAAGGATGCCCGGGTTTTCAGGTGTCCCGCGGACCCCACGGTGGACGTCGGCAACAAACGCCCGCGAGTCCGGACGGTGGCGATGAACGCGTTCGTGGGCGGGTTTCCGGATGGGTCCGACTGGGTCGAGGTGCAGGACCGCAAGAAAACGTGGAGAACCTACAGGAAGCTGGGATCGATCGACCGCCCGGACATGCGGTTCGTCTTCGCGGACGAGTCGCCGATCATCAACGATGGTTTCCTCATGCACTGGATGCCCATCAACACGACCCAATTGCCGGCGAACGGAATCATGGACGATTGCCCGGCGAGCTATCACGCGGGTTCCGGGGCGCTCTCGTTCGCGGATGGCCACTCCGAGGTCCACAAGTGGAGGGATCCCGCCACGCTGCGGGCGAAGACTTGGCCCATCACGGCGCCGTCGCCCAACGATTTCATCTGGCTGGCCGAGCGCACCACGGGGCCGGTCGCCGCCGGACCATGATGCAACCCCTTCGTTGGTCCGTCCTGCTGCTGCTGTCGCTGGTCTCCCCGTTCGCGCGCTGCGCGTCCCCGGCGACCGAGACCGACCGCATGTCCGCGATCGGCGCGCGGGTCGCGGCGGCGTGCCGCGAAACCGAGCGGGGGCTTGCGGACCCCCATGCGCAGCCATCGGTCCGCCAATTGACTTCGTGCGCGCTGGGTTTGCTCGAACTCGGGGAAGCGTCGGCCCGCGCGGAGCAGTTGGTGCGGCACGCGTTCGGCCTGCAGGACATGGATCCGGCGTCGCCCGGATACGGCACGGTCCCGTGGCAGGAAGGCCGCCCGGACATCAAGGATCCGAACGCCATCGAGTTCACCATGCAGCCCGTGGGTGTCATTCTGCTGCGGCACGGCGACCGGCTGTCCGGATCATTCAAGCGGGATGCACCGGCGCACGTCCGCGCCGCGATCGCGGCCATCCGCCGTCACGACGTCCCGACGCGATATTCGAACATCCACCTGATGAAGTTGGCCAACCTGCTGATGCTCGGGCAGGCGGTCGGCGACCGCGAGACGGTCGCGGAAGGCAAGGCTGGCTTCGAGAAGTGGCTCGCCTTCACCCGGACCAACGGCGTGACCGAATACGACAGTGCCACCTACACGCCGATCCAGGCTGACAGCCTGCTGCTGGCCCACAACCTCGCCGACGACGCCGAGCTGAAGGCCCGGCTCAAGGCCGTCCTGGATTTCTACTGGGCCGACATGGCCGCGAATTATTTCGCCGCCCGTCAGACGATGACCGGCCCGGCAAGCCGCAACTACAACCAGGGTTTCTTGTTCAGCGATGCGAACGTCGAATACCGATATTACCTCGCCGGAATCCGGTCCCTGCCGCCGGCCGACACGTTGCCGAGCGACTTGGTTCGGGCGTGGACCGCCGTGCGCATGGGGGGGTACCGCCCGCCGCCGGAGATCCTCGCGTTGGCGGCGCTGCCGGAGCGCGAAGTCCGGTCGAGATTCGGCACGGGGCCGGGACAGGACCGCTACGAGTGGATCACGCCCGACTTTTCGATCGGCAGTGCCAGTGCCTATCACGGGCCCCAGGACCGCCGGATCTGCGTCGAGTTGGCGTCGGACAAGAAGTTGCCCCAGGTGGGGTTCGTGGTGGACGCGTTGGACGCACCCTATGGGCTGGTGCGTTCCACCGATCGCGGCGGGCACAGCAAGCCGCATCATCTCCCGCACTGGCTCGCGACGGTGCAGGAGAAGGGATTCCTGCTGGCCTTGGTCGAACTCTCGCCGGCCGTGCAATCCGGTGAATTCACCAACCTGGCCAGCAACATCCTGCTGCCGATGCGGGATGTCGAAGTGGTGTTGGATGGCGTCCGGGTGGATGCCTCCCGGCCGTTTCTCCGCGTGGCCAATGCCGAGACGGTGGTGGGAATTCGCGAGGGCAAGGCCGCCGTGGCGACCCGGTTGTTCGCGGCCGACGGTTGCGCCGGACAGTCCCCCGCGTGGACCTTGGAATCCGACGGCAATGCGACCGGTGCCGGCCGGCTCGCCGTCCATCACTACGCCGGCCCGACCCGGAAGCTCGCCGGGCAGACCATCCGCTGCGGATTCATGCTATTCGCGGAACGCTGCGAGACCGAGGCGGACTTCGCCGCCTTCCTCGGGCGCGTGGCACGGATCCAACCGACGGCAACCTCGGTGGATGGCATTTGGCGGGTGAAGGCAAAATCGGGATCCGTCGAACTGGAGGCCGGACTGGATCTGGGCCGGAAGCAGATCGTGCAGCGCAGCGTCAATGGTCGTTCCTGGCAACCCCGTGTCCTGAGCGTGAACGACCGGGATCTGGCCGCCGAGATCCTGGGCCGCCCGTAGATTCAGCGTGCCGGGGCGTTCGTGGCCTCGACGTGCTTGAGAAAGCGGAACAGATCGCTGTCCGTGCTGAGCATGAGGGTCGTGTCGCGGCCCAGGGCTTTCTGGTAGGTCTCCATGGTGCGGAGAAAGCCATAGAACTCGGCGGCACGCGGGCTCTGGCCATAGGCCTCGGCATAGATGGCGATGGCCTTGGCATCGGCTTCGCCGCGGATTCCCTGCACCTGCCGGTAGGCCTCGGATTGCAGGCCGCGGAGATCCCGTTCCTTGTTGCCGAGAATGATGGCGGCCTCGCCCTCGCCCTCGGAACGGAAGCGGGACGCGATCTGCTGGCGTTCGCTGACCATGCGTTCGTGGACCTTCGCGCTGACTCCCGAGTTGTAGTTCAACCGCATGAAACGGACGTCGAGCAGTTCGATGCCGAAATCCTTCAGCTTGGGAGCGGCGGCCGCGACGATCTCCCGCTCGATGGCGGAACGACCGTGGCGGATGGGCAGCAAGCGTCCCACGGGCGGGCCGTTGGTCGTCGCGGATGGATCGAGGTCCGGTTTGCGGTCGATCGTGGTGCGGACGAGTTCGATCAGGTCGTTCTTGGCAACCGCGTTGCGGAGTTCGCTGCCGATGATGTCGTCCAGTCGGGATTGGGCGCTGCGTTCGTCGCGAAGCCGGGTGAAATACTGGGTGGGATCATTGATGCGCCAGCGTCCGAAGGCATCCACGACGATGTAGAGTTTGTCGCGGGTGGGCATTTCGCTGGCGCGGCCGTCCCACTCCAGGATGCGTTTGTCGATGAGGTTGACCGTCTGGACGAAGGGAAGTTTGCCGTGCAGGCCGGAATTGGTGACCGGACCGCCGACGGGTTTGCCGAACTGGGTGACGATGGCCTGCTGGGTTTCCGGCAGGGAATAGGTGCAGAGATTGAAGCCGATCAACAACGCGAGCACGCACGCCACCGCGCCCGCGGATCGAAGGATGGAAACGGGTGTCACGGGTTGGCCTTGTCGGAGTTGAGTTGCAGGAAGGGGAGGAGGGGTTGCGAGTCCTGGTCGGTGATGAACTTGCGGCCCAGCTTGGGAAGGACTTCGCCCATGGTCTCGAGATAGATCCGCTGGCGGGTGACCGCGGGCGCTTTTTCGTATTGGGCGAAGACCGCCTTGAAGAGCTGGGCGTCGCCGAGGGCCTCGTTGATCCGTTTCTGCGCGTAGCCGTCGGCCTCGGCGATGAGTCGGGCCGCCTCGCCTTTGGCCCGCGGCACCACCTTGTTGTACTCGCCGTTGGCGACGTTGATGGACCGCTGCTTCTCCTGCTGGGCTTGGTTGACCTCGTCGAAGGACGCCTGCACCTGCCTCGGGGGATTCACGTTCTTGAGTTGCACGAGATCGACGGTGGCCCCGAGCGAGTAGTGTTCCGTCACCCGGTGGAGGGCGGTGCGGGCCTCCACCTCGAGTTCCTGCCGGCCGAAGGTGATCACTTCGTCGACGGTGCGGTCACCGACCACCTCCCGCATGACGCTCTCGGCGGCGGCGCGGAGCGTCTCCTCGGGATCGCGGGCCTCGAAGAGGAACTTCTTGGGATCGCTGATGCGGTACTGCACGACCCACTCCACCTGGGTCTCGTTGAGGTCGCCGGTGACCATGGCCTTTTCCATCTCGGGTTCCTGGCTGGCCTGGTGGGGATTGCTGGCACCCGCCGTGGCGAATCCAAACTCGAGCTTCAACTGCCGCCGAAACGGCACGAGCGTGACGTCGTCGATGCCCAGCGGCAGCTTGAAGCGCAGTCCGGGATCCTCGGAACGGAGATAACGGCCGAAGCGCTGGAC
>WBXI01000175.1 GCA_008933025.1 Verrucomicrobiota bacterium
CCGCCTCGATCCGTTCGAAAACCTGGCGTGCCTGAACGTCGCGCGGCGCGGCCGGATCGGCGGGCAGCACGCCGCCCAGCAGGCAATGGCGCGCGGAACCGTCGTCGAACACGCGTCCGACGGCCCGGCCTTCGAGGAATACCGTCTCCACCGGGACCCCGGAGACGGCGAAGACGTGCATGCCGGCGATGTCGCTCCCGGCGCAGGAGGCGCCTTCGGTCCACGTGACCGGCCAATCCCAGCCCGATCCCCTCGCGGCGTCGGCGCGGCAAAGGGTCGGCCATGCGGCCGTGGGACCGAAGACCTCGTGGCGCACCACGGTGGCGTCGTTCGCCTCCAGCATGGCATCGAGGCGGGACCCGAGCGCCGCCACGGTCTCGCCGGGCAGCGGGACCAGGGTGAGGTGCAGTTCCCGCAGCGCGCCACGGTCCACCCACGTCGCCTCCAGTCCGGGCGACCGCGCGCGCCGGATTCCCGGGGCGGCGGCGACCCTTTCTGGAGGCGCGAGGTTCATGGGTTCATCGGTGTCTCGAGCCGTCACAGGGACAACACGTACTCCACGAGGTCGTCGATCTGTTCCGGCTTCAGGTGCGAGGTGGTGCCGTGGCGGTCGTCGGGATTGAACGTCGTCACCACTTCCCGGAGCGTCGCCGAGCGTCCGTCGTGCAGGTACGGACCGCTGCGCCAGACCTCGACCAACGACGGCGTGTCGAAGCGGTCGGTCGGTTGGTCGAACTTCCCGACGGTGCCGACGTTGTGGAATTTCATGTCGGTGCGGAACGTGCCGTCGTGGCACCCGATGCAGCCGACGCCGGGGCTGGAAAACAGCTTTTCCCCGCGTCGGGCCGACGCCGACAGGACGCCCTTGGCGAGGTGCGGGCTCGGGATCGGGCGCAACGATTTCAGGTAGGCGTCGAGTGCATCCGCATCCGCGGCGGGCCTGACGGTGAACATGCTGTTGCGGATGCCGGCGCGGACGGCGACAGAGGCATTGGTGCGGACGCCCATCCACATCGAGGGGGGCGTCGAGTGGGCTTGGAGCAGGCTTTTCGCGTTCTTCGGATTGCCGATGCCGTCGTTGAGGTTGTCCCAGTTGAAGCCATCGACCCGGGCGTCCGACGAGTGGCAACTCGAGCAACTCTGCCATCCCTGGAAGCACATCGTGGCATCGTTGAAGAGCAGTTCGCCGCGCCGGACGATTCCGGGTCCGGCGGTGGCGGTGGGCGGCGACAGCGGGACCGACTCCACCGGGGAACGGGGGGCGGCGAGGTCGACGACCGCGAGCGAGTCGGAAAAGTAGTTGGCGATCCATGCCTGGGTCCCGGCCAAAGCCATGGCGCGCGGGCCGCGATCGGTCCCGGCGAGGGGAATCCGGCGCCGCAGGCCCACGAGGAACGAGAGGTCGTTCGGCACGTCCGCCGCCGTCTGCGAGGCGGCCGTGTAATCGACCGGGCGGGCGGGGTCCGGCGTCGCGGGCAGCGTGGCCAAGCGCGCCAGCAATCCGGGGAAATCCACCACGCTCAGTTCGTGCGTCCCGGCGTGGGTCACGCAGAGGGCGTGGCCGTCGGCGCTCCAGGCGACGGCCCAGGGATTGGCCGCGCCGGCGTCGATGTTGTCGAGGAGGACGGTGTTGAGACGGCTCAGGGTGGCGATGTCGATGATCGTGGCCGCGCTGGTGTTGACCCAGCCGCGTTCGACCTGGGTGGTCGGGAGGTGGAACCGCGAGAGTTGGTGGGCCACCACGGCGTGCCGCCCGTCGGGCGACACCCGGATCTCGCGCAGCAATCCGCTGCCGTTGGGCAGGGCTATTTCCCGGGTCACGGTGCCGAGGACGGTGTCGACGACGCTCACCGAGGAGGCGACCACGTCGATGTCGGCGCGGCCGGCGTGGATGTGGTTGGCCACGAGGAGGAATTTCCCGTCCGGGGTGAGTGCGGCGGCGATGGGTTCGCGGGGGACGCGCACGCGCGTGGTGGTATGCCGCGAAGCGAGGTCGAGGAAGGCCACCTCGTTGTCGAAGCGGTTGCAGACATAGAGCGTTCGACCGTCGGGGCTCGGCACGGGAGACATCGCCGTGTGGCCGGCGGGGATCCGCGCGACGACCCGGGTCCTCGCGGTGTCGACGAGGCATACCGTGCTGCGGGGCGCGGCGCAGGCCACGTAGAGCATCCGTCCATCCGGCGCGAGCGCCAGACCGAGCGGGGCGTCGGGCACGGGCACGGTGCGCAGGACCTTGCGGGTCGCGGTGTCGAAGACCACGACTTGACCCGCGGTGGCGCACCCAACGTAGAGCGTGTGTCCGTCCGGGGAAGCGACGAGCGAAGTCGGCGAAAGCGACGCGTCGGACTTCGGCGCGCCCGGCACGGCGCCGGCGATACGGGCCGCGAGCAGGAGTCCCGCGAGGGCGAGTCGGGCGAGGCGAGTGGGGGCGGCGGTGGTCATGGGGGAATCAGGGCAAGCCGGCGTGCCGCGGCGCGGGGTCGGCGGGTTTCGCGGGGCCACCCGCGGCGTCGCGGGCGGCGATCAACGCGCGTCGGGTGCTGACTTCGGGATAGGTGGCCGCGAGATCGCGGAGCGCGGGCAGGGACGTCGGATCGGCGAGGTCGCGGAGCGCGATGGCCGCGGCGTGACGAACGTCGGTGGCGTTGTCGAGATTGCGGACGGCCCCCAGAAGGGCGGGCACGGCCCGGCGGTCGCCGATCCGACCCAAAGCCCATGCGGCCGCGGCACGCCAGCACGGCGTGTATTCCAGTTGCAGGAAGTGGATCTCCGGTTCCGAGGGGTCCGGCCGCCCGTGCCGCGCCTCGTTGAGGTCGTCGGCCAGCGCCGCCACGAGGGTGTCCAGCGAGCCCCGGTCCCCGCATTGGCCGAGGGTGCGAGCGAGGTAGAACAAAACCCAGTGCCGCACCGGGGTCCAGGTGGGGTTGCCGAGTTCGCGGTGGACCGGTTCCTCCGGGCGGTCTCGGAAACGAACGAAGGCCGCGCGGATGCGCTGCAGGGAGAGAGGGTCCCGGCAGGCGAGCGACAAGATCTGGGCGGCGCGGTTTTCGGGGCCGGGATGCCCGGCCCAGGCGGGATGCGTGGTGGCGATGGCGGCCTCCAGGTCCGGCGACGCCTTGGCGACGGGATCCCCCAGCATCGCGAGGCAAGTGGCGATGACTTCCGGGCCGCGACCACCGCGGCGGATGAGTCGGCCCACCAACGTCTCGTAGTCGTCGTTTTCGGGAAACAGCGCGCGGTCCGGATCGGTGGGCACGGAGCGGATGAGTTTCGGCACGAGATCCGTCGCCCGCGTCGACCCGATCCAGTCCAGCGCCTCGATCACGCGGGCGTGCGGCGGCGACGAATGGCAGGCGTAGAGTGCCGGATGGTCCGAGTACCAACCCACGTAGTGCCAGTAGTCGTCGAGGCCCGCGAAAACGCCGAGGAGGACCGTCTCGGCCTCGGGGGTGCCGATGCGTCCGAGGGCCTCGATGGCGGATTCCGCGAGGAACAGGTTGCCGGCGCGGGGTTCCAGATTGGCCGCGACCAACCGGCGCAACAAGGGAAGGGCATCGGTGTCGTGGAGTTGGCCCAGCGCGCGGACCGCCTCCTGGAGCGTCCGCGGGTTCAACGGGGAAGCCGCGCCGAACGTGAAGGTGTCGGTGCGATTGTCCTTCTCGAAGGCCGGATAGGGATTCTTTCGTGCCTCGGCCTCGATCCACCCGCGCAACGCCGCGCGCGCGGCGTCGCCGCCGAGATGGCCCAGCGCGACGATGGCGGCGCGGTCCCCGGGGATCCCCGCCAATCGTCCGACGAGTCGGTGCTCGAGGGCATCCCATGGGTTCGCAGCGATCCAACCGCGCCACGCCGCGGCATGGCGGGCGCGGCCGGCCTTGGACGGCGCTGCGGAGGGCTCGGCATGGGCCGTGAGATTCTCGAGGGCGACGTCCGCGGCCCGGGCGACCGTGGCGTCCGGGTCTTCCAACGCGGCGAGCAGGGCGGGAAGGGAGTCGCGCGTGCCGCACGGTGCCAGGGCCAGGGCGGCGGCGACCCGGACCTCGCGATGGGTGTCCGCGAGACACGCGGCCAGGGCGGGTGCCGCCAACCGGGTGCGGACGAGGGCGAGGCGTTGGGCGGCGGAGATCCTCGACGGCGTGTCCCCGCCGGCAAGTTGGGCGACCCAGGCGCCGACATCGTCCCGGCCGGAGGCCAACGGAGTCGGACGCGAGGGATGCCGGTTCAGCGACGCGCATTCCCGGAAACGCTCGAACTGCAGGTCCATCATGCCGGTAACCCCCGGATTGTTGCCGCGAAACCGGTGGGGATCGCCTTGGCCCGCCAGCTTGAGTGCCGGTGCCCGCAGCGCGTCGGCATCGGCGCCCGCGACCCGTGGCGCGGTCTCGCGCGGGTGGTGGCACCCGATGCACGAACGCCGTTCGCCGGGTCGCACGTAGATCCACGACATGGCATTCAGCTCCGACCGGCCCTCGGCGTCCACGGCCTGCAGCGCCAGGGGCATGTCGGCGGGAACCTCGACGAAGAACGATCCGTCCGCCGCGAGCGGCACGGTGCCGAGTTCGACCGTCTCGTGGCCGACATGCACGATGTGCGAGTGGGAGGATCGCACGGTCAACGGGATCGCGCCGAGCACCCGGATGGCGCGGACACGATCCCACCCGGCCTTGGCCTTGGTGGTGAAGCGCGCGTCCTGGCAGAAAAGGAATCCCGTGGCACCCGGTTGTTCGACCCGGCCGGCATCCACGAAATCGGGAAGCACCGGCGGACGCCGCCGCGCCTCGATCGACACCGGCGAATGGAGGGAGCCGGACGTCGACGCGTGGATCGCGGTGGTCTGGCCGTCGCGGGGATCGATCACGGCCAGCGTGTCGGACGCCATGCGTTTGCCGTCGGGACGCAGGACGGTGCAGAGCAACCGGCCATCCGGGAGCGGCGCCAGATCGCCCAGCGGACCGGGCAACCGCTGGAAATCGGCCTCCCGGCCGCCGGCCGCGGCGATGGCGTTGCCGCGGTTGGAAATGAAGGCGATCCGTCCGTCGGGCAACGGCGCGGGACTGCCGTAGCCGAACGCGCGCAACCGCACGCCGTAGTCCGGCCCCACGAACGCGCCGATCTCCGTCAGTCCGTCCGTCCCGTCGGGTCGCATCACGTGCAGGTGCGTCTCGACCTTGCCGCGGTCGAAGAAATTGTCGGTGCGGATGAACACGATCCGCCCGTCGGCCATGACCTTGGGTTCGTTGTCGAAGATGAGCGTGGAGGTGATCGGGTGGATGGCCGAGCCGTCGGCGTTCATGCGGAACAGGGCGCGCGACGGCGGTTGGTGATACTCCTCGAAGGTGCCGACCCGGGTCGAAACGAACACGATCCTCCCGTCCGGGAGTTCCACCGGATCGATGTCGTGGAACGGTCCCTCCGTCAGGCGCCGGGGTTCGCCGCCGTCCACCGGCACCCGGTGGATGTGGAAGAACTTCTCGCCCGTCGGCGCCATGGCCACCAACAGGGAGCGTCCGTCGTAGGCCGCGCTTGGGGATCCGATGGCGCCCGTGCCGGCATCGAGGAGTCGGCGGGGCTTGGCGTCGGGTCCCGGGTGCAGGACGTACAGTTTGCGGCCGATCTTGGACGGGCAGGGGAGGTCGAACTCCGTATAGGCCCGGGACCAGTCGTTGACCCGGAAGGCGACGCCCCACGCATCCCCCCGCATCGGGACATAGACGCTGCAATCGTCGCCCAGGAAGGCGACGGGTCCGGGCCATGTGAAATCGGGCCCGGGCTTCCCCGGCACCAGGACGGGGGCCCGGGTTTTCCGACCCGTGCCCGGGTTGCTTGCGTCGAGTCGGCCCCACGGGGCCATGCCGAACGGACCGACGACGCGTGCGGGGCGCCATTCGGCACCCTCGACGAACTCCGGATGGGAATAGTCCGTGGGCTTGCCGGCATGGGCGGCGTGCCAGGTGCCATCGGTGAAGAACTCGAGGTCGGGACGGTCCTTGAATTCGACCCGCAGGGCCGCGATCACGCCGCGCACGCCGCCGAGGTCCGTGCCGTGGATCCCGACGACGTTGCGGCCCCTCGCGAGGCGGCCGGTGATGTCGTGGCGCTCGACCGATTGCCAGACGTCCGCCCCGATGCCCACGTCGCTGCCCACGAGGCTGCCGTTCACGTGGAGTTCGTAACCATTGTCCGCGGTGACCAGAAGGGTTGCCCGCTTGGGAAGCGCGTCGAGGAAAAGGGTGGTCCGCAGTTCGCAGGAATCATCGGTCTCGGCGGACCAGATCCACGCGGCGCGCTCCAGGGAAAGCGGGACGGCGGCGGACGCGGTGAATCCGAGGAGGACGAAGGCCGCCAGGAAAGCCGCCGCAAGGCAGCCGTTGTTTTGGGCTGGGCCTTGTGTCGTTCCGGCTCGCATGACGGTTCCCTCGGTTGCCACCGGGCCGGACGCCCGGTCCCGCGCCGACGCACGGGCTTCGGCGGGCTTTGCTGGATTCAACCCGACCGGAGCGTCCGGAAGATTGACCCGGGTCACGTTCCCCCACGGTTTCCGGAAGGCGGCCGGCGATCCCAAAAGCCGCGCCGGTCCCATGCGATTCGCACGCTGCCAGAAGCCTTATATAGGTCAAGGATCCCGGGGGGACGGTCCGCCCGGAACCATGCGAACCCCGGTTGGATACGGGCCCGGACCGATGGCTCCGGACACACGTCGCGACCCCATGGAACGGGGCTGGCATCGATGTCGTTGGATTCCGGGTCCGCAGGTCCCGTGTTTCCAACGCGGGTATGGATGGCTGGGGAAAGCCAAGATCGGGCGGGTGCCAATGGCACCGGGCCGCCGATGGGGGCCGATCTCCGGAAGGGGGCGGGCGGACGGAAGGGAACGCCCGTGGAGGCCTTCCCCGATCAGACGAGGGTCCAGCCCTTGCGGTATTCGCGGCGGATCAAGGGCGCGGCTTCGGCGGCATTCCGGACCCGGAGTCCGGCGGAGTCCCACTCGAGTTTGCGGCCGACCCGGTAGGCCACGTTGCCGAGGTGGTTGGCCTCCGTGAGCAGGCCGGCATAGCCGAAGTTGCAGGTGGTGGGTTCGCCGGTCTTGCAGGCACGGATCCATTCCTGGTGATGGCCGATGGATTTCGGGATGGACTGGGGCGGCGCGGTGAAACCGACGAAGTCTTTTTCGGGGAGGAGTTGGTGCCGGGAATAGTCCGCGATCAGCATGCGCCCCTGGCTGCCGACGAACAGGACGCCGCTGTCCCAGCGGGGAATGCCGCCGTCCTTCCAGATCTGCGGCCGGTCCTCGCCCTGGTGCCAGGTGAGTCGCACGGGCGGGAGCGTTCCCCGGGCGCCGTATTCGTACACGGCGTGCATGGAGGCGGGGGCGATCTCCGGGTGCGGCGGCGGGCCTCCGGCCTCGATGGTCAGGGGCGCGTCGAGTTTGAGCGCCCAGAAGGGAAGGTCGTTCCAGTGCGAACCCAGATCGCTCATGGTGCCGTTGCCGAAGTCCCACCAACGATACCATTTGGGCCCGGGATAATAGACCTCGTGGAAGGGCCGGAAGGGGGCGGGCCCGATCCAGAGGTCCCAATCGAGTCCCGTGGGGACGGGAGACGAGCCCTCGGGACGTTCGCGCACGGAGACGATGTCGTTGTTGCGCCTGGCGGCTTCCGGGTCCTGCCGGCCCCAGGCGCGGCCCACCCAGACATGGGCCTCGCGGACCGGACCGATGGCCCCGGCCTGGACCAGTTCCACCACCCGCCGGTAATTGTCGGTGGCGTGGATCTGGGTGCCCATCTGGGTCGCGACCCTCGCGGTGGCCGCGGCCTGCCGGATGATGCGGGCCTCCCAGACATTGTAACTGAGCGGTTTCTCGCAATAGACGTGCTTGCGCAGGCGCAGCGCGGGAAGCGTCGCGAACGCGTGGGTGTGTTCGCACGTGCTCACGACCACCGCGTCGAACTGCTTCTCGATGTCGAAGAGTCGGCGGAAATCGGCGAAGCGGCGGGCGTTGGGATGCTTGGCGACGGCGGCGTTCACGGCGGATTCCGCCACGTCGCACACGGCGACGATGTTCTCGGTGGCCCCGACCTCGGCCAGATTGCCCGCGCCGCGACCGCCGACCCCGATGACGGCGACGTTCAACCGGCCGTTGAGATCCCGGCCTCGGAGCAGGGCGGGCGCGCCGAGCCAACCCACGGCGGAAGTCGCCAGCGCCCGGGAGAACCGGCGTCGGGACAACGTGTGGGGGCGAGTCGTCGGGTTTTGGGAAGGCGTGGTTTGCATGCGGTGGATCGATTCGGGGTGGGAGGGCGTCTCAATTCGGGCGGCTCGGCCGCTTCGGGGTGCGCGTGTCGGCGGCGAATCGGAAGGGAGGCCGCCCGGTGAGGTCCTGGCTGGTGATCGTGGGGCACCAGTACTTTTCCACGTGGGCGACGACCAGGTCGGTTCCCTCGAAGTGGGAGACCTTGGGCCGCATCTCGTGGTTGTACATCGTGTCGGTCAGGTCGCGGCAGAGCACGACGTTCTTGCCCCACCGGACCTGCTGGCGGATGGCGAACGGTCGGCCCAGCACGCACATGTTCAGGTGCACGCCCATGAGGATGACGTTGTCGACGCGGCGCTCGGCGAGGAGGTTCCAGGTCTCCTGCGCGTCGTCGGTGATCGCGTCGCCCGGCGCGATCTCGATGGCCGGGTTCTGCCGTTTCCAGGCTTCCCGAATCGTGCACTTGGTCGCGCAATCGCAGCCCATGTCGGAATCGTCGATGGGCAATCCGGTCTCGCGTTTGGGATCGGGCCAGCACCATTTGGTGCCCCAGCGCTCGGCGGTGGGCAGCGGGACGGGCGTCGGGGAAAACGGGGCGGTGCGTGCCCGCCAGCGTTGCGGGGTGCCGTCGTAGAAACCGGTGACGCTGCTGGGGGCGTGGATGACGAACACCCCGTTGGTGCGCGCGATCCTCACGGTTTCGTTCATCGGTCCCGCCAGTTCCCCCACGCGTCGGGACGCGCCTTTGCACCAATGGTCGTCCCACATGTCGCAGATGATGATGGCGGTCCTCGCGGGATCCCACTGGACGGTTTTCTCGACGGCCAGAGTTCGGTCGGTCGCCTTCGGGCTCGCGGGCACGAGCGCGCGGGTGTGAAGGGTCAGCGGGGCG
>WBXI01000176.1 GCA_008933025.1 Verrucomicrobiota bacterium
GCCGCCGGCTCGATGCTTTCTGGGTCGACCGCGCCAATGCCGCCTCGGCCCGCAACGACTCCCTTGCCTTGGCCGCCTAAATCCACATTCCAACGATTCCGTCGTGCACCCTCCACATCGGGGCGGCCGCATGAGGGGTTGAAACAGCTTGGGGCCACGGTATCTTTTCGGCATGTCACCCTGCGTGGTCCGCGCTCCCCGGAGCCTTTGCTGGTCGTGCGCCCAACGGGATTCCGGCGCGCCCGCGTCGGCCGCGCGCGGGAACGCGGTGCGGGGCGCGTTTTCCTCGCCCGAGGGATTCACCCTGATCGAGTTGCTGGTGGTGATCGCCATCATCGCGATCCTCGCGGGGATGCTTTTGCCGGCGTTGGGCAAGGCGAAGACCAAGGCCCAGGGCATCCAGTGCATGAGCAACCAGAAGCAGTTGACGCTGGCCTGGACGATGTATGCGGACGACCACTCCGACAATCTGGTGTGGAACGAATTGTCCTCGGATGGCGCGGGTTGGGTCCGGGGGGTCCTCGATTACAACCCGGGCAATTCCCACAACACCAACCTCGCCAACCTGCGCGATCCCAACTACGCCAAACTCGCGCCCTACACCCAGTCGGTGGGGATCTACAAATGTCCCGGCGACCGCAGTTACGTCACGTCCGCCGGGAAACGCTGGCCGCGGGTGCGCAGCCTGTCGCTGAGCCAGGCCATGAACTCGAGGGACGATTGGCTCAGCTTCGTGACCAAGGCCAAGTACATGGTGTTCCGCAAGACCGCCGACATCGTGGGCATGGGCACGTCCCAGGCCTACGTGTTCATCGACGAGCATCCGGACAGTCTCAACTTCGGTGATTTCGCGGTGTCGATGAACGACGGCGCCGCGCCGGCCGCCATCTACATCATCGATTACCCGGCCAGCAACCACAACGGCGCCGGCGGCCTGAGCTTTGCCGACGGGCACGCCGAGGTCCACAAGTGGGTCGACAGTCGGACGGTCAAGCCGATCACGTTCAAATCCATGCCGCTGGTGGTGCCGTCCGGCGGCAACCGGGACATGATGTACATGTCCGACCATGCCTCGGTGCGGATGAAGTAGACCGCGGCGCGTCGCCTTGGTCCTCCCCCCCCCCATTGCGGGGACTGGAATCATGGGGCGCTCCCATCAGGATCTCTCAATGACACTTCCATTTGAATTCCGCGTCGGTTGGCGCCGCGCCGCCGTGCTGCTGGCCATGGGAGGGAGTCTGGCCGCGGCGGTGCCAACCCTTCCGGCGGCCGCGACCCGGACGGTCGATTTCGCGAGGGACATCCAGCCGATCTTCGCGAACCACTGCGTGTCGTGCCATGGGGCGACGCGGCAAAAGAGCGGCTTGCGGCTCGACGAACGGGAAGCCGCGTTGAAGGGCGGCGAGAACCATGCGCCCGCGATCCATCCCAAGGACGGCGCCGGCAGCCCGTTGGTCCGGTTCGTCGCGGGGCTCGACCCCGACATCCGGATGCCGGCCAAGGGCGATCCGCTCACCGGCGAACAGGTCGGACTGCTGCGCGCCTGGATCGACCAGGGCGCGGTTTGGCCGGAGGATCCCGCGGGGAAAGTGGATCCGATCCGGTCGCACTGGTCCTTTCGGCCGGTGCAGCGTCCGCCGGTTCCGCAGTCCGCGGCCGGGAAGGGGCGGGGCCAGAACCCGATCGACGCCTTTGTCCGGGCGAAGTTGGCCGAGAAGGGGGTTGCCCCGTCGCCCGAGGCCGATCGGGTGACGCTGATCCGGCGGTTGTATTTCGTGATGCTGGGGATGCCGCCGTCCCCGGGGGAAGTGGCGGCATTCGTGGCGGACAAAAAGCCGCGGGCCTTCGAGCGGTTGGTCGATCGCACGCTGGAGGATTCCCGGTACGGGGAGCGCTGGGGCCGGCATTGGATGGACGTGATCCGGTTCGCGGAGAGCAACGGGTTCGAGACCAACCGGGAGCGTCCCACCGCGTGGCGGTTCCGCGACTACATCATCGCGTCGTTCAACGACGACAAGCCCTACGACCAGTTCGTCCGGGAACAGATCGCCGGGGACGCGTTGGGCGTGGACGTGGCCACCGGGTTTCTGGTGGGCGGGGCGAAGGACATCGTGGGCAGCCCGGACCCGGTGTTGACGGCGCAGCAGCGGGCCGACGAGTTGGACGACATGGTGAACACGACGGGCACGGCATTCCTGGGACTGACGCTGGGGTGCGCGCGTTGCCATTCGCACAAGTTCGATCCGATTTCCCACCGCGAGTACTACGCGATGTCGGCGGTGTTCTCCGGGGTGCAGCACGGCGAGCGCGCGCTGCCGCTGCCGCCGGCACAGCAAGCCCGGGTGGCGGCCACCGACGCGCTCATCAAGGAACGCGAAGGCCAGCTCGAACGCTTTGTTCCCAAGCCTTCCGCCGTTGCCGCGGGGAGCCGGCCGGCGGTGGACGCCCGCCGCAACGAGGAGGTGCTCGAGCCCGCCGTGGCGCGGTTCGTGAGATTCACCATCCGCGCGTGCACCGGTGCCGAACCCTGCATCGACGAATTGGAAGTGTGGTCGGGCGACCGCAACGTTGCGCTGGCGTCCAACGGCGCGAAGGCCACCGCGTCGGGCAGCCTGGCCGGGTACGACATCCACAAGCTCGAGCATCTCAACGACGGCCGCGCGGGCAACGAACACTCGTGGATTTCCAACGAGTCGGGCCGCGGCTGGGTGCAACTGGAGTTCGCCAAGCCCGAACGCATCGAGCGCATCGTGTGGGGCCGGGACCGCGACGGCCGGTTCAAGGACCGGCTGGCGACCGACTACGTGATCGAGGCGGCGTCCACGAAGGACCAGTGGAAGGTCGTGGGCGGGTCCGCGGGACGCGCGGCCTACGAGGGTTCCAAGGCGCCGGAGGGGCCGGTCTACCGTTTCGAGGGATTCGCGGAGGCCGAGGCCAGCCGGGGACGCGCGTGGCTGGCGGAGCTGGAGAAACTTCGCGGGGAGCGGAAGGTCCTGGCGCAGGCCGCGACGGTCTACGCGGGCAGGTTCTCGCAGCCGGGACCGACCCACCGGTTCCACCGGGGCGACGCGATGCAGAAGCGGGAGACGGTCGTGCCGGCAACACTGGAGATCTTCCAGCCGGTGCATCTCGACGCCGCGACGCCCGAAAAGGACCGGCGCGTGAAACTCGCCGAGTGGGTGGCCGATCCCGCGAATCCGCTCACGCCCCGGGTGATCGCGAACCGGCTTTGGCAGCATCATTTCGGCGTGGGCTTGGTGGATACCCCGAATGATTTCGGCCACAATGGAACGCGTCCGACCCATCCGGAGTTGCTCGACTGGCTTGCCTCGGAACTCGTGCATCCGGCCGCCGGCGGAAGCGCGGCGGGGGCGGCGGCGAAGCCTTGGTCGCTGAAACATCTGCACCGGCTCATCCTGACCAGCGCGACGTGGCGGCAAGCCGGCGTGCCGCGGCCGGACGGGATCAAGGTGGACGCCGGGAGCCGGTTGCTGTGGCGTTTCCCGCCGCGCCGGCTGGAAGCGGAGGCGATCCGGGACGGCATCCTCGCGGTGAGCGGCAATCTCGACCGGACGATGGGCGGACCGAGCTTCTTCCTCCACGACGTGGACCGCGAGAACGTCTACCACTACCACCCGAAGGAGGAATTCGGCGCGCCCGAGGCGCGGCGCATGGTCTACGCCTTCAAGGTGCGCATGGAACAGGACGGGATCTTCGGGTCGTTCGACTGTCCGGACGGCAGTTTGGTCGCGCCGCGGCGGAATGTTTCCACGACGCCGCTGCAGGCACTGAATCTTTTCAACAGCCGGTTTGTCCTCGGCCAGTCCGAGATCTTCGCCCAACGCCTGCGGCGGGAGGCGGGGACCGCGACCGCGGCGCGGGTGCGCCTCGCCTGGTCGCTGGCGTTCAACCGGCTTCCGTCCCGCACCGAGGCGGCCGAGGCGACGGCTTTTGCCGAGGCCCAGGGATTGCCGGCCTTGTGCCGGGCGGTGCTCAACGCGAACGAGTTTCTCTTCATCCCATGAACGAATTCCCCCTCATCCCCACTCGCGGCCTGATGGATCGACGTCGCTTCCTGGGCGACACGGGCATGGGCTTGGGCGCGATCGCGCTGACCCATCTGCTGGCGCGGCAGGGCCTGCTGGCGGCGAGTGTTTCGGGCAAGGAACCGATCCGGCCGGCGATCGATGCCGGCCGGCCGTACGCGCCGCGGGACGCGCATTTCGAGGCGCGGGCGAAGAACGTGCTGGTGATCTTTTGCAGCGGCGCGTGCAGCCAACTCGACACCTTCGACTACAAACCCGAGTTGATCCGGCGGCACGGCGAGCCGATGCCGGGGAAGGAGAAGCTGATCACCTTCCAGGGCGAGCAGGGCGCGTTGACCAAGAGCCCGTGGGAATTCCGGCCGCGGGGCAAGAGCGGCAAAATGATCTCGGACCTGTTGCCGCACCTCGGGGCCCTGGCGGACGAGATGTGCTTCATCCACTCGATGAAGGGGAAGACCAACACGCACGGGCCCGGCGAGAACTACATGTCCACGGGCTACACCCTGGACGGTTTTCCCAGCGTGGGTTCCTGGATCACCTACGCGCTCGGCAGCGTGGACCAAAGCCTGCCCGCCTACGTCGCGATCCCGGATCCCCGGGGCAAGCCGCAGAACAGCGTGAACAACTGGGCGCCGGGATTCCTGCCGGCCTCCTTCCAGGGCACAGAATTCAACGCCACCCACGCGATCCGCAACCTGGCCCGGCCGGCGGCGATCACGGCGGACGGCGACAAGGCGACCGGAAGTTTTCTCCGGCGCCTGAACGAGATCCATGCGGAGCGCTACCCGGGCGACACCCAATTGGCCGCCCGAATCGCCAGCTACGAGTTGGCGGCGCGGATGCAGTTGACCATTCCCGAGGTGGCGGACCTTTCGAGCGAGCCGGCGCACATCCTGCGCCTCTACGGAGCCGACGAGGGCGGGTCGAAGATCAACGACCTGCGGGCCGCCTACGCCAAGAACTGCATCCTGGCCCGGCGTTTGGTGGAGAAGGGCGTGCGCTTCGTGCAGTTGTTCAACGGCGCCTACCAGACCGGCGGCGAGGGCACCAGCAACTGGGACGGGCACAAGGACATCCTCGGCCAGTACAGCGTCCACGGGCCGGTGCTCGACAAGCCGACCGCGGGATTGCTCATCGATCTCAAGCAGCGGGGATTGCTCGAGAACACGCTGGTGGTCTGGTGCACCGAGTTCGGGCGCATGCCCACCTTCCAGAAGGGCGCGAAAGGGCGAGACCACAACCCCGACGGTTTCACCTGCTGGATGGCGGGTGCCGGGGTCAAGAAGGGCTTCAGCCACGGGGCCACCGACGAGTTCGGCTACAAGTCGGTGCACGACGTGGTCACCGTCCACGATCTCCACGCCACCATCCTCCACCTGCTCGGGTTGGACCACGAACGCCTGACCTTTTACCACAACGGCATCGAGCGGCGCCTCACCGACGTCGAGGGCGAGGTGGTCCGCGACATCCTGGCGTGAGGGGTTTGTCCCGAGCGAAACCCCGCGCGATCCGCGTGCCGACACGCCTCCCAAAGCCCGTTCGAGCGGCGGCGGTGCTGCGGTTGATTCTTGCCGCCTGGGCGGCGGTGTCCGCTGCCGCCGCGACGGTCTCGTTGGATCTCCGCACCCGCGATGCCGCCGGGGCGGCGGTCCAGACCCGCGTGGCGGTCGACCCGGCCCGCATCGGCGTCGTGGTGATGGACATGTGGGCCTACCACTGGTGCATGACTTGCGCCGAACGCGCGGCCGCCCTGGTCCCGCGGATGAACCGTGCCCTCGACGGCGCGCGGGGTCTGGGCATGACGGTGATCTTCGCGCCCACCAGCGGCATCGCTGCCCACGAGGACACGACACAGCGCCGTGCCGCCCGTTCGTTGCCCGATGCCCCGTGGCCGCGGTTGCAGTCCGTGGAGTTTCCACAGTGCGGCTTCAAGAACGAGTACTCCTGCCGTTGCGGTCCCGGCATCGATTGCCCCCGGAACTGGGGCAACGACGCCATGAATCCCGCGCTGCGCGTCGGGCGGGACGATTTCCTCGCCTGGGGAACGCGCGAGGTCTGGAACATCGTGAACGCGCGGAAGCTCGACCGGTTGGTCTACGTCGGCATCGCGGCGGACATCTGCGTCCTTGGGAAAGGCGAGGGGATGGTTCCGCTGCGTCGTTTGGGCGTGCCCTGTGCCTTGGCGCGGGATCTCACCGACACCGACAGCTATCCGCCGGAGGCCGCGCTCGAACACACGTTGCGAATCCTGGAGACACGGTTCGCGCCCACCCTGGACTTCGGCGAATTGCTCCGCGGACAGGGACGCTGGCCGGGCGACGACGCGGTCGAGATGGTGCGGATCCGCCCCTGGGGAAAACCCCGGCGCCCGTATTTCTTCAGGGGTTCCACCACGGTGAGCCTGGAGGCGGCGTCCGCTTCCACGCCGGAGGTGCGGTACACACTGGACGGCAGCGAACCCGTCGCGTCGTCGCCCCTCTATGCCCGGCCGATCGTCGTCGATCGCGGGACGGTTTTGCGGGCGCGGGGATTCCGCGATGGCAGGCCGGTCGGGCTGCCGAGCGACGCCTGTTACGCGAAGCTGCCGGAGACACCGCCGCCGCCGACGTTGCGGTTGTGGGAACTCGAGCCGACCCGGGTCCGGTACTCGGACGCAAAGGACGAGTGGCACGTTCCGGCGCGGACCTGGGGACTGACGATCCGGGGAAAAGATTATTACCAGGGCATCACGCTGCATGCTCCCGGGGAGATCGAGTTCGCGATCCCCGCGGGCGCGACCCGATTCGTCGCGCTGGCGGGCGCGGACGATGCCCCGAAGGGACGGTTCAACGCGCAGTTTCTCGGGCAGCACCCGAGCATGGTTTTCCAGGTGTTCGTCGACGGGAGGAAGGCCGGCGAATCCCCGGTGATGCGGATGGGGCAGGTGCCTTGGCCGTTCGACGTGGCGATCGCCCGGGACGCGCGGAAGCTGCGGTTGGTGGTGACGGACGCGGGCGATGGATCGCGCCTCGACATCGGCGACTTTGCGCAATCCGGCTTCGTGATTCCCGGCTACCAGGGTCCCCGGAATCTCTATTGATCCCGGGGGCGCTTTGCATGGACCGGGGGCGGGTTGCGCGGTGGCCGAGGTCGCGGGACGTCGGACGCCATGCGGGGCGTGACCGGTCCGCCGGGTGGGCAGGCGTTCCCGCGTCGGCACGAGGCGGGTGTCTTTGCCTCAACGGGATTTTGGCTTCCGAGAGCCCGGGTGGCGCGGCTAGTTTCGGGAAGATTCACCGGACTCCACCAGCAGCAGCAACATGCCCATGATACCCATCAGTCGCCGTCGGTTCCTCGAAACCTCCGGCAAGACCACGGCCACGCTGGCAGCCGGTTCCGCCCTGCTGGCGTTGCCCCGCGCCGCGCGCGGCGAGGCCCCTTCCAACCGCGTGGTCCTCGCCCTCGTCGGGGCCGGCGGTCGCGCGGCGTCGCACGCGGCCGGCATGTCGGCGCTTCCCGGGGTGGAATTCAAATACGTCTGCGACGTCTGGAAGGACCGGGGCGTCGGCATCATGAAGGACCTCGCGAAGGTCCAGAAACGCGCGCCGCAGCGGATCGCGGACATGCGCGTGGCCTTCGACGACAAGGAGGTCGACGGCGTGGTGATCGCCACCCCGGAACACTGGCACGCGTTGGCCACCGTCTGGGCCTGCCAGGCGGGCAAGGACGTCTACGTGGAGAAGAATCCCGCCAACAGCATCTGGGAGGGGCGCAAGATGATCGAGGCCGCCCGGAAATACGGACGGATCGTGCAGGTCGGTTTCCAGAACCGGAGCGGTCCCTATGCGGCGTCGGCACGGGATTACATCGCCGCGGGCAAGCTCGGCCGCATCGTGCACGTGAAGGTCTACAACCTGCTCGACGGGTCGAAGTGGGAGGCCAAACCGGACCGGCAACCCCCGGAGGGACTCGATTGGGACGCGTGGCTGGGGCCGGCGCCCGAGGTGCCTTACAACCCGGGCCGGCACATGGACTGGCACCCGTGGTGGGATTACAAGGGGGGCACTCTGGCGGACGACGCGATCCACCAACTCGATTTGACCCGCATGGTGCTCGGCAACCCGGCGCATCCGAAGTCCGTGCTGTGCATCGGCGGCAACTACGCGTTCCAGTCGCGGCGCGAGGTCCCCGAGTTCCAGTGCATCACCTATGACTACGGGGACTTCGCGATGACCTGCGAGAGCGGCAACGCGACCGGCTACATGCGGAAATTCCCGGGCGAGGTGCGCTATGGCGACAAGTGGCCGCATTGGCCGACCTCCGCCACCCGGGTCGAGATCTACGGGACCAAGGCCCTGATGTACCTGGGCCGGCACGGATGCGGATGGCAGGTGGTGGTGGAAGGCGGGAAGATCCTCGACCAGGACAAGGGCTATTTCCCGGACAAGTGGCACCAGCCGAATTTCATCGATTGCATGCGCTCGAGGAAGCAGCCGAACGCGGACATCGGCGACGCGCACCGCAGCGCCTGCCTGGTGCACATGGCCAACACCTCGTACCGGGTGGGCCAACGGCACCTGCATTTCGACGGCCAAGCCGAACGCTACACCAACAGCGACGAGGCGAACGCCCTGCTCAAGCCGGCATTCCGGAAGCACTACCGCATTCCCGAGACGGTTTGAACCGCGGCCAAAGGGCCGCTTCGGCGACGGGACCGGCCGCGCCCACCTGCGTCGCGCATCGACGCACTTTGCGGGACCTTGGCTCCGCCTTGGGCTAGGTTGGCCGAGCATGACACCGAATGCCGGCACGAAACGACGGTCGCTCCCGGAAATGGCTTCCGCGCGGCCATCGCGCTGGCACCAACTGCATGCGGAGGAAGTGCTTCGCCTGCTCGAGGTCGACGTGGCGACGGGTCTCGCGTCCGGGGAGGCCGAGCGGCGGTTGGCGAAGCA
>WBXI01000177.1 GCA_008933025.1 Verrucomicrobiota bacterium
TCCCGTCGCGGACGATGGCTCGGTCTATTTCGAGGCGCCGGCCGGCCGCGCCCTCTACTTCCAGGCCCTCGATCGGGACGGCCGCCTGGTCCAGAGCATGCGCACCTTCGTCCAGGCCGCGCCCGGCACCACCCGTTCCTGCATCGGTTGCCACGAACACCGGTCCACCGCCCCCAGCGCCCGCGCCGCCACCCCGCCCGGTCCGGGCCGCCCACCCGAACGTCTCCGGCCCGAGTCCTGGGGCAGCGGGTACCTCGACTACCCGACCATGGTCCAACCCGTCCTCGACCGTCACTGCGTGCCGTGCCACGGCGGCGCGCTCGGCATCGCCGCCGGCATGGATCTTACCGGCGGTTGGACCGAACATTTCTCCATCAGCTACGAAAACCTCGTCAGCCGCCGTCACTCGCAACTCGTCGCCCATTGGATCGCCGGCATCGATTGCATGAACGGCACCGCCTTCTGGTCGTCGCAAATCTTCCCGCCCCGCGCCCATGGCTCCGGCGCCGCACCCCTCGCCGCCCTGCTCGTCCAAGGCCATGGCGGTCGGATTCCCCGCCTCTCCCGCCCCGAACGCGACCTGCTGATGGCCTGGATCGACGGCAACGGACTGTACCACGGGACCTGGGATTCCACCGAGTCCGGCTGTGCCATCCGGGAATGGAAACCCGCGCGCAAGGCCCTCGCCGATGCCATGGCCAAGGCCGGTTGCCTGCGTTGCCACGGCGACGACGCCGGCAAGCCCCGGTATTTCGAGGAGGACTGGATCAATCTCGAGCACCCGGAGTTGAGCCGCATCCTGCGCGCACCGCTGGCAGCCGGGCCGGAAGGCCTGGGATTGTGCCGCGATAGGAAGGTGGACCCACGCCGCCAGCGCATCCGGCAACTGGTCGATGGCTACGCCCATGCCGTGCGCCCCATCGCGGCGTTCCCACGCCGCGAATACCTGGCGCCCGATCCCTCCGGCGCGCCGGCCATCTCCTTTGCGTCGACGAACGACCCAACCCGCCTGGCCATGCTGGCGATCATCCGCGATGCCCGGGAACAGGCATTGGCCCACCCCCGCGTGGACATGCCCGGCGCGCGCATCGTGCCCGGCGGAAGCCGCCACCGGGGCGTCCTTCCATTGCCGGAGTCCCTGCCCGCGCTGCGGGCCGACGCGTGCCCCGGCGGCGTCGTGGCCCTGTCCTGGGATCACCGGGCGGAGCTCGCGGGTCTTACCTTCGAGTTGCATCGCGGCACCACCGCCGACTTCGCGGCCAGCGACACCAACCGCATCGCCAGCACCACGCGCTTCGACTTCACCGATGCGGCTGTGCCGCCCGGCCCCGCCCATTACGCCCTGGTGCTGGCGAACGAAGAGTCCCGGAGCGCGCCGATCCGCGCCTCGGCCCGGCCATGAACCACCCCATCCGATCCCGCCCCCCTTCCATGAAGGCATCCATGAACCCCCTCGCGATCCTCGTCTCGGCGATCCTGCTCGGCTTCGCCCCGCTGACGGCGGCCACCCCGAAGTCCGCCGCGGATGCCGACGCAACCCTGGCCCGGGAAATCCTCGCCGACCCCGACCTACCGCTCGTGCTCGGCAAGGCGCGCGCGTTGCTCGGAACCGGCCTGACCGCCGGCAGCGGCTACGGCGAGGTCTGGATCCGCGACCTCAACACCTTCATCGTCGTGTCGCTCGACGCGAACCCACCGTCGGCACTCCGCACCGCGTTGCTCACGTTCTTCCGGTTCCAGAAAGCCAACGGCGACATTCCCGACGGATTCATCCCGAAGGAACGGGGTTCGGTCGGCTACGACTACCGCCGGTCCGATTTCGCCCCCGGACTGCTCGCCCACAAGAACACCGTCGAGACCGACCAGGAAACGTCCCTCGTCCAGGCGGTCCGCAAATTCGTCGCCGTGACCGGCGACCACTCGTTGTTGGCGGAAACCGTCGACGGCATCCGTGTCATCGACCGACTCGAACTCGCGCTCGACTACGTGCTGGCGGAACGCTTCGACCGAAAGCTCGGATTGGTGTGGGGCGCCACCACGGCGGACTGGGGCGACGTGCAACCCGAACACCCCTGGGGCGTGGAACTGGATGCCGGGTCGCACCGGGCCTGCGACATCTACGACAACGCGATGTTCGTCATCGCCGCGAACGATCTGTTGCGTCTGCTCGGACCCGATTCCGCGCACGCGCCCCGTTGGCGCCGGATTCGCGACGATCTCGCCCGGAATATCCGCGCCCATCTCTGGGATTCCGCGCGCCGGAAGTACCGGCCCCATGTCTATTTGTCGGGATCCCCGTTTCCCGCGTCCTTCGACGAAGCCGCCGTGTATTACCACGGCGGGACCGCCGTGGCCGCCGAGGCCGGACTGCTCGCGCGGGACGAACTCGCCGGGTGCCTGGAGGCCATGCGCGCGAACGTCCGCGCGGCCGGCGCCGCCTCCATCGGGTTGACCGTGTACCCGCCCTATCCGGCGGGCTTCTTCAAGAACAAGTCCATGGGCCCCTACTCCTACCAAAACGGCGGCGACTGGTGCTGGTTCGGGGGGCGGATGATCCAGCAGTTGGTCCGCCAAGGCTTGGTGCGCGACGCCTACCAGGAACTCAAGCCCATGGTCGTCCGCGTCCGACGCCACGGGGACTTCTACGAATGGTGGTCGCTCGGCAACCAACCGCAGGGTTCGAGGCAATACCGAGGCTCCGCCGGGGTCCTGGGTGAATCCATCGCCATGTTGCTGGCCTGGGCCCAGGCCAATGGCGGGCAACCCGGGACAGAAAAACGCCCATGATCGCGATCCCCACCCAGCCCGCGTCAGTCGCCTCGCCCCGCGCGCAGCTTCTTCCACGCGGCCATCGACCGCGCCAGATGTTCCCGGGCGTCGCCTCCGATCCCGTAACACTGGAGACCCACCGGCCCTTGGTAGCCCAGTTCCCCGAGCGCGCGCAGCAACCCGGCCGTGTCGAACGTTCCACGGTCCAGCGGCTGGATGTAGCGGCCCCAACCCGGTTCCGGGTCGAAGTCGTCGGCCCCGTTGATCGACACCGCCCAGAGCCGCGGCATGGCCTTCCTCAACAACGGCCGGTAATCGCGGCCCCGGTCCACCCGCAGCCAATGGCACAGGTTGAACATCACGCCGACGTTGGGCCGATCCACCTTGTCCGCCACCCGGACGGAATCCTCGACGCGCTCGATCCACGAGCCTTGGTGCGGATACAGCAACAGTTGCGCGCCCGACTCCTTCGCGGCGTCCGACATCCCGCGCAGGATCCCGACCGCATGCGCGTCGACGCTCGGGTCGGACGGTCTCATCCCGTTCACGAGCAGGCAGAATTGCACGTGACGCCCCCTCGCCAATGCCAGCACTTCCTTGAACCACGCGTCCTGCGGCTTCGGATTCGGACCAACGTCGACCACCATGGTGATCTGGAAAAGCTTCAGGCCCGCGGCATCGAGAGTCCGGATCCGCTCCTCGACCCGATCGAGCCAGATGTGGCCCACGCCCGCGTAGCCCAACTCTTTCAGCATCGCGGCCTGCTCTTCGAACGTGCGTTTCCCGGCGTCGTGCCAGTCGATGCAGAACGGGAAGAACGGTTGCTCTTTCGGCCCGGCCCCCTGCACGCCCGACAGGAAGAGGCAAACGCCACACCAAGCCGACAGGATTCGGTTCCCCATCCGTACCCCCGGCGTCGTCGGCTGATTCATAGGCTGTCTTCCGGCTGAAAGGACCCCATGCCACTGCCCCTCGTACCGTGTCCCATGAAGCGCCCGCCCATCCGTCCGGGTCAATGGTTTCGTCGGCATGCCGACGCCACGCCGCCGTTCGAAACGCCCCACCGCCCACCGCCCGCTTCCGCCCCGGTCGCGGTGGCTTTCAAGGCCGGGTCGCGGCCCTCCCGGACCCTTGCCGCCGCGCTCCCTCCGCCCTTCCCGCCCGGTCCGTGGCGCCGACCCGCGCTCCGTGCCGCGGCGACCAGTCTCCTGCTCGTCTCGCTTTGTGGCTTGTCGGCGTTCGCCCAGACGCCCGAGTGGATCTGGCACCACGCGAATCCGGCGGGCGCGGGCGACACCGCCTTTTTCCGCAGGGAATTCAACGTCGGGTTCCAACCATCGTTCGCACGGATCACCGCCGTGGGCGACGACGCCATCGCGGTCCATCTCAACGGCCGCGAGGTGGCGCGCGCCGTGGATTGGAAGAAGCCCGTGGTGATCGACGTCACCGCGGACGTGCGTTCCGGCCCGAACCTTCTCGCCGTGCGCGGCCACAACGCCGCCGCCGGGGCTGCCGCCGTGTTGGTGAAGCTGGAGATTCGTTCCCCCAACAATTCCGCCCTGTTCGTGGTCACCGACACGACGTGGACCGCGTCCCCCGGGGAGGCGCCCGGCTGGCAGACACCCGGATTCGCCGCGTCGGACTGGAAGCCCGCCGTCAGCCTGGGACTCCTCGGCGCCGCGCCCTGGGGCAACGTCCTCGGCGTTCCCCAGGCCACCCCCGCGGAATCGCTCGTGGTCCCGCCCGGCTTCAAGGCGGAGTTGCTCAAGAGCGCCGACGCCACCGAAGGCTCGTGGATCTGCATGGCCATCGATGGCCAGGGACGGTTCGTCGTCTCGCCCGAGAAGGAGGAGGTTCCCCTCCTCCGCATCACCCTCGGCGCCGACGGACGGGTGGCCCGCACCGAACGGTTGGACACCCCCATCCGCGCCGCCATGGGCCTGCTCTGGGCCCGCGACAGCCTCTACGTCAACGGGCGCGGTCCGAAAGGCGTCGGATTGTACCGACTCGTGGATGCCAACCACGACGACCGGTTCGGGGCCGACGAGGTGCACCTGCTGAAGAACTTCGAGGGCGACAACGAACACGGTTACCACGCGGTGCGCCTCGGCCCGGACCAGAGTCTCTGGGTGATGAACGGCAACCACACCAAGGTGCCGCCCGGCATCGCCCCGGATTCCCCCCTGCAAAACTTCGCCGAAGACCTCCTGTTGCCCCGTCTCTGGGATCCCAACGGCCATGCAAAGGGCATCCTCGCCCCCGGCGGCCATCTCCTGAAAACCGATCCGGATGGCCGCCGCTGGGAGTTGTTCTGCGGCGGCTTCCGCAACGCCTACGACTTCGATTTCGATCCCGACGGCGAGGCGTTCACCTTCGACAGCGACATGGAATGGGACGTGGGGGCGCCGTGGTACCGGCCCACGCGCATCGACCATTGCGTGAGCGGCGGCGAGTACGGCTGGCGCTCGGGATCGGGCAAGTGGCCGGTCCATTATCCCGACAGTCTTCCCGGAAACCTCGACATCGGGCTGAGTTCGCCCACCGGCGTCCGGTTCGGGACCCGGAGCAACTTTCCCCCGCGCTATCGCGACGCCCTCTTCGCGTGCGATTGGAACTATGGAAAGATCTTTGCCGTCCATCTCCGCCCCGAGGGCGCGAGTTATACCGGCTCGTTCGAGACCTTCGTCGCCGGCAAACCCCTCGCCGTGACCAGCCTCGAGTTCGGCCGCGACGGCGCCATGTACTTCGTCATCGGCGGCTGGAAGCTCCAGTCCGGCCTCTACCGGGTACGCTACGACGGACCCAGGGTCGCGGAACCCATCGTCGGCCCCGCCGAGGCCGCCGAACGCCGGATCGCCGCGGAACAACGTGCCCTCCGGCACCGGCTGGAGGCGTTCCACGGCAAGAAGGATCCCGCCGCCACCGACGTCGCCTGGCCGCATCTCGGCAGCCCCGATCGCTGGGTGCGATTCGCCGCGCGGGTGGCGGTCGAATCCCAGGAGGTCGCGCTCTGGCAACGGCGGGCCCTCGACGAAACCCGGGTCGACGCCTCCATCAACGCCCTCCTCGCCCTCGCGCGCACCGCCGACAAACCGGCGCAACCCGCGCTGCTCGCCGCTCTCGGTCGGCTCGCCGACCAAACGCTCACCGGGCCCCAGAGTCTCGACGCCCTCCGGGTCCTCCAGGTCTGCCTGGCGCGGATGGGCCGCCCCGACCCAAGCGCCTGCGACGCGATCGTCGCCGCGCTTTCGTCCCTTTATCCGGCGAAGTCGGCCGACATGAACCGGGAGTTGTCGCAGTTGCTCGTGTTTCTCGACGCCCCGGACGCCGTCGCCAAAACCCTCGCGTGGATGGCGTCCGCCCCGACGCAGGAGGAACAGATGCACGGCGCCCACGTGTTGCGCACCGCGCGCTCCGGATGGACGCCCGAACGGCGCCGGACCTATTTCAGCTGGTTCAACCACGCGCTGCGCGACTTCAAAGGCGGCAACAGCTTCGACAAATACCTGGTCGCCATCCGCCGCGATGCCCTCGCCCAGCTGGACGAGCAGCAGCGCGCCGACGTCGCCTCCATCGTGGAGAACCGCGCCGCGGTGCCGCCGCCCGCAGCCCCGCCGCGCGCTTTCGTGCGCGAGTGGACCCTCGCGGCGCTCGAACCGGATCTGTCGGCCGTGGGCCGGGGCCGGTCGTTCGCCCGCGGCAAGGAAGCGTTCGAGGCCGCGCGATGCCTTGCCTGCCACCGGCTCGGCACGACCGGCGGTTCCATCGGACCCGACCTCACCGGCATCGCCGGCCGGTTCGCGCGCCGCGACATCCTCGAGAGCATCCTCGTTCCCTCGAAGGTCATTTCCGACCGTTACCAGACCTTTGTCGTCACCACACGCGACGGAGAGGACATCGGAGGCACCGTCGCCGAGGAGACCGAACAGACCCTCGTGCTGGTGGTGGACCCGCTGACCCAACGCCGGCAGGAGATCGCCAAGACCGACATAAGGACCCGATCGATCTCGAAACTCTCGCAGATGCCCGAGGCTTTGCTGGACACGCTGGCCAAGGACGAAATCCTGGATCTGCTCGCGTATCTGGAAGCCGACGGCAAACCCGACGCCGCCGTCTACCGCGCGAAATAGCCGCCCACCGGCCTGGGTCGGCGGCCCGGTTAGAAGACGGACCGCCGGGCCGCACCCCCAACACCGCTCCCTACCGCACCGCGGAGCCGACCGCGTCCGCCCAACGCCCGCCCCCGAGCCGATCGAGAAGTCCGCGGACCAACTCGCCCGGCAATCCCGGCCCCTCGTACACCAATGCCGAGTACACCTGCACCAAGGTCGCCCCCGACGTCACCTTCTCCCACGCGTCATCCACCCCCGAGATCCCGCCGACCCCGATGATCGGCACCGTTCCGCGGGTCTGCCGATACAGGTGCCGCACCACCTCGGTGCTCCGCCGCGCCAGCGGACGCCCGCTCAACCCACCGGTCTCCCGATACACGATGCGCGCCACGGCATCGTCCGTCGCCGGACGCGCCAGCGTGGTGTTGGTCGCCACGATCCCCGCCAACCGCCGGGGACCAACCAGCGACACGACGTCGTCGAGCGCGTCGAACGACAGGTCGGGCGCGACCTTCACCAGGATCGGTTTCGGCACGGCGCGATGGGCCGCGGAAAGCTCGTCGTTGGCCGACTGAAGCGCGGCGAGGATCTCGTCGAGCGCGCCGCGATCCTGGAGTTGCCGGAGATTGGGCGTGTTCGGCGAGCTGACGTTGACGACGAAGAAATCGGCAAGGGCCCAGAGCAAACGGAACGAACCGGCGTAGTCGGATGCCGCGGTGCCGAGCGGGGTGATCTTCGACTTGCCGAGATTGATGCCGACGGGATGGGAGGGCCATAACCCGCGGGCGTGCCATGCGGCGAGGCGCTCCGACAGGGCGGCGGCGCCGGGATTGTTGAATCCCATGCGATTGATCAGCGCTGCCTCCGCCGGCGCGCGGAACATCCGGGGCTGGGGGTTTCCCGGCTGGGCATGGAGCGTGACCCCGCCAAGCTCGGCGAACCCGAAGCCCATCGCCTCCCAGACGGGCGCGGCCACCGCCCCCTTGTCCATGCCGGCCGCCAGCCCGACGGGATTGGGGAAATCCAATCCGAAACAGCGGACCGGCAGCGCCGGCGCGCCCAGAATTCCCCCCAGACCCCGGCACAAGGCCCGGCTTTGCGCCACCACCGCGAGCGTCCGGAGGGTGCGGTCGTGGATGTGCTCCGAGTCCTGCATGAACAGGAACGGCCGCGCGACGTTGCGATAGAACCAACTCACCGGGGCCGAGAATCCGGTTTCGGGCCCCGCGCGTGAAGCCAAACCTCGCGCCACCCTCCCGGGGCCACGTCCCCGTCGGTTCCCAACTCCGCGCTCCAAGGAACCCCGGGGACCGCACCGAGCCCTCAGGCGCACGGCCCGTTTTGACAGGGGTGAGGTGCCTGTGCGGATTCTGGTCACCGAAGGGAGGGTAACCGCGCCCGGGTTGGAAAGCGTTGGCAAACCCAAGATCGAGGGTGGGATGATACTCGTTTCCCATCCGGATTTGCATCCATGAGGCGCGTCGACCACCGGCCGCACCCGACGGTGGAGGCGAACCGCCGCCCTGCCCTGCCGCCCAACGCCAGCCGGAATGTCGGGCCGGCCTCGCGCACGCCGCCGTTCCCGGCGGCGGCCTTCGCCCACCTCGTGCGCCCGCCCACATCCATCGTCCCATGAAAACCCCAAGGGCGTGGTTGCAGGCGAAGTTCTCCGAACCTTGCGCCTGTTCCTCGGGCCGCAGCTATCGGAAGTGCTGTTGTCGTCGCGAGGCTGCCTATTTTCTCATCCTCTTGCTGTCGGCCTTTTGCCTGTTGGCTGCCAGTTAGTGTGCTGACCGCGAATTCCTTTGCATGATGCGGCAAGGGTTTTTGGCGTCAGCCGAGGCGCGAACGACGAGCGGATCCGGAGTGATCCGTGAGGAGTGAGCAACGACGGATGGCGCCAAA
>WBXI01000178.1 GCA_008933025.1 Verrucomicrobiota bacterium
GGGACTAACCCACGTATGGCGGACCAATCGCCCCTTCTCCACAGCGCCAGACTCGGCAAGAGCCCTGCGCGAGGCCATAGGGTCTTTCAAACCGGAGGCAACCGCGAGGCCAGTCGGACCTTGTCGCAAAGCGGCGTGGGCGTCGCTGACGCTCCTACCCGCCGCACTCCGACGGCGCTCCGCGCGGGGAACCGCCGTGGCCTGTCTCCCGCGCGCAGCGCCTTCGGACTGCGGTGGCAAGGCCTTCGGAAGGCCGCGACACCGCTGTCAAACCAGGGCAGGCCGCATGGCGTGGGCTAGCCCGACGGGCAACATGCCCCGGTGGCATGTCGCCCTTTTTGCATTTGCCGGGCAACCCGCCGGATAAGACCCTCGCCGCTTCCGATCGAATCCCTCCAAGAAATCCCATGCCAATCCCCGCCTCCTTTTGTCCCGACCTGATGGGCTGCCTGTCCCAAGGCGCTGCCGGCAACCCCACCGTGGCCATGGTGGAAGCCGCCTTTGCCCACCACGGTATCCATGGCCGCTACGTGAACATGGAAGTGCCGCCCGAAAAACTCGCCGACGCCGTCAAGGGACTGCGCGCGGTCGGGTTCAGGGGATTCAACCTGAGCATGCCGCACAAGGTCGCGGTCATTCCCCTCCTCGACGGCCTCGGCGAATCCGCCGCCGCCATCGGCGCGGTCAATTGCGTGGTGCGGCGCGGCGACCAACTCATCGGCGAGAACACCGACGGCAAGGGTTTCCTGCGATCCCTCGCGGACATCACCGATCCCAAGGGCAAGACCGTCGTGTTGTTCGGTGCCGGCGGGGCGGCGCGGGCCGTCGCGGTGGAACTCGCCCTGGCGGGCGTCGGCCGCTTCGTCCTCGTGAACCGTTCGGCCGAGCGCGGCCGCCAATTGCTGGACACCCTCGTCGGCAAACTGCACTGCCGCGCCGAACTGCTGCCCTGGAACGGCGACTTTGCCCTCCCGGACGGCACCGACATCGTCATCAACGGCACCTCGATCGGGTTGTACGATCCCGAAGCCCGCCTCCCGCTCGACACGTCGACGCTCCGCCCGGGACAAATCGTCGCCGACGTCGTCTTCAGCCCGCCCGTGACCCGCCTGCTCCGCGACGCCAAGGACCGCGGGTGCATCCCGCTCGACGGCCTGTCCATGCTCGTGAACCAAGGCGTGCTCGGGGTCCAATATTGGACCGGGGTGCTGCCCGATGCCGCGGTGATGCACCGGGCCCTGGCCGCCGCCATGGGGGTCTAGCGTGCCGACAGCCAATTCCCCCGCATGATGCGGCAAGGGTTCTTGGCGCCGGACGAGGCGCGAACGACGGGCGGATCCGCAGTGATCCGCGAGGGGTGAGCAGCGCAGGATGGAGTCAAAAGGCCTGCCGCCCGGACGATCGCGGGGAAGATGGCCCGATGGCTCGCGATATCATCCAAAGGAATTGGCGGTCGCCACACTAATAGCGCACCCGCTGCGTCTTTCCCGGACCCACCTCCAGGGTCCGGGATTTCCCGTCCGGCGTGACCACCCGGATCGACTGCGGCTGTTGGTCCCCTTCCAAGGACAACTGCCGCGCCCCGGGGCCGTTCGTATAGACCACTTTGATCCGGCTTCCACGGACCACGATGGCGGCATCGGCCCCCGTCCACGCCGACGGGAATCGCGGGCGCACCGTCGCCGACGCACTGCCGTCACGGTCGAAATCGATCCCGAACGGCCCGCCCACCACGCTCCAGAAATACCCGCCGATGTGCTCGGTATAATTGCCCCAACCCGCGCTGCCATGGGCCAGGTTGCCCGCCATGTCGTAGGCCTCGTAGATGTTCCGGTCGCGGGCGAAAATCGTGCTGATCCGGAGCAGGAGTTCCATCGCCCGCACGTCCTGCCCGGACTTGTAGCGCGCCAGGATGTCCCCGGCACCCTGCCGCCCGAACCAACTCAAGCGCCCGTGCTGCGGGCCGTCGAAGGCCGCCCAACTCATGGGAACGCCCTCGTACCGCATCGGATCGGCGTTCATCCAACCCCAGATGCTGGCCGTTTGTCCGGGCGTGGCCACACCCCATTGGATGGCCCACACCTGGTCGTCGCACCAGTTCTCGTCCGCGACCTTGCCTTGGTAATCGATGTTGGTGACGAAGTGGTCGCCACGCCAATACAGGCGCCGCAGGCTCGACTCGATCCGGTCCGCCCGCGCGCGGTATTCCCGCGCCTTCCCAGCATCCCCGATGCCGCCGGCGAATTCCTCGTGCAAGGCCGCCATCCGGCGCAGCGCGTGCGCGTACCACTGGTGGAACATCAGGGTCTTGCCCTCCATCCGCTGCGGATACCAATCCACCCAGTCGGCACCCTCCCCGATGCGCCATTTCCCGGACTCCACCAGGCGCGCCAACCCATCCTCGTCCGCCCGGGCCGCGACATGGGCCAGCGAACGATCCGCCACGGGCAACAGGTCCGACAGAAACCCGGTGTCGCCGGTGAACGAGAAGATCTCGTCGACGCCCAGGGGGAAGAAGACCTGCGACATGACCCGCTGGCTCTTGAGGCGCCCCGCCGCGTCGAACTGCGTGGCCAATCGCCTCCAATATTCGGCGAACAGCCGCACGTATTCGGCGTGCCCGGCCCGCCGCGCGCCGAAGAGACCGAACGAAAGATCGGGAACGATGTTGCCCGAGAGGGTGTAACCGTCGCTCACCTCGAATCGACCGTTCAACGACGCGTTGTGCAGGCAGGCTGCCGCCGTGTCGATGCCGGCCTGGATCACCGGGTCGGACACGTGCACGGCCGCCGGCAACACCGGGATCTTCCGCCCGGCAATCACCCGAACGTTGCGGATGCACAGGCGTCCCCGGGCGCGACCGCTGATCCGGGGATGTCCGCCCGACCAGTCGCCATAACCCGCATAGACCAGGAATACCTGGGCCGTGCCCGCGGTCGTGGGCGTCTTGATCGGGTGCACGACTTCCTTCCATCCGGTGTTGGACGGCGCCGTCGTGCCGCGGGACGGGAAGAACGACGCGGGCCGGTCCGCCAGATCGCGGAACAGGAAATAGGCGCCGCCCGTCATGCGACTGTCGAACGGGGGCGCATGGGGATCCACGGGGATCAGGTCCTCGGTCTTGATCTCCATGGTGACGCGGTATTCCCGGCCGGCCTCGACCCTCAGGGGCGGGCTGGAAAGCGTCGCGGCCATTCCCTTCCCGTCCGCCGATTCGAACTCCAGGTAATCGCCGGCAGGATCCTGCCTCGGGGTCATGCGGCCATCGCCCCCGTGCCGGGTGAAAGTCCAGAATCCGGCGTCCGACAGGGGTTCGAGCGCGGTGACCTCGCGCGGCGAGGGAGTTGCCGCCCGCACCATCGTGGCGAACCACAGGGCCAGGATGGCGAGGCTCCGGAAGCCGTTTTCCGGCGCGCGGGAAGGACGGTATTTCAAATTCGAGGGAAAGGTTCCCCGAATGCTCCACGACCTCCGTGCGTTACCACCAGTAAAAATCCGGTTGGGGCCGGAGCGGATTCGTGGTGTCGCCGTCCGCGGTGAACAGGGTCAGCAACCGCGGGTCCTCCATCTCGACGGGAAACTTGTAGAATGCCGCGTGGGTGTCGCCGTAGAGCATGACGTGGCCGCGTTTCCCGCGGGCGTTGTGCCAGGCACTGCGGGGATCCTCGGGCTTCCGGTTGCCGTGCCACGGCACGTCGCCCTGGATGATTTTGTTCACCGGGCTCACGGCCACCATGCTGCCCTTGATCGGCAATGCCTCGGGAGCCCCCGCCGCCGCCTTGGAATCCCCCGTGACATGGCGGGTACGGAAGGAATTGGCGCCGAATTGGGCCCGGTAACTGTTCCCGAACGCCTCGAATGCCGTCCGGTTCGTATAGAAGAAGTCGCCGCGATCGGCGGGGCATCGCCACGAGTTGGTGACCGCGATGTAGACGTTCAACGGCCGGTTGGTCGCCGGCGTCGCGCCGCCGTGGTGATCGTCCACCTTCCCCTTGGCACCGCCATACGAGTTCCATCCGGTGCAGACAGGGTAATTGTCCCGGAAATCGTCGGTGTAGAGCTGGAACGCCACCCCGATCTGGTGCTGGTTGTTGATGCAGCTGGTCGTGAGGGCCTTGGCCTTGGCGCGGGACAACGCGGGCATGAGCATCCCCGCCAGGATCGCGATGATCGCGATGACCACCAGCAGTTCAATCAGCGTGAACCCCCGGGACGCGCCCACGCGGGGATCGATCGATCGCACGGCCTTCATGGAGTACCGGCTGTCTACCAAGCGAACCCCGACCAAACCAGCCTTTTGCCACCCCACCGTCGCCAACGCGGACAAGGGTCACTCCCGTCACCGGGCCGTGCCGGCGGAGTCCCGCAGACGCAGCATCACCTCGTTGCGGCGAAACCAGCGCGGGATCCAGGGCGGGTCGAAATACGCGAAGACCGGGTCCCCGACCGCCTGGAGCCCCTCCTTGGACAACCACTCGCGAAGCGCTCCGGTCGCGGCGGTTTCCCGCACGGCGTCGGGCCTTGGGGCCGGGAACCGGTGCGCCGCGAACCGCCCCGCCGCGACCTCCCGGATCCACACGTTGGTCCGCGACGGCGACGGTGGCCGCGATTTGCCCTCGGGAAGGACGAAAGCCATCGATCCGGTCTCGCCGCCCGGCGCGCGCTCCATGAACACGGGCGTGGTCATGGCGATCTTCTCGCCCGCCTCGTTCTTGCCGGAAATGAAATCGAACAGGCGCATGAACCCGCCGTTCTCGCCGCGGTCCATCGACGTCTGGGCCAACTGGAGCGGCGGATAATCCCGGATCTCGAAGGCGCCGTCCCGACGCACCACGGCATGCGGCGCGGTCGCATAACCGGCACGCGTCGCGGCGCAACCCGTGGCCACCGCCGCGATCGTCAACACCGCAAGCCCAGTCCAAACCCACGCTTTCATCGAGGCCAACGTGGGCTGTACGGGGCAAAAGGCAACCTCCCTGCCGGAATCTCCCGGCACCCGGGGGCGTCGCCTACGGGATCTTGACCTCGACGGCCTTGGATTTGCCGTTCGGATTCTTGGGCAGGTGGACGGTGAGCATGCCGTCCTTGAACTCCGAGGCGATCCTGGTGGCATCGGTCGCGTCCGGCAGCGAGAAGCTGCGCTCGAAACTGCCGTGGGAACGCTCGACGCGGTGGCACTTCTCCCCCTTCTCCTCCTTCTCGGCCTTGCGCTCGCCCCGGAGGGTGAGCACGTCGTCCTCGACGGTCACCTTCACGTCTTCCTTTTTCACCAAGGGCAATTCCGCCTTCACGAGGAACTCCTTGTCGTCCTCGCCGGTGTCGACGCCCGGCGACCACTCGGCGGGCGTCATGGCTTTCTGGCCCCGCGTGTAGCGGGCCAGACTCCCATTGAACAGACGCGCCATGTCCCGCTGCATGCGGTCCAGTTCGAGCATCGGGTTCCAACGGGTGAGTGCGTTCACGATGGACGGTCCATCTTGGCAAAGGCGCCACCCCTTCTCCGGCCACGCCGGCCCGCCGCCGCCGGTGCGATCCCGCGCAAATCGTCGCCCGGGCCGCTTGGCCCGGCAGCGCTTCGAAAAGCCCGCTACCGGGAAGCGACGGCGCGCGCCTTCTTCCGCATCCCCGATTCCTCCGCGCGCGATTGGCGTCTCCCGGAGATTTTGACCAACGCCCCGCACTTGGCCGTCGGCACCAAGGTCCCCGGCGTGTCGGCCCACTCCGTGGCCGTCGCGTGCCGGTGGGCCAGCACCTGCCGCTCGGCCTCCAGCCAATGGTCGACATCCCGGCCGCTCGGCCTCCCTTCCGCATCCCACAATTGGTGGGCCACCAAGGCGATGATATCGTGGTCGCCGGGGACCGATGGCAAGACGCGCTGGCTCATGGCACGAGGCTCGGCGATCCGGGTTGGGGTTCGCCGGCGCCGTTGCCCTGAACGCGCGCCACCTCCTTCAGGAAACTGCCCAGCGTCAACGCCGCGGAATTCTCCCAGTCGCCGGTGTGGCAGACAAACTTCATCCCCGCCCGCGCGGCAATCGCCCCCAGATACGGCGCGATCACCGGCGCCGACGGTTCCACTGCCTCGTCCGATCCAATCAAAGCCATCAACATCGCCGGATTGCCGTTCCGTTCCCGAACCCAACCGTCGATCCAATCGGTGATGGCCGCGGGCAACTCGCCGTCGGCACCGGTGGCAATGACCACGCAGTCCGCGACCACGGCATCCATCACGGCAAGTTCCAGCATGTGCGGCATGCCGATGATGTCGAACTTCCAGACGCTGCTGTCGACCGCGGGCAGGTGCCGGGCGCGCTCCGAAAGCCCGTCGGTCAAGTGCCGGGTTCGGTTGCCCGCCTCGTATTCGTCGTAGGCAACCACCAGACGCGCGCGTGCCACGCCCGGCGGTTCGGTGGCAACCGGGTTCATCAAGGCAAACCCCCGGTCCTCGTTGGTCGTGTGCATGCCGCGATCCTCACCCCCCCCCCGGGGGAGAACAATTGGGTCACGCGACCTAGCCTGCCCCCGGCATTCGGCCAGGGGGGCTAGGGATCTTCCCTATCGAGCGGTGGCATGGACGACCAACGACGCCTCCGGTACCCATCCCATGAGCCGGAACGCCTCGGATCCGGCGCTTGGCCCCGGTGCCATCCCTCACTCGTGGCCGGGGAGTCATCACCCTCACCTGCCAGATGGGCAAGGTGATGCAGGAGTCCGTCGAGGCCGCCCTCGGTCTCGTCCGGTCCCGCTGCGCGGAGCTCGGCATCGCCGCCGACGCTTTCAAGGACACCGACATCCATGTCCATGTTCCCGGCGGTGCGGTCCCGAAGGACCACCCCTCCGCCGGCATCGCGATGTTGACCGCGTTGGCCTCGCTGTTCACCGACACTCCGGTGCGAAAACACGTGGCGATGACCGGCGAGATCACGCCGCGCGGCCTGGTCCTGCCCATCGGCGGCCTCAAGGAAAAGTCGCCGGGAGCGCTCCGGGCCGGAATCCGGCAGGTCATCCTGCCGAAGCCGAACGACAAGGATCTCGTCGAGGTCCCCGCCGAGGTGAAGTCCCGGCTGAAGTTCGTGCTCGTGGAGACCGTCGAGGAGTTTCTGGCGGCGGCCTTGGAGCCCCGCCGGAAGACCCAACCGATCCCCATGGCACCGCCCTCCGCCACGCCCGCTCCGGCCCAGGCCACCGCGCCAAATCCACACGCAAGGGACGCGCCACATTCACCAACGCGGGGGGAGTGGACGCCTCGTCCGTGCCGCAACCTGATGCTGTCGGATCCACCCGCCGCCGTACCGACGGCGTTCGCGTCAGGCAGCCATGAGCACCCAAAAGAATTCCCGGTCAGGTTCCAAGGAACCGGCCCGCGCCCCGGCCCGTCCAGCGGCACGCACCGCGGCCAGACACCCGTCGGCCGGCACGATCCCCGTTCCCAAGGTCCCGCGAAAGTGGGCCTGGCACCACCGCACGCTGCTCGCCTTGCTGGAACAACTCCAGGGACAGCACCGCGCGGCCTTGGGGGAGGCCCGACAACCGCTCGAGGCCCACAGCCTGAGTCTTGCTGATTCGGGCACCGACGAGTTCGACCACGATCTTCTGCTCAGCCAGATATCGGCCGAGCAAAACGCCCTCTACGACGTCGTCGATGCCCTCCGGCGCATCCTCGATGGCACGTATGGCGTGTGTCAGGAAACGGGCGAACCCATTCCGGCCGCCCGCCTCCGCGCCGTGCCGTGGACCCGCTTTGCCAAAGCCGCCGAAATCCGGGCCGAAAAGAAAGGTGCCGTGGCCACGCGACGCTTGGGACGGATCGGCACCACCCGCGCGGGCCCGACCGTGGATCTGGAAGGGAGCGACCCCGACGATGTCGACATCCCCACGGCGACGGACGAGTTGCAGCGGGAAGTTTCGGCACCCCGCGCGCGTGCGGGAGGCAGTCGCGTCACGAAGCCCGTGCCGAAGGGACCGCCGTCCGTCGGCGCCAAGGGGACCCGCAAGGGCCGGGGAAACAAGCCATGACAATGACATTCCACATGGATTGGGCCATGAGCGGCGGCGAGGAACTGCCGGCGGATTTCGATCCGGAGGACTTCTGCGGGGTGCTCCAGGGCAAGTTCCCCGAGGTCCAGATCCTCGCGGTGACCGACCCGCACGAGCGCGCCGTCAATCGGGACCCGTCGTTGGTGCCGGACACGGTCTTCAACGAGGCGCCGGGGGAATATTGCCACCGGTAGTCCCCGCGGGACGCCGCGGATCATTTCGAACCGTCCGAAACCAAGCCATCCCGAGCCATGAAATCCCTTCGTTCCCGGGCACCGTCGCCATCCTGCTGGTGGGCGCGGCCAGCGCGGCTCGGTTGTTGGCGGGCGATCCCCCGGCCAAGCGGGTCGTCCTGCCGCGGATCCACGTCGAGGCCGTCGACGTCACCAACATGACGTTCACCGTCGTGTTGCATGGGACCAACCTCACCGTGCGGGTGACGCCGGCCACGCGGTTCTTCCTGCACGGCAATCTCACCCTCTCCAAGAATCTGGAGCATGTGGAGGGATCGCTCCGCCAACCGGCGGAGGGCCCCCCGGAGGCTGTGTGCATCCAGATCGCAAAGTTGGCACCGGAATGACCCCGGCCCGGAGGCGACCCGCGCGCGGGCCGCCCATGGCGCGCATAATCCGCGGATTCGGACGTCCGATCGGATTCAGCGTTCCTGCTGTTCCGTCTCGACCCAACGGACCGCATGCCGGATCAACGAGGTCACGTCCAGCAACTGCA
>WBXI01000179.1 GCA_008933025.1 Verrucomicrobiota bacterium
AGTTCCTCGGCGGTGCGCTTGGTCAGCGTCGTCACCAGCACCCGCTGCTTTTTCTCCACCGTGCGCCGGACTTCCTCGATCAGGTCGTCGATCTGCCCGCCGAGCGGTTTCAACACGATGGCGGGATCCACAAGGCCCGTGGGACGGACGATCTGCTCGGCAACGTTCGCGGGTCCCGCCCAGCCCAGCTCGAGGGCACCCGGCGTGGCGCTCACGTAGAGGGCCTGTCCGACCAACGAACGGAACTCCTCGAAGTTCAGCGGGCGGTTGTCGAGCGCGCTCGGAAGGCGGAACCCGTGTTCCACCAGCACCTTTTTCCGGGCCAGATCGCCCGCATGCATCCCGCCGATCTGCGGCAATGTCGCGTGCGATTCGTCGACGACCAACAGGTAGTCCGCCGGGAAAAAATCGAGGAGCACCCCGGGACGCGAACCCGTCGGGCGCGCCGAGATGTGGCGCGAATAGTTCTCGATGCCCGAGCAAAAGCCGAGTTCCTGCAATTGCTCGAGGTCGAACTCGGTCCGCATCTTGATGCGCTGCGCCTCGAGCAGCTTGCCCTGCTTCTCGAACCACGCGATGCGGTCGCCGAGTTCCTCCCGGATCGAGAGGATGGCGCGGCCGATCTTCTCCTGCGGGGTGGCGAATTGCTTGCTCGGGAAAACATTCAGCGCGTCGAGGGACTCCAGCGACTCGCCGGTCAAAGGATCGAACCGGGTGAAGCGCTCGATCTCGTCGCCGAAAAACTCGATGCGGACGGCGTCCTCGGTGTAGGCGGGATGCAGTTCCACGACGTCGCCGCGCACGCGAAACCGGCCGCGTTCGAGGGCGTAGTCGTTGCGGGTGTACTGGAGATCCACGAGGCGCGCCAACAGGGGATCGCGTCCCACGGACTGGCCGACCCTCAGCGGGATCACCATGGACTCGTAGTCCTCGCGGCTCCCGATGCCGTAGATGCAGGAGACGCTGGCCACGACGATCACGTCCCTGCGGGAGAGCAGGCTGTTCATCGTGCTCAACCGCAGGCGTTCGATCTCGTCGTTCACCGACGAGTCCTTCTCGATGAAGGTGTCGGTGCGCGGGATGTAGGCCTCGGGTTGGTAGAAATCGAAGTAGCTGACGAAATACTCGACGGCGTTGCGGGGAAAGAAGTGCTTGAACTCGGAGTACAACTGCGCGGCGAGGGTCTTGTTGTGCGACAGCACGAGCACCGGCCGGTTCGCCGTGGCGATGACGTTGGCGACCGTGAACGTCTTGCCCGAACCCGTGACACCCAGCAACACCTGGTGCCGCTCTCCCCGGGCAATTCCCCGCGACAACTGCTCGATCGCCGCCGGTTGGTCCCCGGCCGGCGAGTACTCGGACTCCAACTCGAATCGTCCGGACATCGGGCGACGAAGATGGGTGGGGCAACCGGCGATTCAAGTCCCGGTTCGATTCCACCAAAGAAAAAACGGCGGACCCGGATGGATCCGCCGTTTTTCGAATCGCGCCAACGGCGCCTGGATCAGTCCTCGACGGGACCGTCGTCCGAACGCGAGGCGTCACGCGACGAGGAATCGGAGCCGCCGGTTTCGGCCTTCTCCCGTTCTTCCATGGCCGCGCGCCGGCTGAGCCGCACGCGGTTCTTGTCGTCGACGCCCAGGAGCTTGACCCAGATCTCGTCGCCGACCTGCACGATGTCCTCGACCTGCTTCACGCGGAAGTTGGCGAGTTCGCTGACATGCACGAGACCTTCCCGGCCCGGGATGAACTCCACGAACGCGCCGAAGTCTTTGATCGAAACCACCTTGGCACGGTAGATCTTGCCGGTCTCGAGTTGCTCGCCACCCGAGTCCTGCGGGGAACGATCCCCACGGCGCCCGACGCGATCTCCACCGCGTTCGCCGCCACGCCCGCCACGGTCGCTCCCGCGCCCACCGCGGTCGCCCCCACGATCCGGAGCGCGTTCCGGCGCACGATCCGCGCCGCGGTCGGAACCACGGTCCGGTCCACGGTCGGCAACGCGTTCGCCACCGCGGTCGGAACCACGGTCGACGGCACGCTCGCCACCACGGTCGGAGCCACGGTCCACGGCGCGTTCGCCGCCGCGGTCGGAACCACGGTCGACGACCCGCTCGCCACCGCGGTCGGAGCCACGGTCGGCGACACGCTCGCCAACGCGGTCGGAGCCTCGGTCGACGGCACGTTCGCCACCGCGGTCGGAACCACGATCCGAACCCCGGTCGGCGCCACGATCCGGGGCGCGTTCGGGTCCACGGTCGCCACGGTCGGAACCGCGATCAACGGCGCGCTCGGCACCGCGGTCGCTCCCGCGCCCGCCGCGGTCGCCCCCACGGTCCGGAGCCCGCTCCGGTGCACGATCCACGCCGCGGTCGGAACCACGGTCGCCGCCACGATCAACGGCGCGCTCGGCACCACGGTCGCTCCCGCGATCGGATCCACGGTCGCCACCCCGATCCGGGGCGCGTTCGGGGCCACGATCCGGTCCACGGTCGGAACCGCGGTCAACGACACGCTCACCGCGGTCGGAACCACGCTCGCCACGGTCACCCCGGTCGGGGCGTTCGCCACGTTCGGGTGCACGGTCAGGAGCACGCTCGGGTGCACGCTCGGGTGCACGGTCAGGAGCACGCTCGGGAGCACGGTCAGGGGCGCGTTCGGGGCCGCGATCACCGCGGTCCGCACGCGGTTGGCCGGCGGCGTCCGACTGGGCGGCGACGGATTCGCCGCGCTCTTCCATGGCCGCCTTGCGGCTGAGCTTCACGCGACCCTTCTCGTCGACGCCGATGCACTTGACCCAGATTTCCTCGCCCATCTTGACGACGTCCTCGGGGCGATTGACGCGGCGGTTGGACAATTCGCTGACGTGGACCAAGCCATCCTGGCCGGGGAAGATTTCGACGAACACGCCGAACTCCTTCAGGGTGACGACGCGTCCCTTGTAGACCTTGCCGATCTCGATCTCGGCGCCGATGGATTCGACCTCGCGCTTGGCGATTTCCATTCCCTCGGGGGTCACGGAGAAGATCTTCACCGTGCCGTCGTCCTCGATGTTGATCTCGCAGCCGGACTCATCGACGATCCGCTTGATGTTCTTCCCGCCGGGCCCGATGAGCAGGCCGATCTTTTCGGGATTGATGCGCATCACGGTGATGCGCGGGGCGTACTTGCTGATGTCGGTGCGCGGGGCGGGCAGCGTGGCGAGCATGTGCTCGAGGATCTTGAGCCGGGCGGTGCGCGCCATGGCCACGGCCTGGGCCATGATGGGCAGCGGCAATCCGCGGAGCTTGAGGTCGAGCTGGAAGCCCGTGATCCCCTTCTCGGTCCCGGCGATCTTGCAATCCATGTCGCAGAACGCGTCTTCCCAGCCGATGATGTCGTTCAGCAACTGGTAACGGCCGATGGTATGGTCGGCGGCGTACTCGGTGCAGATGCCGACCGAGATGCCGGCGACCGGGCGGATGAGCGGAACGCCCGCGTCCATGAGCGCCAGGGTTGCACCGCAGACGCTGGCCATCGAGGAGGAGCCGTTGGACTCCATGATCTCGGAGGTGATCCGGAGCGCGTACGGGTAGTCGTCCAACGGGATCACCGGGGCGACCGAGCGTTCGGCGAGGGCGCCGTGACCGATCTCGCGGCGGCCGGGGCCGGCAATGCGGCCCGTCTCGCCGACGGAGAAATTCGGGAAGTTGTAGTGCAGGATGAACTGCTTCTTCGTCTCGCCGCCGGCGTAGGAATCGAATTCCTGGATGTCCTCGCTGGTGCCGAGGGTCGCGAGACAGACCGCCTGGGTCTCGCCGCGGGAGAACACGGACGAACCGTGGGCGCGCGGCAGGATGCCGACCTCGCTCACGAGAGCCCGGATGTCGTCGAATCCACGGCCATCCAGACGCTTCTTGTCGTTCAGGATGAGGAGCCGGACGTTCTCCTTCTGGATGTAGTACTGGGCGTCCTTGATGACATAGGGCGTCACCTTGTCCGCGCCGAACTTCTCGACCAGCTTGGCACCGACCTCGGCGAAGATCGCGTTGACGGCGGCTTCGCGGGCCAGTTTCTGGGTCGTGAGGAGGGCCGGGATGATGCGGTCGCCGGCCAGACGGCGGGCTTCCTCGAGGATCTCGTCGGGAACGACCTTGACCGTGATCTGGCGTTTGGCCTTGCCGGCACGGGCCGCGAGTTCCTTCTGGGCGGCGATCTGCGGCAGGCAGGCGGCCTGGGCGAACTCCAGCGCCTTGAGGAAGTCTTCCTCGGTGATTTCGTCGGCCGATCCCTCGTACATCACCACTTCGGTGGCGTTGCCGACGTAGACCAAGTCGAGATCGCTGGCCGCGCGCAATTCGTGGTTCGGGTTGACGACGAATTCGCCGTTGACCCGGCCGATGCGCACGGCGCCCAAGGGACCGTCCCAGGGGATGTCGGACACGGTGAGCGCCGCGGAGGCGCCCAGGATCGAGAGGATGTCGGGATCGTTCTGCCCGTCGGCGGAGAGGAGGATGCTCTGGACCTGAACCTCGTTGTACCAACCCTTCGGGAAGAGGGGACGGATGGGGCGGTCGGTGAGGCGGCTGGTGAGGATTTCCTTCTCGGTCGGGCGGCCCTCGCGTTTGAAGTAACCGCCGGGGAAGCGGCCGGCGGCGGAAGCGCGCTCGCGGTAGTCGACGGTGAGCGGGAAGAAGTCCTGTCCTTCCTTCGCCTTGGTGGCCGCGACGGCGGCGACGAGGATGATGGTTTCTCCGAGGCGGACCGTGACGGAACCGTCGGCTTGTTTGGCAATCTTGCCGGTTTCGATGACGATTTCCTGGCCTCCCAGGGGGATGATTACGGATTCGGGCATGTGTACAGGGGTGCCCGCCAGCCCCGAGGAACTTCAGTCAGCCACCCCTGCCGATCGGCGGGGAAGTTGAATGAAATTTCCCGGGCGGGCGGGCGATTTCGTGTTTAAGCGGACGCGTCTTCTCGTTCGATGGCGACCGGCCGGAGGATTCACGCGTCTCTGGGGAACCCCACCCGCCGCCCCACGGGCAGCGTGCCGATCGAAAGCGGAAGCCGGGCACGAGGCCCGGCTTCCAAAAAATCCAAGTTACTTGCGGATCTTCAACCGCTTCGTGAGCACCTGATAGCGCGGTTCGTCCTTGCGCTTGAGGTACTCCTGCAAGCGCCGGCGCTTGCTGACCAAGATGAGGAGCCCTCTCCGCGAGGAGAAGTCCTTCTTGTTGGTCTGGAGATGCTCCGTGAGGTTGTTGATCCGTTCCGTCAACAGCGCGATTTGGACGTCCGGGGAACCCGTGTCCTTGTCGTGCGTGCGGAACTCCGTGATGGTCTTTGACTTTTCTTGCATGGTGATTCCGGTGTCAGGCAGCAAACCACCGCCTGGTAAACTCCGTTAATCGAGGCGCGGAAGCTAGGAGGGGTCACCCGTCCTGTCGAGTCCTCTTTTGGGCACGTCATGTGCCGGCTCCGGCATCCGGCCGGAGCATCATGGCCCCCGCGGCATCCGCAAACCGAAGCCCAAGCCGCGTCAACCGGAACCGATCGGGCAGCACCTCGCCCCAACCCCGCGACACCATCTCCCGCAGGTCCTCTTTCCAATCCACGCGCAGGTCGTGTCCGGTCCGTTCGATGAATTCCTCAAACGGCCACCCGGCGCAGGTCCGGAGACCGAACGCCGCGAGCTCCCCCGCCCGCGCCGCGGGACCGAGCGCCTCCGCGAACTCCTTCGCGCGCCGGCCTTTTTCCAACTGCGTGCAATAAAGATCCGTGTTCGACCAATTCCTCGAACGCAGGCCGCCCACGTACTCGCTGGCACTCGGACCCAAACCGAATCCGTCGCGCCCACGCCAGTAGCCGACGTTGTGGCGGCATGCCAGCGCCGGAAACTCCCCGGGCTCGAAGCCCGTCGGCGGCACCGATCCCACCCGGAGATCCCGGGCGAAGTTCGCCACCTCGTACTGCCGGAATCCCGCCGCGCCCGACCGATCCACCAACTCGTCGTACATCGCGCAGGCCAGATCCTCGTCGACGTCGATCTCCCCCGCCTGCAACTGCCGGTACAATGGGGTGTCCTCCTCGTAGATCACCTCGTAGCAGCTGAGGTGCTCCGTACCCAGCGCCAGCGCCTCGTCCAGCGTCCGCTGCCAGAGTCCCATCGTCTGCCCGGGGATCGCGAACATCAGGTCGATGTTCACGTTGTCGAAGCCCGCCGCGCGCAGCGTGTCGAGACTCCGGAAGACCATCTCGCGCGTGTGCACCCGGCCGAGTCGTTCCAGCAAGGCCGGGTCGAGCGATTGCACCCCCATCGAGATGCGGTTCACCCCGCGGGAGCGCAGCAGGCGGGCTTTGTCGGACGAGACGGTGGCCGGGTTGCATTCCACCGTCCACTCGTCGGCCCCGAGCAACCCCGTCCGCTCCATCGCGCCGAAGACGGTTTCCCATTGGCGCAGATTGAGGATCGAAGGGGTACCGCCCCCGAAAAAAACGGTCTTTGGCCTGCACTGGCCGGCGATCAACTCCATCTCGCGGACCAGCGCCGCGACATACCGGTTCGTCTCGTCGCCCGAACCGGGCGCCGAATAGAAGGCGCAGTACTCGCACTTGTGCGCGCAGAACGGCACGTGGACGTAGAGGCTTTCGACGGGTGGACCCGGACGCGGGGCCGGCAATGCCGCCCCGGTCCGCGTGGCGGCCGGTGCTTGGAATCCAATCCGGACCGATGCGCCGGAAACCGGGGCGGTGCCCATGGGGAGTCCCCGGGGGACGGCGGGCGTCATTCCATCTCGAGCAGGTGCTCGATGAGTTGTGGCAATTGGTCCAAGATTCCCGCCTCGGCGGCGACCAACTTCGCCCCTGCCGCGACGGCGGCGTCCACCAGCTTCTTGTTCTTCGGATCGCCGTAGGCCAGGACCGGGACGTGCGCCGTCTCGGGGGCCGCGCGCAGTTGCTGGATCACGGGGCACAGGTCGCCGGTCCGCAACGCCAACTCCGCCACCACCAGCACCGGTTTCTGGTCGCGCACCAACGGGAACAGGCCGCCCGCCAGCTTGGCTTCCGTCACCCGCCACCCCAGATCGGCCAACCGGTTTGCGACCCGACTGCCCGGAAGGAGCTTTTCGTAGAAAACGATGGCGAGCGGTTTTGTCACGGCGCGCGACACGTTGGCGAACGACCCCGGCGAAGGCAAAAGTAATTGCCGGCCGCGCATTCCCCGCGAACTCGCCCTTGCCCACGGGCCCCACCCGTCCCACCCTCCCCCCATGAAACAGGACGTCGTGCCCGTCCATATCCGTGGTTTGTTGCCCGCCAACAGCGGCGTAGCCCTGTTCATCGGCAACGACGAGAAGGTCTTCGTCATCCAGGTCGAGCACGGCATGGGCGAAGTCATCGGCATGGCCCTCCGCGGCACGCCCCATGACCGCCCGCTCACCCATGACCTGATCGGCCACGTGTTCCAGGGCTTCGGCATCACCGTGGAACGCGTCGTCATCACCGAACTGAGGAATTCCACGTTCTTCGCCCGCCTGATCCTCCGGCAGGAAAGCGAGCTGGGCCGCAAGATCGTCGAACTGGACGCCCGCCCCAGCGATTGCCTCGCCATCGCCGCCGCCACCAAGCGGCCCGTGTACGTCACCCAACGCCTCTTCGAGCAGGTCGAGGACATGTCCCAGGTCCTCGAACGCCTCAACGCGCAGCAATCCAAGGACGAGGACGAAGGCGGCGAGGAATCTGACGAGTCGTCGGAGGATTGACCGCCCCATGGCGAAATCCCCGGCAATCCCCGCGGACGCCGCGCCGCTCGTCCTGGTCTGCGGCGACGACGATTTCGGCGTCAAACAACGCGCGCGGCAACTCTTCGAGGCTTGGTGCCGCGAGGCCGGCGGCATGGACCACGAAACCATCGACGCCGCGGTGGGCAACACCGGCGACGCCCTTGCGGCGCTCGCCCGCCTGCGCGAAGCCCTGAACACCCTTCCGTTCTTCGGCGGCTCGAAAGTCGTCTGGTTCCAGAACTGCACCTTCCTCGGCGAGGACCGCACGTCCGGCTCCGCCGCCGTCACCGAGTCGCTCGCCTCCCTGGCCGACGAACTCAAGGCGTTCCGCTGGGACGGCGTCCGGCTTCTGGTCTCCGCCGCCAAACCCGACAAACGCCGCGTCTTTTACAAGACCCTCGAGAAGATCGGGACCGTCGAACAGTTCGCCGCCCTCAGCGCCGACGACCGCGACTGGGTCGGCAAGGCCGAGAGCGAGGCCCTGCGCATGCTCCGCGCCCTCGGACGGACCATCGACGACGACGCGCTCGGCGAACTCGTCGCGCGGACCGGCCCCAACCTGCGCCAGATCGCCCAGGAGGCCGAGAAACTGGCGATGTACGCCGGAGCCCGCACCCAACTGGCCCTGGCCGACGTCCAGACGGTCTCGGCCCGGCAGAAGACTGCCCAGGCCTTCGCCCTCGCCGAGGCCGTCGGCGACCGCAACCTGACCAAGCTGCTCAAGACCCTCGACGAGGAACTCTGGGAAATCCGCAACGGCGTCGACAAGCGGAAGTCGGAAATCGGCCTGCTGTACGGCGTCATCACCAAGATCCGGATGCTGCTTTTGATGAAGGAAATCCGCGATGCCGGCCACCTGAAGCCGGCGCGCGACTACAATTCCTTCAAGGCGCAGATGGAACGCGTCGGCGACATCGACCTGCCGGCGGACAAGAAGTTCAACCCGTTCGCCGCGCACCCGTTCGTGGTGTTCCAGGCGTTCCGGCAGACCGA
>WBXI01000180.1 GCA_008933025.1 Verrucomicrobiota bacterium
CTGGGCGAGAAGATTTGCGAGCGATTGCGGCGGTTTGCTCATTAGTAACTAGAACGCTAGTTACATATGGACAAAAAAGAAGAGCAAACTCGTCTCTCTTCACATTTTCGTCATGCACCCCCGGGAGTTGTTGAGGAGTACCTTCATATCAGTGTCCTGTTTTTACTGCGTGTGTGTTGGTTTTTACGGGACTGAAACCCAACCCGACTCGGCATGCTTGTAGGGGTGCATACCTCCTCAGGCCTTCCAATCCTTTGTCTACTTATTTCCAAACAACCACGAAACATCAAGCAATATTTAGTTTCAACTCCCCGCAGGCGTAAGTCGCACCCCTATCCCACCCATCCTTTGTACGGTTTACCATCACCCCACTTGTCGAATGGGACGCAAGGGGTTCCATCCGCCGAACAGGCTTCCGTACCCGGCCACCTCCCGGCGGAGGAAATTTCCCCCCGGAACGCAGGGCAGCCGGGGATCCACGGGCTTGCGACCCCGCGTCGCCACCCGCCCCGCGGATCGGAAACCCACGGCCAAGGACCCCGGCTCCGGCACGCCGCGAGTTCCCTTCCGCATCGTTCCGGGCCGGAGCGGGCCCGATCGACGCCGGCCAAGGCGGGTGGCCACTCGACCGGGATGCGATCGCGGTTCGGCGGAAGGCGACGCGGCGAACGCAACCGCACCACGATGCATCCCCCGCCCTTCCGGGAATGCCGGACGGGTGGACGGGAACCGTCGGGATGGCCGTCGGCCCGGGATCAGCCCAGCAATGGCTTCACCACGTTGCCGTGGATGTCGGTCAGGCGGTAATCGCGGCCTTGGTGACGGAACGTGAGCCGTTGGTGATCGAGACCCAGGCAATGCAGGATCGTCGCGTTCAGGTCGTGCACGTGCACCGGGTCGCGCACCACGTTGTACGAGAAGTCGTCGGTCTCGCCATGGACCAACCCGCCCCGGACCCCGCCGCCCGCCATCCAGACGCTGTAACACCGGGGATGATGGTCGCGTCCGAAGTTGGTCTCGGAAAGTTGGCCCTGGCTGAAGACCGTGCGTCCGAATTCGCCGCCCCAGATCACCAGGGTGTCTTCCAGAAGCCCGCGCTGCCGCAGGTCCTGGATCAACGCCGACGACGGTTGGTCGGTGTCGTGGCATTGGGAACGGATGCCGGACGGCAGGTTGTCGTGCTGGTCCCAACCCCGGTGATACAATTGGATGAAGCGCACGTCCCGCTCCGCCAACCGGCGCGCCAGGATGCAGTTCGCGGCAAACGTGCCGGGCTTGGTCGACTCCGGGCCGTAGAGCTCGAACGTCGACTTGGGCTCCTTCGACAGGTCGGCAAGGTCCGGCACCGCGGCCTGCATCCGGTACGCGAGTTCGTATTGGGCGATGCGCGTCTGGATCTCCGGGTCCTGGTAGTCCTCGAACTTCATCCGGTTCAAGGCACCGAGGTCGTCGAGCATGCCGCGCCGGCGTTGGCCGGTGATTCCGGGCGGGTCGGAAAGGAACAGGACGGGGTCCCGGCCCGGGCTGAAACGGACGCCTTGGTGCACCGACGGCAGGAAACCGGCGCCCCACATGCGTTCGTGCAGGGGTTGCGCGTTGGTCGGACCGCTGGGGCGGGAGATCATCACCACGAACGCGGGAAGATTCTCGTTCACCGAACCCAGTCCGTAGGAAAGCCAGGATCCGAGGGAAGGCCGGCCCGCGACCTGGCTGCCGGTCTGGAGGAAGGTCATCGCGGGATCGTGGTTGATCGCCTCGGTGTGCAGCGACCGGATCACGCACAATTCGTCGGCGACCCCGGCGGTGCACGGCAGGATCTCGCTGAACCAGGCGCCGCCGCGGCCGTGCCGCCGGAACGCGAAGGGCGAGGGCGCGATCGGGAAGTTCTTCTGGCCCGAGGTCATCCCGGTGAGGCGTTGGCCGCCCCGGACGGAATCGGGCAACTCCTCCTTGAAGCGCGCCTTCAATCCCGGCTTGTGGTCGAACAGGTCCAATTGCGACGGCGCCCCGGCCTGGGTGAGCCAGATCACCCGGCGCGCCCGCGGCGCGAAATGGAATCCACGCCCGGCCGTGTCGGCGCCGACGAGGGATCCCGCGGGCCCCAGCAACGATGCCAAGGCGGCGACGCCCAACCCCGTGGCGGATCGGCCCAGGAAGTGGCGCCGGGTCAATTGCAGGCGATGGCTTTCGGCGGGGTTCATTCGCGGGTCACGGTTTCGTCGAGGTTGAGCAACGTGCTGGCCACCGTGGTGTAGGCGGCCAGTTCGGCGGGGTCGATGGACGGGTCGGCCTTGGATTCGCCGACCTTCAACAACCCGGCCGCTCCCTCCGGATCCGATCGGTATCCGGCGACCGCGCGGTGATAGCCGGCGACCAGGACCCCGAGCTCCGGGGCCTTGGGCAATCGCGCGGCGACGAGACGGAAGCCGAGGCGGATGCGGGCCTCCGGCGAGGGACCGCCCTCGCGCACCATGCGTTGGGCCAAGGCGCGGGCGGCCTCGACGTAGGTGGGATCGTTGAGCAGGTCGAGGGCCTGGAGCGGCGTGGTGGTGCGGGCGCGGCGCACGGTGCAGGTCTCGCGGAACGGCATGTCGAACAACAACAGCGCCGGGTTCGGCACCGATCGCTTCCAGTAGGTGTACAACGTGCGGCGATAGAGACCGGCGCCGTGATCGGCCACGTAGGTGTTGGCCGAGGAACCCGCCACCACCTGCTCGTACAGTCCCGGCGGGTGGTAGGGCCTCGCCGACGGCCCTCCGATCGGGTCCGCCAACAACCCCGCGACCGCGAGGGCCTGGTCCCGGATCGCCTCGGCGGGAAGACGGTTTCGCGGACCCCGCGCCAGAAGGCGGTTCTCGGGATCCACTCCCCGCAACGCCGGCGTCGCGCGCGAGTCCTGCCGGTAGGTGGCGCTCGTGACCATCAGGCGCACCAGCGACTTCACGTTCCAACCCGAGCCGACGAACTCGGTGGCCAGCCAATCCAGGAGTTCGGGATGGCTGGGCGATTCCCCCTGCGATCCGAAGTCGCCCGGGGTTCGCACCAACCCGGTGCCGAACACCGATTGCCAGAACCGGTTGACCGTGACGCGCGCGGTCAATGGATGGGCGGGGTCCACGATCCAGCGGGCCAACCCGAGCCGGTTGCGGGGCAAATCCGGGGGGAACGCGGGAAGGGCCGTGGGCGTCCCGGCATGCACTTCCTCGCCCGGTTTGTCATAGGCCCCGCGCTTCAGCACGAACGTCGCTCGCGGCTTTTCCATTTCCGCCATCACCAGCGTCACCGGGATGGCGAGGTCGGCCGCATCCGCCTGCTTCCTCAACTCCCCGGCACGTTTCGCCAGCGCGACGCGTTCGGGCGACGCCGCGAGCCGGAAATCCAACAACTGTTTGCGCTCCGCGTCGGAACGCTGGCCGATGGGCTTGCGCAGCGCCGCGGTCACCTCGGCCGGCACCGGCGGATCGGACGGGATGCCCCGCTTTTCCCAGTCGGCCATGCCCGCGCCCAGCGACGCGTCGAGGTCGGCCAGTTGTTTGTCGGCCGATGCCGACTCGCGTTGCAGGGCCGCGAGCGTTGCCTCGAGTTCCGGCGACGGCACCTTGAGGAACGGCGGCGTGCTGCGCCGGATGTTGGCGCCGTAGTCGCCCACGCCCTTCTCCGACACGTTGTGGAAGAAGGCCAGCATCGCGTAGAAATCGCGTTGTCGGACGGGGTCGTACTTGTGGTCGTGGCAGCGCGCGCAATTGAACGTCAATCCCAGCCAGACCGTCGCCGTGGTCTCGACCCGATCCGCGCAATACTCCGCGAGGAACTCCTCGGCGATGATGCCGCCTTCCTCGTTGATCATGTGGTTGCGGTTGAATCCCGTGGCAATCCGCTGGTCCGGCGTTGGGTTCGGCAACAGGTCGCCCGCGAGTTGCTCGACGGTGAAACGGTCGAACGGCAGGTTCCGGTTGAAGGCGCCGATCACCCAGTCCCGCCACGCCCACATCTCGCGGTCGCGGTCCACCTGGTAGCCGTTGCTGTCGGCAAACCGCGCCGCGTCAAGCCAGTCCTGGGCCATCCGCTCGCCGTAACGCGGCGACGCCAGCAACCGGTCCACGACCTTCTCGTATGCCAGCGGCGAGGCGTCGGCCAGAAAGGCATCGACCTCCGCCGGCGTCGGCGGCAGCCCGGTCAGATCGAGCGTCACCCGCCGGACCAACGTCGTCCGGTCCGCCTCCCGCGAGGGCCGCAACCCCTGCTCCGCGAGCCGGGCGCGCACGAAGGCATCGATCGGGTTCCGGCGTCCCCCTGCGGACGCCGCATCCGGATCGCCCGGCACCGCGGGCCGCGCGGGAGGGAGGAACGACCAATGGCCCCGGTATTCCGCGCCCTCGGCAATCCAACGCCGGAAGAGCTCGCGTTGTTCGGGCGCGAGGGGCTTGTGGAGCTCGGGCGGCGGCATCACCGCCTCGGGATCCGCCGACGCAAGCCGCCGGAGGATCTCGCTCTCCTCGGGACGGCCCGGAACGATCGGCACGGCGCCGGACTTCGCCGGCTTCAAGGCCTCTTCCCGGATGTCGAGCCGCAGCTTCCCCTTGCGCGACGTCGCGTCGAAACCGTGGCAACGGAAACAGGTGTCGGACATCAACGGCCGGATGTCGCGGTTGAAATCGACGCGCGCCGCCCCGGCGGTCAAGCCGGCGGCGAGGAACATCCAGACGATGGGCAATCGGGCCATGGACAAAAGCGCCGCGGTGTCCGGAGGACGCCGCTTGCGTTGTGATCTTGTCCCAATACGGTAGGGCCGTCCCCCGTCAGGAAACCAATCGAAATCGCGCCGCAGCGACCTCCCCACCGATGAACCGATCGCCCCGACAGCCCGCAGCATCCACGATGGCGGCGACCCCGCGGTGCCACCGCCGGGGTGGCTCGGTACCTGCGGCCGGTGGACGGACCGAGGCGCGCGCCGGCTTCACCCTGATCGAGTTGCTGGTGGTGATCGCCATCATCGCGATCCTCGCGGGGATGATGCTCCCGGCCTTGTCGAAGGCGAAGGAGCGGGCCAAGCAGACGCAGTGCCTCAACAACCTTCGACAGATGGGCATCGCGCTGGTCCTTTACGAAGGCGATCACCGCCGACTGCCGCCGCGGGCGTCCCAGGTGCCCGACTTCATGAACCCGAAGGCCCCGGGCTGGCAGAACAATTGCCTGTATGCCATCGCGCCCTACCTGCAGGGATCGAAGGATTCCCGGAGTTCCAAAGTCTATGCCTGCCCGAGCGCGAAGAAGCCGGGCGACGGATCGGACGCCACGGCCCTGAGCGGCACCGGTTACCTGCCCAACGGCGTGCTGATGGAGCGGACGATGGACTCGATCCCGAACCCGAGTGACATCATTTTCAGCCAGGAAACCATCCGTCTGGTGAGTTTCACGGCGCTGCGGCCGGCGGTGGGATCCGATTTCGGGTTGTGCACCGGCCAGTACACCTACTGGCACGTGAACCTGAAGCCGGGCCTCGACTGGTACGCGAGCCTGCACAATCTGGGCGGCAACCACCTGTTCGCCGAGGGCCATGCGGAATACCGCAAGGCCAACGCGCTTCGCGCGCGGCACTTCGGGCTCAAGGACGGCACGGGCGGCAAGGCCGAGGACGACCAACGCGCCGGCGACACCGTGTGCTACAAGAGCGTGTTCGATTGAACCGTCACCGGCCCCGGTAGACGCACCGCGAGGTGCAGGTCTCCGCCACCGAGACCTCGGTCAATCCCGGCAGCCCCGGCTTGAGGCGATCCCAGACCCAGACCGCCAGATGTTCGCTGGTCGGGTTTTCCAATCCCGGGATGTCGTTCAGGTAATTGTGGTCCAACTGCCGGTACAACGGCTGGAACAATCCCTTCACGTCGGCGAAATCCATCACCCAGCCGGCATGCCCGTCGACGGGTCCCTCGATGGCGATCTCGATGACGAAGCTGTGCCCGTGCAGCCGGCCGCATTTGTGGCCCGGCGCCACGTGGGGCAAGCGATGGGCCGCCTCGATCTGGAATGTTTTCCTGAGTTCCATGGTTCCTTGAAAAATCTCACGACTCGAGGTCGGTGAACGTCAACAGATCGGCCAGCGCCGGTCGTCCGTCGTGGCGCCATGCCAGCGGCGGTTCCTGCATCCGGCCCACCGGGCAGACACGCGGCACGCCCCAGCGGGCCAATTGCAGCGCCATCTCGCCCAGATGTCCCTCGGCCACCGCCAGGGCCACCGTCGACACGTGGTGCCGCACCGGTTCCGCATGCCGCAGCATCTCGTCGAACCGCCGCACCGGCTTCACGTACACGAACCGGTTCAGGCACGACGCCTCGAACCGCGGGTCCGCGTCGTACACCACCGTCCACGCCGTCGTTCCCTCGCTGTGCCAGAGCTTCACCGACGACGCCCCGTCCCGGAACGCCGTCTCGTGCCTTGGCCGTTCGCCGTGGGCCGACGCCATCGACGCGCGCATCGCGTACACCGTCCGGCGCGCCTGGATGGCCGCGGCTTCCCCGACGCCCACCTCCCCGCGCGGATCGCTGGCTTCGATCCGGGCCAACTCCTCGGCCAACAGTCCGGCGAAGCCCTCGGGCGCCATGGCCCCGTCTTCCTGCACGTAGACGACGTGGGGCGACAGGCAGCCGAGTTGGTTCCACGCGGTCGCGTCGTGGGCGACCTCGCGCGCCACCCGCCGGACCGAGTACGACGACAACAACTCGTGGCCGACGTACACGAAGCTGACCCGGTGGCCGTAGCCCACGAAACGCGACCGCAGCGGCACCCGGGAGCGGACGTCGCGCAACATCTCGTCGCCGCCCGTGGCGGTGACGCAATCGGCCTCGTGGAAGAGGATTTCCTCGAGATCCCGCGAGCCGCCGGGCCATTCGACGAACTCGAAGCAGGCGCCGAGCTTGGGTTCGTTGAACGCGAGGGAATGAGCGAACAGGCGCGGCAACCACGAGGAACCGCGGGCGCATTTGAAGAACTGCGCCGACTTCGCCAGCACGCCGAGGACGAGCGAGTTCAGGGCGGACACCGGCAGGTTGCCCGCCGTCAGGTGGGCCAGCAGTTCGGGACCCCGGGCAAAACTCGTGCGCCCGGTCCGCAACTCCGCCGCGCCGCCGGAGAACTCGTCGAGCCGGCGCGTGTCGCCGAGGTCCTGGACCACCAGCGCGTCCAACTGGTCGTACGAAAGCGCCCGCAGGAACGCGTCGATCCCCCGCTCGAGCGTGGTCCGTCCCATGCCCAGTTCGCGCGGGCCATCCCGCAGCGCCCGCATCCGGAACCCGTTGTCCGGCTCGCGCCATTGGTCGGCGGTGTACGCGAGGACGTCGATCAATTGGCGGGTGCGCTGCCGCGCCAGCCAGGCGTCGCGGTTCCTCCGCAACGCGAAACACGCGTCCCGCACCATCTGCGGCGTGATCCCCGCTTCCGGCCCGAGGTCGGCCATGAAAAGGTTCGGCAGGTTCATCGTCCTGGTTTCCCGTGGTCCGGTCGCAACCGGTGCAACAGGGGCAAGGCGAGCATCGCCGCCGCCACCCCGGACGCCAACAACGCAAACAGCGGCCGGTACGCCGCCGCCCGGCCCATCCCGCCGCCCAACCCCTCGACCCAGAGTCCCATCGTCCAGTGCGCCGCGTTGCCCACCAACCCGCCGACCGTGATGAACAGTCCGAACACCCGGCCCCGCACCGCGTCCGGCACCGCGTCCATCAACGCCGCGTCGACGATGGGATACGTGGCCATGAAGAAGAATCCAAAGGCCATCAGCGTCCCGGGAAACGCCGCGCGCGGCACCCACGGCAAGGCCGCGAGCACGAGGGCCGCGATGGGCAGCAAGACCGCCGCCCATCGCATCCGCGACCGTTCGCTCCAATGCCCGAACAGCGGATTGCTCACCGCCGAGGCCAGGAACACCAGGCTCAGCACCCGCCCCGACGCCGCGACCGAGTCGCCATGGACCTTCTGCAGGTAGAGCGACGACAGCGTGCCGTTCCCTGCCCCGCCGAAATCGCGCAGCGCGAACAGCGTGGCCAGCAACGCGAGCAGTCCCAGCGGCATCGCCGCCCGGGTGGCGCCACGCGTCGCGCCCGGTCCGGAAGCGCCCGGATGCGCGACCGCTTTCGGCGGTTCCGCGAAGCGCCACGCGAACCCGGCGGCCGTGACCAGGCCCCCGATGCCCATTTCGAGCACCGCCTGCCGCCATCCCACCGCCTCCGCGCGCCACCCGGAATACAACGGCCCCACGAAGAACCCGAGGCTCGCGCCCACGCCGAACCATCCGAACGCCCGACCCGAAGCCACCGGGAACAGCCGCGCCACCAATGCGGTCGCCGCGGGATGGAACGTGCTGCCACCCAGACCCGCCAACACCACCGCCACGGCCGCCGAACCGAACGATCCCGCACGCGACAACAGGACGAATCCCAGCGCGTTCGCCACCAGGCCCCAGACCAACAACGGCTTCCTCCCCACCCGGTCCGCCAACACCCCCATCGCGTAGCTCGGCCCGAAGTAGGCCCCCATCATCAGCGTCACCAGCAGGGTCGCGCGGTCCAACCCCGGGAGGCCGAGATCGCGGGCCATCGGCAGGTAGAGCGGCAACAACGCCACCCCGTAGGCATGCGTCCAGGCGTGCAGCAGCGTGGTCTGGGCGAGCGACCAACCGGGTCGGTGGAGGGACGTGCTCATTTTCAAACGGCCATCAGCGAACACCCGCGCGGTTCC
>WBXI01000181.1 GCA_008933025.1 Verrucomicrobiota bacterium
GGTTCCATCGGCGCGGTCCACCGCCGCCCAAGCCGCCACCCGGACCGGGACCCTGCGCGTGCACGCCGGCGACGGCGAGGGCCAGCAGCAGGCAAACCAGCCCGGGCGGATGGCGTGGGAATCCGTTCATCGCTGGGCCCCGGACGGGTGGGACGGAAGGTCGTTGGTCTGCAACCGCAGGAGCAACCGAAGCGCGGGCCGATGCCGCGGCGATTCCTCGAGGGCTTCCAGCACGTGCCGGCGCGCGTCCTTGGCATCCGTGGGACGGAGCAACCGCGCGAGTTGGTAATGGGTGTCCGCCGGGTTCGCGGGGTCCAGACGGAGCATCGTGCGGTAGGCCTCGATGGCGACGGCGGGTTCGCCGGTGGCTTCCGCGGCCTCGGCGAGGTGCCGGTAGGGTGGCGCGAGCAGTGGGTTCACGGCGAGGAACCGTTCCGCGTTGCGTCGGACTTCCGGCCAGTCCCCGTCGATGGTGGCGAGTTCCATCAGGCGCAGGTAGGCGTCGGGGGCCTCGCGGTCCCGGGAAGCGAACTCCGAAAGGACCCGGCGTTCGAGGTTGGTCTCGCCGAGGGTCCGGTGGACGGACGCGAGCAGTGGATAGGCGCTGTCGGCACCGGTCTGTTCCGGGAACAAATGCAGGAGTCGCTGCAACGCGGGTTTCGCGGCGGACCAGTCCTTGGCGGCCATGGCGCGCCGGGCGACCTCCCGCAGCGCCCAGTAATTCGTGGGATGGGCGCCGACCCATGCGTCGAGGGTTGCCTCGCCGGCGGCCGAGGCGTCGGGGGCCGGGGGCTTTTCCCAATCGAGGCCGGGGGCCATGGCCCGGGCCTGGGCGGCCGCGAACTCGGCAAAGGATTTCTCCAACTCCTTCATCGGCGCGGTGCGGGCGGCGAGGGCGGCCTGGATCTCGACCCCGTCGCGGAGGTCGCGGAGCACGGCCTTGAGCGCCTCGATGCCATGGCGACCGACAATGTGGTCCACGACGAGGCAGGCCTCGAAGTAGGCGAACTGGAGGTGGAGCGGGGACTTGGGCGAGAGAAAGGCACCGCTGAGGCCGGCGATCGGGGTGAGTTCGCCGCCGAGGATCATGGCGCGGTAACGCGGTCCCATGCGTTGGCCCCACGCCGGGTTGGCCTGCAGTTCCTCGTGGACCGAGATGCCCTCGCTCAGCCAACGCGGCATCCGGTTGGCGGTCATTTGGAGGGTGATCACGTGGGTGAACTCGTGCCACAGCACGGCCTCCCAATTGGCGTCGCGCCCGTGGGTCGCCGCGGGCCCGTTGGCGGTGACCACCCGACCGAAACAGACCCCCAGATAACCCGGGTTGTCGGGCATCCCGAACGTGCGCACCCCGAAATCCTTTTGCTCGGCGAAGATCTCCACGGTCGTCGGTGACTTCGGTTCGATGCCGTACTTGGCGGAAAGCCGCGCGCGCGCGACCGAGCAGTTCCAACACCCGCGATCCGTACACCGCGGCCTCGCGCGACGACATCCGCACCACGAAATGCGCGTTGGTGAGCGTCGCGTACTTGCCCATCGTGTCGTGCAGCGTGACGAGGTTGTAGGCCGAGACGTCGTAGCCGTCGCGGTCGTGCACCTCGCGGGCGAGCCTCCAGCCCTCTTCTTCCTCGCCGAGCCGGAGCAGGTCGCTCGACAACTGGGCCTTGGCGGGCAGGTAGGACGGATCGAACCCGAGCGATTGCCGCTGGCGGGCGGCACCTTCCGAGAACCGGTACTTCTGGGACAACTTGAGGCCGACGAGGTGGTCGACGCGCGGGTTGTTGGTCCAATGCCGGAGTGCCTTGGCGCGCGCCGCGGTTTCGGCGGCGGGATCGTTGCGGAGGTGCGCGAGCACCGCGCGATAGGCCCACGCGTCCGGATGCCACGGGTTGATCGCCTGGATGTCGTCCAGCAGCTTTGCGGCCCCCGCGTAGTCCTCGGCGTCGATCCGGTGGTCGGCCAGCAGCAGCAGGCTCGGCACGTGCTTCCCATTGATGCGCAGCGCGGCTTCCAACGACTCCACCAGCACGGCGCGCTCGCCGTCGACGTGGGCGCGGGCCATGCCGAAATGGAGGTCCGGGTCGTCGGGATGTTTCTGCAGGCCTTCCGCGAAGGCCCGGCTCGCGAGGTCGGCGTCGTGTTTGTCGAGGGCGAGCTCGCCGCGGGCGAGATAGGTCTCGGCCCACGACGGGTCGGCCTGGCGCGCCGGTTCGAGAACCTTGTCGAGGACCACCTTGGGATCGGCCCCGAGGCGAAGCGCGGCACGGGCGAGGATGACGAGGCTGCGGGGATCGCGAAAGCCACCGCCCTGGCCCGAGACGATGCCGCGGATCTCGTCGAGGTATTCGCCGGCGCGTTCGGTGTCGCCGCTGGCCAGGCAGGCCTCGCGCCCGAGCCAACGCAGGCGAAGGCTGCGCGGATTGCGCCCGACGGCATTGGTGAGGGTTGCCCGCGCGTCGGGATATCTCCCCACGGCGAGGAGGCCTTGGCCCAGCACGAGGGCCCATTCCTCGGAGCCGGGATCGGATGCCATCGCCTTGGCGGCGGTGTCGATGGCTTTGGCGTAATCGCCCGTGCGCAGCAGGCCGCGTGCTTCCGCCGTGTCGGCGGCATGGAGCGGGGAGACGGCGAGGACGAGAAAGAAAGCGAACCGTGCGAACCGCGTGGCCGGGACGACGGCCCGAAGCGACTCCCAAACCCGGGAGGCCGGGCTGATCCGGACCGGGTGGAGCGGGGTCGGAGTCATCGATGCAACCCTTGGCTCCGGACGCGGGGAACTCAAGCCGACGGGCGCGAAAAGTGAGACCCTCCGGCCCGGATCCGGTTACGGGCGGATCGGAGGCGGTGGGTGCGCGGCGAATTGCCCGGTTGCCGCGGTGCCGGAACGGTGGCAACCAGCGGCATGCATTCCGCTGCCGAGGCTCATTTGAGGCGCGTGGACCGCAAGCTCGCGAAGGTGATCGGGCAGGCGGGCCCCTGCGGTCTCAAACCCGACGGACGCCGGACGCCGTTCCAGGCACTCGTCCGCGCCGTCGCCCACCAGCAACTCAACGGCACGGCGGCCGACACGATCCTCCGGCGGTTCATCGCACTGTTCCCCGGCCGGCGGTTTCCCGGGCCCGAGGATCTGGACGGGGTCGGCGACGACGCGTTGCGCGGGGCGGGCTTCTCGCGCTCGAAGATTGCCGCCATCCGGGACATCGCGGCGAAGTGTCGGTCGGGCGTGATCCCGACGCTGCGGGTGATCCGGGGGTTGGGGGACGACGAGATCGTGGAGCGTTTGACCGAGGCGCGCGGGGTGGGGCGGTGGACGGTGGAGATGCTGCTGATGTTCACGCTCGGGCGGCCGGACGTGTTGCCGGCCGACGATTTCGGGGTCCGGCAGGGGTTCCGGTTGCTGCACGGGCTCGACGAGATGCCGAAGCCATCGGTGCTGCGGGAACACGGCGAACGCTGGCGCCCGCACCGGACGGTCGCGGCGTGGTACCTGTGGCGGGTGGTCGACCTGTCGCGGGCAAAGACCGCGAAGTGAGCGGGCGTCAGTCCGGGTAACCGTCCGGATGCCGCGTGTGCCAATTCCACGCGGTCGAGACGATGTCCTCGAGTTTCGGGAACCGCGGTTTCCAGCCGAGTTCCGAGAACGCCTTTTGGGCGCTCGCCACGAGTCGCGGCGGATCGCCGGCGCGGCGCGGCCTTTCGATGGTCGGGATCTTCCGGCCGGAGACCCGTTCGCAGACGTCGATGACCTGCCGCACGGAGAACCCCTCGCCGTTGCCGAGGTTGAAGAACCCCGATTTCGAGGGGTCGAGGGCCAGCATGTGGGCCTGGGCGAGGTCCGCGATGTGGATGTAGTCGCGGATGCAGGTGCCGTCGGGCGTCGGATAGTCGGTGCCGAAGATCTCGCAATGGGGCTTCTTGCCGAGGGCGACGGCGAGGACGTTGGGAATGAGGTGGGTCTCGACGCGGTGGTGTTCGCCGAACTGGCGTCCGGCACCGGCGGCGTTGAAATACCGGAAGGCCACGAACTGGAGCCCGTGGATCTCGCGGTACCAACCCAGCACTTTCTCGAACATCAGCTTCGATTCGCCGTAGGGATTGATGGGCCTCTGCGGGAGCGACTCGTCCATCGGGACCCGGTCCGGCGGCCCGTAGGTGGCGCACGTGGAGCTGAACACGAACTTGCGGACGCCGGCGGCGACGGTGGCGTCGAGCAGGTTCACGCCCGAAGCCACGTTGTTCCGGAAATACTTGGACGGATTCGTCATCGACTCGCCCACCAGCGCGCTGGCCGCGAAATGGATCACCGCCTCGGGCCGCACCCGGCCCAGCGTCTCGTGGATCAGGGTGCGGTCGGCGAAGTCGCCCTGGACGAACGTCGCCCGGCCATCGACGGCCGAGCGGTGTCCCTCGGAAAGGTTGTCGAAGACCGTGACGGCGTGGCCGGCATCGAGGAGTTCCTCGACGCAGACCGAGCCGATGTATCCGGCGCCGCCGGTGACGAAAACATTCATTGCGGGAAAAGAGGGTTTGTCGGGGCGAGAGCGGACAGGCGAACGGGGGTGGAGGCAAGAGTGGAATGGCGCGGGGGCGCGCGCCGGGTGCATCCCGCTGGCGTTGGGATGGACCTTGCCTTGCGCTGTTCCGCACCGCCACCCATGGGGGCCGCGGAGACCACCTCATCCGGTCCGCATCCCGTAGCCATCCCGGCCCGGTCCAGTCGGTGGATTCCAATGCCCCGTTTCCCGGGGCGCATGTCGCGTCCGCCGGGGACCTCGGCGGCACCGTGGCGGAGTCGGGATGGAACGGGGTGCCGCTCGCCTCACTTCCCTTTGGGAGCCATCCAGACCGGGCGGGGCGGTTGGTTGGTCGGCGCCACGAACGGATCCGCCGCCTCGCGGATGAAGCCGTCCAGTTTGGCGACCACGTCGGGGTGGACGGCCGCCACGTCGTTGGTTTCCCCTTGGTCGGCGGCGAGATCGTAGAGTTCGAGGGGCTTGCCGGGGCCCATCCGGACCGCCTTCCAGTTGCCCGCCCGCACCGCCTGCGCGTAGCCCCTTTCGTGGGCTTCCCAGTAGAGGTAGTCGTGCTCGCGGGGCATCGGTTTGCCGCGCAGCAGCGGCGCGAACGATATGCCGTCGATGTCCGCGGGAACGGGGGCACGGGCGATCTCCGCGATCGTGGGCAGGAAATCCCAGGAAGCCACCGGGGTGCCATTGGTGGTTCCGGGCGCGATCTTGCCGGGTGCCCACACGATGAGGGGCACGCGGATGCCGCCCTCGTAGAGATCCCGCTTCAAGCCCCGGAACGGCCCGCTGCTTCGGTGGAACGCGGCGTTCACGCCGGATTCGGAGTGCGGCCCGTTGTCGCTGGTGAAGAACACCAGCGTGTCGCGATCGAGTTGGCGCCGGCGGAGGACGTCGAGGACGACGCCCACCATGTCGTCGAGCCGGGAGATCATCTCGGCCTTGCCGCGTTCGGGCAGGGGCCAGGGCTCCGCGGCATAGCGCCCGGCGCCGGGATGTTCCATGCCGTTGGTCCCGCGTTCGTTGTTGGCGTGGGGCAGGGTCGGCGCCAGATAGAGGAAGAAGGGTTTCTCGACGCTGATGCGGATGGCGTTGGTGGCGCCGATGGCGAACAGGTCGTGGGCATATTCGCCGCGGGCCCCGCCGGCATTGGCCGGCAGCTCGAAGGCCTCGCCGTTTCGCCAGAGGCGCGGGGGAAAATGGTTGTGGGCGTCCAATTGCTCGAGGAATCCCAGGAATTCGTCGAAGCCCTGGCGATTCGGATGCCCCGTGGTGCCTTCCCAGCCGAGCGCCCATTTCCCGATGGCGAAGGTCTTGTAGCCGACGGCCCGGAGCGACTCCGCGAGGGTGACGTCGTCGGGAACCAGCGGGACCTGGACGTTGCTGCGGATGCGTCCGCGACCGGAATGACGTCCGGTCATCAACGCGCAACGGCTGGGCGCGCAGACGGTGTTCCCCGCGTAGGCGGCGGTGAACTTCATGCCCTCGCGCGCCATCCGGTCGATGTTCGGCGTCCGGATCCGCTCCTGCCCGTAGGTTCCGACGTCTCCCCAGCCGAGGTCGTCGGCGACGACGAGGACAATGTTGGGACGCGGATTGGCGCGGCGGCGGAGGACCGGGACCGGGACCTTGGTCTGCTGTGCGAACGCGTCGGCCGCGAAGCAGGCGACGAGGGCGAGCAGGACGAGGGCGCGCGGACGAAGCGGCATCATGGGGACGGGATCAGGGGAGGTAGGGGATCGTGAGCGGGCCCTGGGGCAGGACGGCGACGCGGGCGGAGGGACCGCGGCGTTCGAGTTCGGCGCGCACCAGGGCACCGATGTCGGCGCAGGGCTCGAGGTGGGCGGCACGCAGGGTTTCGTCGGGGATGGCCGAGCGGACGAAGACACGGGCGCGGCGTTGGATCAGCGCCTGGATCTGGGCCTGCCACTGCTCGGCGCGCACGAACCCGGGCATGGCCAGCAAGGCCAGGATTTCTTCCGGGGACGACGCCTCGCGGAGCAGTTTGTCGAGGGGGCTGCCGGCGGGCACGCCCTCGCGGCATTCCGCCGCCAGCACCAGCGTGCCGCCCTCGCGGATGATGCGCGCCCCGGCACTCATTCCCTTCACGCCTTGGTAGAGGTTCTGGTCGAGCGGATACCCGGAGTTGGTGGTCACCACGACGTCGAACGACTGGTCGACGCGCTGCATGGCGGCGTTGCGGACGAATTCGCGGCCGGCCCGGTGCGCCGCGACGAGATCCCCGGCGAAAACGCCGGTGAGCGCGCGGTCGTCGCTGAGCGTGACATTGAGCAGGAAACTCGGGCCCACCCGGAGCGCGATGTCGCGGAGTTCTTCCCAGAGCGGGTTGCCCTCGCACACCCCGAAGGTGGCGCGCGGGTCGCCGATGTTGTGCGCGCCGTGGTTGCTCATGACCGTCTCGACGTGCGCGACGCCGGGCATGATGCCCTTCGGCCCGCCGCTGAATCCCGCGAAGAAATGCGGCTCGATGAAGCCGGTGACGATGCGGACGTCGGCCTCGACGCAGTGGCGGTTGATCAGGGCGGGAACCCCGCCGCGCGTCGTGCCCAACGCGACGCATGCGTCGTGGTTGTCCGGTTCGTGGTTCAGCACCCGGTAGCCGGCGACCACCTCCGGCGTGAGCATGCGCTCCAATTCGGCGCGGGTGTTGGGGCGATGCGTGCCCAATTGGTTGAGCAGCGTGATCTGGTCCCGCCCGACGCCGTTCGATTCGAGATACGCGAGCAACCACGGGATGATCCGGTGGTTGGGAGTCGCCCGGGTGATGTCGGTGAAGAGGATGCAGATCCTGGCGCCGGGACGCAGCCACTCGCGCAAGGCTAGGGCGCCGATCGGGTGGTCGAGGGCGTGGAGGAGGGCCCCGCGTTCATCGGCCAAGGCGGGCCGATGCGCGGGTTGGATGACGGTCGTGCGATCGTCCGGGAATTCGACGTCGAGATGTCCTTGGCCGTAGGCGAGCGATACCTTCATGTCAGCGATGGGTGCCGAGGCTAGGGCCCCGCACCTGTGCCGGGAAGCGCGAAGCGGGCGATGGACGGTCCCGGCGCTGCGGACGCCTATTTCGTTTCGATCGGCCGAGAGGCGTCGGCCTGGCGCTCGAGCCAACGCTTGGCATCGGCATTCCCGCGTTCGGCCGAGAGTCGGTAGAGTCGGGCGGCCTCCGCCGCGTTTTTGGGGACACCCACGCCGTCCTCGTGTCGCTTGGCAAGGTCGTACGGGGCGTCCGCGGAGCCGTCTTCGGTGCGTTTCCGAAGGTGCTCCAGCACGCGTTGCTCGGCGCCTTCGGAGTTCTTGCGGTTGGTGCGGTCCTGCAGGGCGGCGATGCTTTGGGCGGCCTCGGCTTGGGCTTGGGCGGCCTCGCGGTCGGCGGCCGGATCCCGGGCCGGCACCGGCAAGGGAGCCGGGACTGGCGCCGGAACGACCACCGTCCGGGTGGAGGCCCGCGGTTTGGATGGATGCCGGTGGTGGAAATTCCAGCGGGCGGCGTCCGCGTGCGGGATGACGAGCGCCGCCGCGGTCCAGAGGACAAGTCTCGGAAATTGCACTGTGTCGGGAGCCATCGGTTTTTTCCACCTCCGCCACCCCGGGGCAATCTGTCGGAACGACAGGTTCCCCGCAAACCGGACCTTGGCCTCAGCCACCGCCCCAGATCGACTTTGCGAAACGCATCAGGGTGTAACCAACCAGGGCGGTGACGGGCAGGGTCAGGACCCAAGCCCAGAGTATTCTTTCGATGACGCCGAGATTCAGCGCGCTGAAGCGCTTGGCGCACCCGACACCCATGATGCTGGTGGTGATGGCGTGGGTGGTGGACACCGGCATGCCGAAATGGGCGGCGGTCATCAACACGGTGGCCGCGGTGGCTTCCGCCGCGAAACCGTGGACGGCCTGCAACTTGACCATCTTGTGGCCCATGGTCTTGATGATGCGCCAGCCGCCCGCGGCAGTTCCCATGGCCATGGTGAGCGCGCAGACGATCTTGATCCACGTCTTGATGCCCTCGGCCTCGGAGGCGGCCCTGAGGTGCTCGACGGCGCTCTTTTGGCCGGCGGGCCCCGTGGCGTGGCGGAGGTCCATCAAGGCGAGGTTCAGGTAGGCTTCGGGGATGCCGAGATGGGCGGCCGCTTCCCA
>WBXI01000182.1 GCA_008933025.1 Verrucomicrobiota bacterium
AGTCGAGGGCGAGAAGACCGCGGACGCCGGGCGCAGGCTTCTGCCGGGCTGGGTCGTGCTCACATGGCCGGGCGGGGCCAAGGCGGTCGCAAAGGCCGATTGGGAACCGCTCAAAGGACGCGCCGTCACCATCTGGCCAGACGCGGATGATCCGGGGTTTACTGCCGCCCAGAAGATAGCGGGATTCCTTCCGGGTTCGCGCATCGTCACGCCTCCCGCGGAGGCTCAGAAAGGATGGGATCTAGCGGATGCGGAAGCGCAGTGTTGGACGGCGGAGAACGTCGCCGACCACATTGCCAAGTTCTCGGCGTGTTCCGACACGCCGTCATTGCCTGCTAGCGAGTACTTGCCCACCGAAGGCGAGGCTTGTGTCGAGGCATCTTCAACACTCCCGCCGTGGGTGGACGTGGCGGCGTGCATTGCGAACCCGGAACCGATGCCGGAGATCCTCATCGATGGGTTGCTGCATCGCGGCACAAAGATGGTTCTGGGCGGAGGTTCCAAGACCAACAAGACGTGGGCACTCATGGATCTTGCGTGGGCAGTGTCTCAAGGCGAGTTCTGGCTTGGCCACAAATGCACGAAGGCGCGCGTCCTATACCTCAACATGGAGTTGCTTCCGGCGTTCTTCGGGTTGCGCGTCCGCGAAATCGAAGCGGCTCGCGGTGGTCCCAGGACACAGCCCGGCGACTTCGTTGCATGGAATCTGCGTGGAGTTCGCGCGGACCTTCTAAGGTTCTCCGTGGAGATACGCGAGCGGGCTAAGGACGAGCCCTTCGGGCTGGTTGTCGTTGACCCAATTTACAAAGCGCTAGGAGACCGCGACGAAAACAAAGCGGGCGACATGGGTAAGCTCATGGACGAACTTGAGACACTCTGCCGCGAGACGGGCGCCGCCGTGATATTTGGCGCGCACTTCTCAAAGGGAAACCAAGCGGGCAAGGAGTCCATCGACCGCATATCCGGGTCGGGAGCAACAGCGCGCGACGCGGACACGATATTAACATTCACGCGGCACGAGCAGGACGACGCCTTTGTGGTCGAGGGCACGCTTCGGAATTTCAAGTCATTCGACCCATACGTTGCGCGGTTCTCTTTCCCGCGATTCATGCGGGACGACACGCTCGACCCGGCAAAACTCAAGGAGCCAAAGGGAGGAAGACCGGGCCGAGAACCCGCGGGGCTTTTGGAACTCCTAGGCGACCGTCCGATCGCCTTGAAAGAATGGCGGAGGGAAGCGCAAGACCGTCTCGGGATTTCGCGGCAGTCGTTTGATCGGATGCGCAGCAAGCTCGTCTCTCGTGGCCTTATCGCACCCGATTCTAACGGAATGTGGTCGATGCCCAAAACTGCCCAAAACCCGGTTTCGGGCGGTGGGCACCACGTTGCCCATATCCCTTTAGGGAATGGGCAGTGGGCAGCCATCCCAGCCAAAGACGGAGACAACAGTCACGAGGAGTACTCAGGATGACCTCGCCACGCAGCGCAACCACGGTCCCGCTGTCATTGCGCTCGCCGCGATTCAAAACGCCTTGGCGGGGCATCCTAGGCGCGGGGACGGGGCAAGGAGGCGAGGCACCCCCCACCCGTCAACTGAAGTTCTCTTTTGAGATCCCTACTCAGGTGACCGCGCGAGGGCAGGGCGTGCCCATAAGATCCCTGAAAAACCTCGAAAGCCCCGCAAGCCATGGCGTGGCTGCCGTCCTTGATCGGTCTTGAAACCGGGTGACCGATGGTGGCGTTTTAGAGCCCGCTGCTTAGAGTTCGCTTAGAGTTTTCCGACGCTCCGCTTTGGTAACTCTATGCAAACGTGCCACTTGAAGAAATGGCGACCCCACGGGGATTCGAACCCCGGTTACTGCCGTGAAAGGGCGGTGTCCTAGGCCTCTAGACGATGGGGTCGCAAAGACGACGGTTGCTTATCCGCGAACCGCTCCGGCTGTCACGCCGAATCCTGTCCCGGCAACTGATTTCAAGCGATGTGGTGGGTCGGGTGGGGGTCGAACCCACGACCAATGGCTTAAAAGGCCACTGCTCTACCACTGAGCTACCGACCCGCCGGACAAACGCGGGCACGGACGTTACTTCCCGAGCCTTTCCCCGCAAGCCCGATTTCGGGCCAAATCGCAAAATCTTCACTCCGCCGTCCCGAAACCGTCGAGCCGGCCCGGGTTCTGCCCTATTGCCCCAGCCCCTGAATACCCCGAGATTGCGCCCGTCGATTGCCATAACGTGAAGATCATCTGTTCAGGCGATGGCGACTCCGGTTGCTGCGCCTGCCCTTCCTTCGGGAGCGGCGTTCCGATGATCGTCGCGTCCTGACCTTCACCCACCTTCCCATGAAGCGCTATCTGCTGCCCGTATTCGGTGTCGCCGCGTTGGTCGTCGGCGGCGCCGGTGTTTGGGTCGCCAACGGCAACGAATCGCCAAGCCCCGCCCCGGCGGTCACTCCGGGGGGCGCCCCCGCCCAACCGGCACCCGCGGTCGTCCCCTCCGCGACGAACCTAGCCACGTTCGCCGGGGTTGCACCGATCCCGACGGCGGGAACCGCGCCCGATCCCGGCACCAAGCCGGTGCCCGCGCTTCCCGCGGTGGTCGACGAGGTGGTCAAGCTGTCCCGCTCTTCCGTGGGCGAAAGCGTCTTGCTGAGCTACATCGGTACCATCCAGGAACCCTTCACCCTGGATGCCGACCAAATCATCTATCTCAGCGACATCGGATTCGGGACGCCGGTACTCAACGCGCTGCTCAGCAAGGCGGCGTCGAGTCCCGCGGTATCGGGGGGCACGCCGGTCAATCTGGCGGTGCCCGGCGCCGTGGTTCCCGCCAACACCTTCGCGCCGGCCGGGAACCCGCCCACCAACCCGCCGCTCTCGTCGGTGATTCCCGGCGGACCCCAACCGGAGGCGTCGGCGCCCGTCTATGGAGCGCCCACGGCGCCGGCGCCCGCCGCGGCGACGCCGGTCACCGCCGTCGCCCCGGGGCAGGCGGTCGTCACCGAGACGTTTTACCAGCAACTATCGCCCTACGGTTCGTGGGTTCAGCTCGAACCCTACGGTTGGTGCTGGCAGCCAACGGTGGTGGTGGTCAACACCGCGTGGCAGCCCTATTGCGATGGCGGCCACTGGGTCTGGAGCGACTACGGTTGGTATTGGCAATCGACCTATTCGTGGGGTTGGGCGCCGTTCCATTACGGGCGATGGCACCATGCCTCGCGTCTGGGCTGGGTATGGACGCCCGGTCGCGACTGGGGTCCGGCGTGGGTCGCGTGGCGCAACAACGATCGTTATTGTGGTTGGGCGCCGTTGCCGCCCGAGTGCCATTGGTCGGTCGGCGTGGGATACTCATGGCGTCATTCCCGTGGGACGTCCGTCAGCGTGGGATTCGGCATCAGCGACGACTGGTGGTTTGCCTGTTCGTGGGGACGTTTCACGGAACCGGTGCTCGCCCCCCACGGGTTGCGCCGTCATGAGATCGCTCCGTTTGTGCGCGAGAGCCGTGCGATCTACTCGGGCGACAAGAGCGTGAACATCGTCGGCAACAACAACACGGTGATCATCAACAACGGGGTTTCCCGGGAACAGGTGCAGGCCCATACCCGCAGCGAGATCCGGAAGGTTGCCATCCGCGACGTCTCGAGTCCGGAAGCGGCGGCCCAGCGCCCCGTGTCCCGCGGGAATGCGGCGAGTCCCGAGATCGGGGTGTTCCGTCCGAATCTCGCGGCCAGTCCCGCGCGGCGTCCGGGTGCGGCGGCTCCGGTGGCCCCGGGGCGTTCGGAAGCCACGAGACCCAATGCGCCCACGACTTCGGGTGGCCCGGCCGCATTGCCGTCCCGTCCGGGTCAGGAGTTGCGCGCGCCGAAGGGTCCGGCGACGCCGCCGAATCAAGGGTCGGTACCGTCGCGTCCCGCGGCGCCGCGCGCGCCGACACCGCCCCCCGGCCCGGGTTCGTCCGGCGGGGGTTCGGTGCCGTCCCGAGGGACTGCTGCTTCGGGATTCTCGGCGCCAGTCCAGCCTTCACCGGGTGTTGCCCGGCCCAGCCAGCAAGGCGCGGCCAACGTCCCCGCCGTGCGGCAGGATCCGGCCGTCATCCGGCAGGTGCCGACGACGCGGACCGAAGTCCGGAAGCCCGAGGCGTCGGGTGGTGGTCCGGTGGCGTCCGGCGCCGGTGTCGGGTACGAGGCGCCGCAACGGGTCGCCCCGACCGTGCCCACCGTCAGGAGCGTGCCGGGCTACCAAGGGCGTCCCGACAGTTCGCCGTTGCCCGTGGTGCGACCCGACCCGCGTCCGACCTACAATGCGCCGACGCCGGCACCCACGGTGACCCGGCCGTACAACCCGCCGCCGGCCCCGGCGCCCGCCCCCGCGCCTTACCTGAATCGGCCGCGCGCGCCCGGCCCGGCCCCGTCGGCACCCAGCCAGCCGCAGGGTTCCACCGGGGGCGGCCGCAGCCCGAATCCCGGCCAACCACGCGGTCGCGATAACAACTGAAGCCAGGGGTGTCCGGCGTCGGCGTCGTGGAAAAAAAACTCCGATGAGATCCAAGAACTGGAGCGGTGTGGCCATCGCGTCGATGGTCGCGACCGTGGCATGCCTGGGATTGCGCGCGGCGAACGGCGTCGGATTTCCCGCCGCGCAGCGCGTGTGGTTCGAGACCGGGTTCGAACCTTTCGAGGGTTACGACACCGCGCTCGATCTGGGAGGACAGAACGGCTGGGTGGCGCTCGGAAACGGCGGCAATGGCATCCTGCCGGGACCTTTGGCGGGATTCGATGGGCAGGTGGCATACGTCGGCTTCGTGGCGCCAAATCCCGCGGACGATCTCCTCAACGTGTTCCGTCCCGTCGCCCTCATGCCCGTGTCCGGGGATCTGCCGCTCATCACCTTCACGGTGTCGTTCGAGATCTTCGATTCGACCGAGGCGGCCCCCTACTTCGACGACTTCCGGTGGAGCGCCTACAACACCCGCGAGGAGCGCCTGTTCACGCTGGATTTCGACAACAGCGCCCTCGAGGTGAACTTCGCCCTCGACGACGCGAAGGGGTTCGTCGCGACCGGATTCAAGTTCAGTCCCAACGAGGTCTACGATCTGCGGATCACCCTGAATTTCGCCCGCAACCTCTGGACGGCCGACATCAACGGCGCGGTGGTGGTGAACGGACGGCCGATCACGACCAAGGGATCCAAATTGGACCTGAACGAGATCGACGCGGTGTGGGCCATCCGGGACCCGGCGAAGCCCGGGAACAACTTCATGGTGTTCGACGACTACCGGATCACCGTGTTGCCGGTGCGCGAGATTCCATCGAGCGTCGAGTGGGTGGGGCAGTTGGCGAACGGGACCGGGATCGTGCGGGTCTTGGGCGAGCCGGGAGTCCAATATGTCCTGGAGGCGAGCGGCGACCTGCGCGTGTGGCACGAGATGGGGAGCAGTCTGGCGCAGTTTCCCGGCGGCATCGCGGAATTCCAGGACCCGGGGGCGGGCTCCGCCAACGCGCGGTTCTACCGGGCGCACGGCGCGCCGTGAGCCGGAACGGGTGCCGACCGATGCCGCGGTGCCCGACGTCGTTCGAGCCCCCGGGGCATTGTGGCGAGGGGCTTCCGTTCTCCGGGGCCCATGGATGGGGGCAACGCCGTGAGGAAGCACTCGGACGGATCGACCCCGAGACTCCGCGCTGGAGTCCCGGTCGCGCCTCCCGGCATGGTCGCGGCGCATGGCCACGGATACCGATTCCCCTCCCTCCCGAGTCTGGTTCCGCTGGATGCCCGTCGTGGTCTGGTGCGGGTTGATCTATTGGGGTTCCACCGACGCCCTCTCGGCGAACCACACGTCGCATTACCTCACCCCGTTTCTCCATTGGTTGGTGCCGTCGCTGTCCGACGACCAGATCGGGACGGTGCGGATGGTGATCCGCAAGGGTGGGCACGTGACCGAATACCTGGTGCTGGCGGCGTTGTTGTTTCGTGCGCTCTCGCCGGATCGCGTCGCGGGGAGGTGGCCGATGCGGGCGGCGGCACTTGCGTGGGTGGGTGCCACCCTGTACGCGGCCAGCGACGAAGTTCACCAGTCTTTCCATCCAAGCCGGCAGGGGTCGGCACTCGACGTGGGGATCGATTCGTCGGGGGCGCTGCTGGGATTGGTGCTGCTGTATTGGTTCGGCCGATGGCGCGGTCAATGGCGGGCGGGATGAGCCCCGTCGCCACCGTCACTTGGCGGGCGCGGCGTTGGTCGCGGGCGACCTGACGGTGAGCCAAAGCTGGTCGATCCGTTCCGCCAACAGGTGCTTGAACCCCTGTGGAACGCCGTTGTTCTCTCCGGCGCTGACCAACGGAAACCCCACGGGGTGCATTTTCCCGGCGGTGGTGGCGACCACGTGCAGTGGAACGTTGGCCGGTGGCGCGTTGGTGGCGGCCACCAACCGGACCGTGCCCTCGGCGGCATTGGCCGCCACGTCCGAGGGCAGCGCGACGATCCCGGCCGGGAGTCCCTCGACGCGGATCGAGACCGCGTTGGTGAATCCGCCGCGGCGCGTCACGGCGATTTTCGTCTCGTTGGTTTTTCCCGGCTCGACGACGACCGAGCCCTCGGCGAGGGCGAACTCGACGGCGGGTTGCGGCACGCGGACCGCGAGGTGATAGACCATTCGATCGCCGCCGCGGTGCAGAAGGTTGTCGATCGCCACACGGTACTTGCCCGCGGTCGGCGGCGTCCACGCGAGCACGGGATCCCCGAGGGTGGATTCGTCGGCGCGAGCCACGATCTTTCCCTCGGAATCCTCGATTCGGAGCCGGGCATCGAAGGGAAAACCCAGCGCGGCGGACTGGACGACGAATTCCACCGGGGCTGCCGGGAGGTCGACGAGATAACGGTCGATGTCGTCGGCGCGTTCGATGCGGCCGGTGACGGCGCCGGGGAAGGGCAGGGGTTGGGCCTGGCCGGGGAGGTCGTTGGGTTCGCGTTCGACGAGTTGGGGTTCGTCGGCCAAGGGGACCCGCAAATCCTCGGCGGCGCCGGGAATCCGGACCGACAAAACAGTACCCGTCGCCGCGGAGGAGGGAAACCCGAGGCCGGGCGCGAGGCTGGGAGGGAGGTTCCAGCCGGAAAGAACCAGATGGTTGGTGGTGCCCCGGCGCGCGACGAGCGGGATGGCGTGGGACAGCCACGGGCCGCCGGAGAGCGTGAGTCGGTAGACGCAACGGGCGTTGCCCACGAACCGGATGTCGGTGGCGCCGGGGTGCGGGAATCCGAACGCCTGCACCACGTAGGTGCCGGCGGTCGGCGCCGTCCACGCCACGAATGGATCGAGCGTGCGGCCATCATCGTGGTTGAACGCGACCTCGACGCCCCGCGAGTCGACGATCCGCAGCACGGCGTCGACGGGCGACATCAGGACGTGGGCCTCGAGCCGCGCGAGGAGCGTTTGGCCGGCGCGCAAGGCGACGGCGTAGGAATCGACGTCGCCGGATTTCTCGAGGCGGCCGTCGACGACGGCGGGGAGATTGGTGACGGATTGGGCCTGGGCGAAGTGGTCGTTGGGTTCGATCTCGGGCGTCGTGGGGCCGGGTGTGACGACGAGGAAACGCGGGGCGGAGGCGCCTTCGGGGCCGAAGAGACGGATCCAATGGGGGCCGGGCGCAACGCCGGGAGCGATGGCGACGGTGCACGCGGCGGCGTTCGTGCCCGGGTTGAAGACGATGCCGGGATGGTCGGTCCAGATGCGGGGCGGCCAGGGTTCGATCTTGCCGACGAGCGCGACGGGGTTGGTGGTCCCGTTCCGGAACGCGATGGGGAAAAGCTGTTCCAGTTCGGGCGCGGCGGCCCGGGCGAGGACGGGCATGGCGAGGCCGATGGCCAAGGCGGCGCGACGAAACGACGGCGGACGCGGACCGGACACTACGCGAAGAGTTCCTTGATGAGCCGGCCGTTGTTCACGAGCGGCACCGGTCGGCCGGTGTTGGTATGGAGCACTTGGGAGGGGTCGATGCCCATCTTCGTGTAGAGGGAAGCGGCGAAATCCTCGGGGCGATACACGTTCTCCGAGGCGTGGTAGCCCTTGGCATCGGTCGCGCCGATCACCGCGCCGCGGGGCGTCCGTCCGCCGGCGACCAGCACCGACATGGCGTGCGGCCAATGGTCGCGCCCCGCGTCCTTGTTGACCTTGGGCGTGCGGCCGAACTCGCCGAGCACCAACACGATCGTCGTGTCCAGCAAACCGCGCGCGTCGAGGTCGCGGATCAATCCGGCCACCCCGAGGTCGAGGTTGCGGATATGCTCGCCCTTGTAGGCCTCGAAAAGCTTGGTGTGATGGTCCCAGCCGCCGTTGTAAACGGTGACGAACGACACGCCGACCTCCACGAGACGGCGGGCCATCAGGAGGCGCTGCCCGAAATCGTTGCGGCCATATAGATCGCGGACCGACTTCTCCTCGCGTTTGAGATCGAAGGCGGCCTGTGCCTTCGGCGACAGGAGCAGGTCGGTCCCCTGCTGGTAGTATTCGTCGAAGCTGACCGCCGGATCCTCCGCCATGCGTTCGGCATGCCGCTCCATGCGGTCCAATGCGGCGCGGAGAAGGCGTCGGTTCGCCGCGCGGCCATCGCTGACGTCCGGCGGCAGGACGACGTCGCGGACCTTGA
>WBXI01000183.1 GCA_008933025.1 Verrucomicrobiota bacterium
ATACACCTCATACCGGGTCACCCCCACGTTGTCCGTGGCCTCGCTCCAGGATATCCCGATGCGGGACGCCCCCAGAGCGATGCCCGACACACGGTCGGGGGCGGCGGGCGGCGTCACGTCCTCGGCCGGGAACACGATGTCCGGGAACGGGCAGGTACTCGTGAACCGGTTGATGTCGAAAATATAGGGCCACCACGTGTCGATCATCGGCATCTCCCCGCCGCCGGCCAGGTCGGTCGCATGGTGTCCGCCGCCATTCTTCGGCAAATGCTCGTACCACCAGGCATAGAAACCATCCATGGCCACGTCCCGGTCCCCGTTCCAATCCAGCGGCGACAGGTCGCGGACGCCGCCGGCGCCCCCCGGATAGGCATACCAGTCGTCCGAGCGGCTCGCCGCGTGCGCCACCACCCCCAGTTCCCCGAAATGCGCCTCCGTGAAATACGATGCGAAACCGAAAGCCCCGGTCACGTTCGCACCGTCCGTGGCGTCGATCGCCGGCTCCAGCGCCCCGTCCAGATAGACCTTGAGCCGCGACCCCCGGGCCTCGAGCCGCAGATGGTGGGTCGTGTCGGTGCCGATCGGCCGCGACGCCTCCGCGATCGGGACAAACCCATCGTCCAGACGCGCCAACACGATCGTCCCGCGGCCGGGATTGATCCCGACATAGCAGCCCTTGATCCGGTTGAGTCCCGCCTGGCATCGCGAGACCCGGAAAAGGAATCCCGCGTGCGCGTCCGCCTCGCCCCGCGTCACCCTCGCCGTCCATTCGACGTCGGCATCCGAAAACGCCGCCGGTGGCTGGTATCCGCCGAGGTTGTCGGACATGCCGAAACCGTCGAAAAGCAGGGCCTTGACGCCGGCCCCATAGGGGGCGTGGAACTCCCGGTTTCCCGCGGACCAACTCCCGTCGTAGACCCGGAACCCGCCGGCGTTTTCCAGATTGTAGGTGACGGTGCTCCAGTCGTAGTTGGACAGCGCCGTGGGCGGGAAATGGGAGAAACCCACCTGGGAATTTCCGGGCGCCACCAGGCTCGGGTCCCATGCGGTCGCCTCGGTCTGGGTGAAATAGGACCATTCGTTCACGGCGCGCGTCACCAACAGCCGGTTCGGATTGTCCAGGTTCAGCGTCGCGAACGAACGCGTAGATCGGTTCCGCGGCCAATCCGGGGCGATGCGGTCGCGGATCAGGACCTCCGTCATGTGGCCGGTGTTCTCGCACATGAAACCCACCCCTTGGTGCCCCTCCTTCCCGAATCCATAGAACACCACGTTGCGCGTCAACTCGGGGGTGATGATCGGCCCGCCGTTGATATAGAAAGCCGTCGGCCCCGCCATGGCGGTTTCCCAGAATCCCGTTCCCGGCGGCGCGAAGACCCAGATGGCATCGACCTCCCCCGCGTTCACCTTCCGGCGGATTTCGAACCGTGCATCGTTGATGATTCCCAGATAGTCCGGCCCGCGCGGGCTCGGATTGTTCCAATAGTCGTATCCCGTCGCCCGCAGTCCGACGTAGTTCTCGGCCGTGAACGTGGGTTGCCCGAGGTCTGCCGGCGCGGGAAACCCGTCCAGATCGTACCGGTCCGAAACCGACCACTCTACTTGCCCGCCACTCGCCAGACGCATCAGGCGGATGTACTGGGCGACGAGTTGGTCCACGCTCCGGTAGCCGAAACGCGTCGCCGCGCGTACGCGGACGCCGTCCGCCACGACCATCGGGTCGTAGTTGAGCACCAAGGCGTGGAACTGGGTGCGCACCCGGACGGGTTCGACCGTCCCGGCACCCGCCATCGGCGTCGCCAATACCGCGTTGGACGCATCGGAACCATTCCCCGCCGCATCCCGCGCCCGCACGCGGAAGGTATACTTGCGATCCGGGGTCAGGCCGGTGGCGACAAAGCCATTCGCCGGCGCCATGCCCACCGGCGAACCATCCCGCAGGACTTCGTAGCCCACCACCCCGACATCGTCCGTCGAGGGATCCCAAGCCAAGGTGACCGTCGTGGCGGTTTTCGCCGTCAACGTGAGGTTCAGCGGACGCGTCGGCCGCCCAAGATCAGCCGCGTGACAGAAGAACGCCGCGGTCGCCGCCGCAACCAACCACCGCAGTGCCGCCATTCCGAAACCGCATTGCGTCGAACGGGAAGATCTCATCGCACACCTCCGGCAGGGTTGACCGCCATGGGTATCCTGCCGAAACCGGGTCGCTGCCACACCCTGATACTCGGTAGGGAAATGACCCAAGTGTCCCGACGGACGCCTTTTTCCGCCCTCGGCCATGGCGACGGGATCGACCACCACGGCGGCAAGACGCACCCGGGTGCGTTCCGATGCAAAGGACGTGCTCGCCGCCGCCATCCCGAACGGGTATCCGAAGGTCTTTCACCCCATGAAACACGCCCGCCGGTTCCTCGCCTTGCTGTGCCTCGCAACCCTGGGTCCCGTGCTCGCACCCGCGCGAGCCGCCGATCTGGTCGTGCCGGACAACGTCGTTTTCGAACGCGGATTGGAATTCGCCAATCCCGACAACCAACACCTGCAACTGGACCTCGCGCGGCCCAAGCAAGGCAACGGCCCCTTCCCCGCCGTCGTCTGCATCCATGGCGGCGGATTCCGCGCCGGCACCCGCGAGGGCTACGACCGACTCTGCCTCACCCTCGCGGAACACGGCTATGTCGCGGTGACCGTCACCTATCGACTCTCGCCGGCCTACCGGTTCCCCGCCGCCGTCCAGGATTGCAAATCCGCCGTCCGCTGGCTGCGGGCCAATGCCGCCACGCATCGGATCGATCCGACCCGCATCGGCGCCATGGGTGCCTCGGCGGGCGGACATCTGGCGTTGTTCCTCGGCGTGACCGCGGACCGGAAGGCCTTCGAGGGCGAGGGGAATCCCGGCCAATCGAGCGCCGTGAGCTGCGTGGTGAGCTTCGCGGGACCAAGCGACTTCACGAAATCGTACGGCAAGAGCGTGGACGCCCACGAGGTGCTGCCGCTGTTCTTCGGCGGCAACCTCGAACAAAAGCGCCGCGAACACATCGTGGGCAGCCCGCTCCATTGGGTCACGCCGGACGCCGCGCCCACCCTGTGCATCCATGGCACCCAGGACAACTACGTCGGTTTCGAGCAGGCGAACTGGATGGTGGACCGGCTCAAGGCCAGCGCGGTGGAGGCGGAACTTCTCGCGATCGAGGGTGCCGGACACGGTTTCAAAGGGGCCGACGCGGCCAAAGCCGATGCCGCCATGCTGGCGTTTTTCGACCGCCATCTGAAGCCCGCGTCGAAGTGAAGGGCACGAGTCCTTCCCACGTCGCGGGCAAAAGAATCTTCTTACCAACCGCCCGCAAGATTCCCTAAAGTTGGGCCTATCGCATGAAACCCCTACGCATTCCCCCGATCCAACGTGCCCGCTGGATTCATGCCCTGGCCGTCGCCGCCTTGTTCGGGTCGGCCGATGCCGGCGATCTGTTCGGGTTGACCGGCGGAACCACCAGTGGCGGGCCGCCGGTGACGTTCAACGAAGGCAGCAACAACCTGTCGCGTTTCGTCAGCGACCTGATGGGCGGGACCGGCCAGTTCGACGCGCTGAACAACCGGACCTTCGTCGCGCGGCTGCGCTATGGAAACGTCCAGAATGCCCTCCGGTTCAACATTGCCAATCCCGGCCAATGGACCGCGCAGCTCTCGGCCTCGCAGCTGCAACCGGGATTGATCGAAAGGAACTTCTCGGCGCCGACCCGCGCCGAGTTGGAAGCCCAGATCAACACCTACCTCAAGAAGGACGGGGCACTGGACTACGCCCGTTTCCTCGCGGCGCTCGGCCAGCGGTCGGTGGTGGGCGTGCTCGACGGCAATCCCAATGCCGCGAGCGCGATGACCGCGACCGGCAATTTCATGGAGTACGGCCTACGGCCCACCGAGACCTCGGCGGAGCGCGAACAGGATGTCGCTCCCGAGGGCCGCTCCGGGTTCGGTTCGACGGCCGACGTCGGGGCGTTCCGCAGCGCGGGGACCACCGGCCAAACCTTCAGCTGGACGCCCATGATCCCGCTCGTCGTCGGCGAGTCCCGGCGCGTGCGGTTGGAACTGTCCCTGCCGCTCAATTACACCCAGATCGAGGGTGCCGACGAATACCGGGTGGGCGCCCAGTTGGGAGTGGCGGTGCTCGTGGTGAAGCGGACCAAGACCCAGCCGTGGCTCTGGCAGGTGACCCCGCATGCCGGCGCCGTGGTGGATGGATCCGCCGACATGGTGGCCGGCGGCCTGCTGGCTTCGGCCGGCGTCACCAGCTACACCGCCTACCGGGCGAACCAATGGGAATTCTCGATGGGAAACCACGTCAGTTTCCACGAGGGCATGAAGGTCTCGGTGGGCGACTACACCTTCGATCCGCAGGTCAGCCAGCAGATCGTGAAGAACGGGCTGAAAGTGGGCCGGAGTCTCGGCCAACGCTGGTATGCGGAGGCCTACGTCGTGGACACCGAGTTTCTTCAGGCCGCCTATACCCCCCGCTATACCACCGTGGGACTCGGCGTCGGCTATCGCGCGGCGAATCGCAAGGGTTACCTGATGCTCGGCACCTATGCGGACATCGCCTCGCATTATGAATCCGCTCATTTCCAGTTCGGCACCGGTTGGAAATTCTGATCCCGAACGCTTTCCGCCGTGAAGACCCTTGCCCTTCGCACCCTGGCCGCCGTGTTGGCCGCGGCGCCCACCCAGGCCGTCGAACCCGCCGCCCCGGCCCCCCGGAATCTGGCGCTCGAACTGACCGTGATCCGCTTCAAGCCGGAGTCCAAGGAACAGGTCCTCCAGGACTTCCGCTTCGCCGGCGCGTCTTCCAACATCGTGGATTCCTTGCGGTCCATGGGCCGCTCGGTCGACGTCGTCTACCGCGGCACGCGCGAAATGGTGATCGAACCCAAGAGCATGGCGAAATTCGACGCCACCGAGACCCGCCCGGTCGTCCTGGTCGGCAAGCCCGGCGTCCCCATGCCCCCGGCCGCCGTCTATGGCCTGACCCTCCAGGTCACCGTCCGCCCCGTCTCCGACGACACTTTCGTCTTGGCTTGGGAAGGCGGTTTGAATTGGTCGCCGGACCTGATGGATCGCCGGAACGGGATGCAGAACACCTTCCAGTTCCTCGGCAAGGCCGCCAATCTGGCCCAGAGTGCCAGCCAATTGGCCGGCGAGTCGCAGGGAGCGGTCAAGAGCGGCGCGGACATCGGCTTTGCCGTCGCCGAAATGTTCCGCGGCGGCAATGGCGACAGCGGGATCTTCGAGTTGCCCGTCCTGAAAACGGTCGCGCTCAATGGCAGCCGTACCTGCCGCAGCGGCCAACTCGTCGTCAGCACCACCGCCGCCGAAGCCGGGGTCAAGGAACCCCAGATCCTCTTCTTCGTCCTCGCTCCCCGTCTGGAACCATGAGCCCGGCCCGGTGGATCGCCCTCGGGTGCGCCATGACGGGCCTCGCCGCCCCCGCCGTCGGCCAGGTCGCGACCAACACCGCCGCCCTCCCGGTCTACGCGCCGCTCCCCGCCGCCAACCTCGCGGTCGTGGTCACCCTGTTGCGCCATCGCCCCCTCGCCCACGAAAGCGTCCCGGCGGACAAGGTCGGCGATTGCCAGTCCCTGGCGGAACTCGCCCGGTTGCTCCGCGCCGCCGGCCCCCTCGAGGTGTTGTGCCATGCCCGCAGGGAACTGGCCTGCGCACCGACGGGCCATGCCGAGTTCCAGTCCCTCGAGTCCCGACCCGCCTTTCTCCCCCAGGCCGGCGCCGCGGCGCCGACCAACACCGTCTTCGGTCTCGATCTCCACGCGGACGCGAGGATCGTGTCGCCCGTCACCGGTGCCGCCCCCCCCGTCGTGATCCTCTCGTGGGAAGGCCAATGGAAGGGTTCGGGCACGCTCTTGGCCAACTGGGAGAAGATCGCCGTGCGCGCCTTCAACCTCGCCCGTACCGTCCCCGGCATCACCTATACCAAGGTCGAACCCGACGAGGACGGCTTCGTCAATACCGGCGGCGGCACCGATGTCGGCGGCCTGTTCCGGCGCAAAAAAGCCAAGGCCACCGCCAAGAAAGGTGCCCCGGCCGCGGCCGCCGTCGCCAACCCCACGGCCCCGTCGGAACGCGAACCGTCGTACGCCGCGGAGCCGGCTCCGGAGATCGTCCCGCTCCAGGGACAATGGATCGGTGCCGCGGGACAGTTGCTGGTCAGCCGCCGGACCTTGTCCGTCGGCGACAATCCCGGGGAACTCTACCTCGTGGTCCAGGCACTGTCCGTCGACTGACGGACCACCGGATCATTCCACCCGGAACAAAGCGTCCTGCCGGATGGTCGCCCGTTGGCCGCCCTTGCCGCCTTTCACGGGAACCGATGCCCGCCAACCGTCGGCCGTGAGCCGGATTTCGAGCCCCGGCGCGACCGGCTTCAGCCCCAGCTCGCCCGCGTCGGCCGTGAACCGCTTCGCCTTCGACTGGAACACGCGCTCGGAATAATAGACTTCCTGCAGGATGTCCCGCGCGGCTTCCACGGGCCCCGGCTTCACCGCGCGCCCCGCCGTCCTCGCGGTCGTGAATTCCACCACGCCCCACTTCTCGGGCCGGTGCATGTCCACGATCCCCGTCGGCGACCACACCCAGTTGTTCTCCGGCGTGTTGGGCACCTTCCGATAGCCGGCGCCGGTCTCGATCTGCCATTCGACCCGCGAATAGTTCACCTGCCAGCGATCCCCGTCGCGCGGCGGCGACGGCTTCCGCGAGAACTCGCCCAACGCGGCCCACGGCATCGCGATCTCCACCGTCCATGACCGGTCCGTGTCCTTGGGATCGTTGAGGGTGCCGTCCACGTGCACCCCGGTCCGGAGCCCGGCGATGTTCCACTCGTTCAATGCCGGGCCGCCGTCCTTGTAGGCCTTCACCAACCGCAGGTCCCACACCGTGTTCAGCGCGTTCATCTCGAACTCGTAGTATTCGTGCCCGTCGCCGTCCGGATCGATGAACACCTCGAAATCCGGGTCCTGGAAAATCACCGCGTCGCGCTGGGTGATGGTGCCCCACACGTGGGGTTCCTGCAGTTCGGCCGCGATGTAGAAGTACTTGTCGTCCCAAAGCATCTTCGCTCGGGTCCGGTACCGGGGCACCGGCTTCACGGCCCCCTCGATGTCCACGAAGTCCGCCGTCCACGGCGCCTGTTTCCACGCCGCATCGTCCAACCGGCCGTCCACCGTGACCGGGCTGGCCGCACGCACGCACAGGTAACCGCGCGGCACCATCGGCTTCATCCGGGCCCATTCGCCCGCGGGTTGGGCCAGACAGGACATGAACAACAACACGCCCGAAACACGGGCCAGGGTAACGCGCCACATAGATCTCCGCCGAACATCGCCCGACCGGGTTGGCATTGGAAACCGAAAGTCGTCCCGCGCCCGCCGCACCTTGGTCACGACGCACCCCGGGAATCCGCGCCGGGAGAATAATGTCGACAGATCCACCCCCCTTGGTTGCAGTGAAAACATGTCGCCTTGGGCCAAACGGAGCCAGCCGCGGGCTCGCCGTAGGGGGTTCCCGAGTGCCTTCCCAACCCCCCTCGTGAATCCCATGCCAACCGTCCGTCCCCCTTGCGGTTCGATCCCCGGCCGGCCGACCGACCGCCGGAAGCCGGCTCGCCGTGCCTTCACGTTGATCGAGCTGCTGGTGGTCATCGCCATCATCGCGATTTTGGCCGGCATGTTGTTGCCGGCGCTGTCACGGGCCAAGGAAACGGCCAAGCGCACCCAGTGCATCAACAACAACCACCAACTCGGCCTGGGTTGGTCGATGTACGTGGACGACAACCGGGACAGCTACCCCATCACCACGGGTTGGGGCGATTTCGGGGGGCAACGCGGCAAACCCACCGCAATTACCCTTTGGCTGGTGCAGCCCTTCGGCATCTACAGCGAATATACCAACCGTCCCCTCAACAAATACGCGGCCTCGCTGCAGAGCTGGCGTTGCCCGTCGGACAAGGGCGATCCCAATTACGGGGCCAAGAACTGTTTCATCGAGTACGGCAACAGTTATTGCACCCAGTGGGCCGCCGATCCGTGGGGCGTGCAGCATGTCACCGCCCAACCGGGAGGCTCGCCCATCAAGGGCACCGAGGTCGCGGCGCACCCGGTCAACAAGATCATCCAGGGCGATTGGATCTGGGAGAACGCGGGATTCGACCCTTCGAAGAATCCGCCCTGGCACAGCTTCAGGAACCAGAGGCGATACGTGATGCTGTTCGGGGACAACCACGTGGAGTTCTTCCAGTTCCCCCTCAAGATCAGCGACAGCGCCCCGGTCAATCCTTCCGGCCTCTACTGGTGAGGATGGAAGGAAGTCCCGACACGCGACACGCGCGCAAGACATGTCCCGGTCCCCCGCGCGGAGCGCCGTCGGAGTGCGGAGGGCAGGAGCGTCAGCGACGCCCACTCCGCTTTGCGACGAGGCCCTTCGCCCACCTTGGTCGCATCCGGTTTCATAGCGATGTCGCGGCCTTCCGAAGGCCTTGCCACCGCAGTCCGAAGGCGCATGCGCGCAGGCGACAGGCCGCGGCGGTCCCCCGCGCGGAGCGCCGTCGGAGTGCGGAGGGTA
>WBXI01000184.1 GCA_008933025.1 Verrucomicrobiota bacterium
CTTTGGGCGAGCGGCGCGATGGTGACGGTGGGTGGCAGTGGGGCGACGAGCGGGTGACTGCTGGCCAACGAGACCACCGCCGGCGAGAAGTTGGGACGGTTCAAAGCGACCGCGAACAGCGCGCCGCCCTGAAGGAAAGTTCCGCCCAGGGGCAACAGCGCAAGGGGTACCGACGGGTTGACTCTCACCGTCTGCTGGACGGTCAACCCGTTGTAGGTCGCGGTCGCGGTGACCACGGTGGGCCCATCCACCGCGGCGTCGCCGATGGAAAACGTGGCCGTCGACACGCCCTGCGCCATCGTCAGCGTGGGCGGCAGGGGCAGCGCGGAGGCATCGCTGGTGGTCAGCGTGACGGGGATGCCGCCGGCAGGTGCAAAACCGGGATGCAAGAGACCGTCCGTATCCAGCGTGCGGGCCAGACTCACCGTGGCAATGCCGGGGCGGGAGGCATCGATTCCACCGAGAGCCACGGGAACCGGCGTGATGGGAGTGGCGGCGTCCACCAGGGCGAACGTGGTGGTCACCGCGTCGAATACATTGGAGGGAGCGCCGACGGTGAAGATGAAACTGTGGCGATCGAGGACCACGCCGAAGAAAGCGTGCAGACCCAGGTTCGCGCGATAGCCGCCGGGCAAAGGGCTTGCGCAACCCCCGACGTCGCCGACGTCCGACGGGAAGTAGACCGGGCAGCCGCCTCCAAAGAGGCTTCCCTGCCTGAAAGTATGCCGCAATCCACCGGCCTCGAAAGCATTCGAAGTGTTGTCGAAGATCAGCGTGTCGTCGGTGGCGATGTTGCCTGCGATGCCCGATCCAAACCTGGGCGGCGTGGGCGCCGGTTGCCTATAGGTGAGGATATGTAACGCGGCGGTCGTGGCGGGTCCGAAACTCTGATTGACCGAACCCAGCAGGCGGTCCGGGTTGGTGACCGCGACGTCGTAGGCGATCGCCTTCAAAGCCGCGCCGAGGATCGGGCGTGCCACGCCGGTGGCGGGGTCGATCGCGGTGAAGGACAAGGAGACGGTGCCGTCGTCGTTGACCATCGCGCTGGCGGCGATGTCGCCGACACCGTCCAGGGGTGGCGAGGCCGCGATCGGCAAGGGCGGCAGGGTGAAGTTGCCGAAGGTCAGGTCGCCCGCGACCAGACTGGCACCCGTGCCGACCAGTTGGTCCACGCGGACCATGGGCGCTTGCGCCGAGACCGTCGGCGGCAACAGGGACACGGCGAGTGTCATGACCGCGCCGAGGAAAGGGTTTTTCACGGAAATCATCCTATAGGGAATGGGCCACGTGCGATCTGCCGAAACGGATCGCGTGGAAGTCAGATCTGGAATGGGGTCGTCGGTGCATTCACGCTGCCGCCCGAACTGCTTTTGATGGTCATGTACCCGGGATCGTAGGGGATATAAGGCATAGCGGTGCCCCCATACCGGCTGCCACCGCCGTTCTGCACCTCGCCCGCGTAGGTTCCATCCGGTCTGTAGGCGAAGAGGCGCGCCGCCGCGTCCGAACTGCTCGCTTTGATCAACATCTCGCCACCGGTATTATAGTAGCATTTGCTGACCTTGATCGAGTCCACCTGGATCGTGATGCCGCCCCCGCCTGATCCGCTGCCACCGGAGGCATACGTCGGGCTTGGCATGCTGCCGAGGGTGACCGCGACCAGGATGGCCAACCAGATGGCGGGATGGCACGTGCCGTTCATGGGTTGATGTTTCATGGATGGATATTGGGTTTCGTTGTTTTCGATCCGTGACTGCGCCGGGCGACTGGGCCGGCAATTCCGCGGGAGGAATGATTCCGGGGGAATCGTCGGGCAAACGCCGCTTTCCAAATCCGGGCCCGCGTCGCCTGTCCGATTCCTGCCGTTCAGACGGACCCCGATCGCAGCTACTGCCTGCCGCGGGGTCCTGCGTTTCACGCTCTCAAACTGCCTTCTCAAGGTTGCCAGCCTGGCTTTTTTCGCCGGCGCCGGACAAACGCCCCGTGGTAACAGGGTTGTTACATATAGGGATTCCTTGGTGTTTGCGGTCGGAATTGGCGGTTCCAGGGCCGCCGGCACGCGGGTTGGAGTCTGGTGATCGTTCGCGGGCCCAACCGGTCGGTGCGTCGGCGATTCGGCATGGGGAAGGCGTCCGATCAAACCCGTTGGGCGGATATCGGACAGGTCGGGCAAGCTGCTTTCCCTCCCTTTCCATGGCGGGTGCATGAGGTGGGGCCGGGAATTCCGCGTTGGCACCGGTCCCCAACCACCCAACGGGGGGCGCAGGAGGGATTCCCCGCGCCGGCCTACCAACCAATGGCGATCGTGCATGCCCGCAAGCTGGCATTGCGGCGGCGTGTCGTGTCGTGGCCGGCACCTCGGCCAGGTTGTGCTTTGGCGCGGTCACGACATTTGTACCGCGCTGCCGAGCAGCGCCTCACGGCAAAGGTCCCCAAGGCCAGTCGCCCATGGGTGGCGGCAAGGCGGTTTGGTCGCGCTCCACATCCCTGGCCTGCCTCGGCCCGGGCATCCCGAATCAGGACTGCGGAAGGTCGGCGTGGCGGGACGCCGGATGGCGATGGGAGGGCAAACGGCGCGCGGGGTTCCGCGATGGTTGCGGTTTGCCGGATATTCACGGGGTGCACGCATTCCCGTAACCCGGGCGTGGGGAGATGTCGTCGAAAGCCGGTCCCGAGCGGAGGCCCCATTCACGCCGCCGTCCTGCGGCCGACTCCAAACATCAGACACCCAAGTTCCAACATGATACACGGATCCTCAATGATCAGAGATGCCGCCCGTCGTCGTCTCGCGTCGGCCGCGTTCGCGCCGATGGCGGGAGCGCTGTTGCTCGGCGCCCCGCACGCGTCCGCTGCCCCGGCATTCCTGGGCTATTCCGCGGGCGACCCGACCAGCACCGCCGTGACGCTCTGGACGCGCGCGGTGGACGCCGGCGCGCCGGCGGAGATCCCGCTTGTGGCGCAGGTGAGCACCGACCCGACGCTGGCGTCGGGCGTGACGGGATACCCGGTGCAGACCGTGGCCGGCAACGACTACACGGCGAAGGTGCGGGTGACGGGCCTGCAACCGGCGACGCGTTACTACTACGCTTTCACCGACGGGGTGGTCACCAACGGGGTGGGCACGTTCAGGACGGCGCCGGCCCCGGATGCCGCGGCGGCGGTGCGCTTCGCCTTCAGCGGCGACAACGACGGGTTGATGCGCCCGTACGCGCTGGCGAGCACCCTCCCGGCGCAGGGGTTGGATTTCTACATCAACCTTGGCGACACGATGTACGAGAACGCCAGCAACGTGAAGGGCAACGTCGGCGAGTCCTATACCAATTCCCCGTCGGTGACCCTTTCGGGCACCCTGCCCGGGCCGACGTCCACGGGGGCGACGCGGGCGCAATTGTTCGGCGATTACGCGAGGAAATACCGGGAGAACTTTCTCCCGGTGAACGCGGGTGGGCAGCCGGGCCTGCAGCCCATGTATTCGGGTCAGGCGGTCTATTCGCTCTACGACAACCACGAATTGGGGAACCGGCAGTACATCAACGGCGGGGCACCCGCCGGTGGCGCGGTGGGAGACATGGATTCGGGTGCCGGCGTCGACGCGCGGGTCGCCGCCAACGACGTCAATGGCAGCGGCACGTTCATCAACCGCACGCCGGGCTTCCTCACCCTGCAACAGGTCTACCTGAGCTACCAACCCATCGCCGACCGCGGCGTGGTCGCGGCGCCCTCCGATCCCCGCACCGACGGCACGAAGCAACTCTACTTCGCCGAGCGCTGGGGCAAGAACGTCGTGTTCGTCAACGTCGACGACCGGTCCTACCGCGACATCCGCGTCAAGACCGCCGACAACAAGGACGACACCAGCGCGCCCCGGGCGAACAACCCCGGCCGCACGATCCTCGGCGCCACCCAACTCGCGTGGCTCAAGCAGACGCTCCTCGAGGCCCAGCATTCCGGCGTCGTCTGGAAGTTCGTCGCGGTGTCCGACCCGATCGACCAGATCGGCCCCATCGGTGGTTCCCTGTCCGGCATCGCCAACAGCAGCGGGAACAACGCGTATTCGCCGGTCGGCAGCGACGGTGGGAAATCCTGGATCGGAGGATACCGGGCCGAACGCAACGGCCTGCTGAAATTCATCGCGGACAATGGCATCCAGAACGTGGTCTTCATGGCGACCGACGACCACCAGAACCGCATCAACGAGCTGACCTACTCGCCCTCGGGCCAGACCGAGGACCAGTCGACCTATGCCAAGGTTCCGTCCTGTTTTTCGATCGTCGCGGGTCCGCTGGGTGCCACGGGCCCGGATCTGTTCGCGAACCATGATTTCGCCAGCATCAAGACGATGGCCGACAGCTTCGTCGCGGCGCAGCAGTCCGCGCACGTCGAACCGTTCGGCCTGCAGGGGTATCCCGGACTGACGAACGTCGTCCGCGAGAACGATCCCAATGCGGGGACGTCCCCCTCGGCCGTGGATTTCTACAGTCCCGACACGTTCAACTACGTGACTCTGGAAGTCGCCGCGGATGGCACGACGCTGACGGTGGGCACGCATGGCATCACGGCCACCTCGCAGAATGGAGCGCTGGAATACGACGCCGTCGGGAATCCCGTCCGGCGCATCCTTGGATTCCAGGTGGCCGCGGCGGCGCCCGTCGTGGTCGCGCAACCGCAGGCGATCGTCGCCGCCCGGCAGGGCGACACGGTGGAGCTTTCGGCCGTCGTGTCGGGGGCGACCTCCTACCAATGGTACAAGGACGGGATCGCGGTCCGCGGCGCGAACGGGCCATCGTTGACCCTGGGCAATGTCCAGGGGAATGCCGGCCCCAACCAGATCGGGCCCAGCACCGTGACCGCGCCCGTCCTTGACGCGCTTGTTCCCGGCGTGGCCTTCCAAGCCCTCTTTTCGGCCGGCGAATCGGTCAACAAGAAGGCCGATGGCGTGACGCCCTACCGCATGGTCGGCATTCCCGACGGTCTGGGTGCCTTCGACAACGGGGACGGGACCTTCACGTTGCTCATGAACCACGAACTCAACGCCGCGTCCGGCATTCCCCGCGCGCACGGCGGCAAGGGGGCGTTCGTTTCCCGCTGGGTGATCTCGAAGTCCGACCTCGCCGTGCAGAGCATCAACGACCTCATGAAAACCGTGTACCTGTGGGATCCGGTCCTCGGCACCTACAGCGTGGCTCCGGCCGCGACCTTCTCGCGCTTCTGCTCGTCGGATCTCCCGGCCGTCGCGGCCTACTACAACGCGGCCAGCGGGCTCGGCACCACGAACCGGATTTTCATGAACGGCGAGGAGGGCAACAAGGAGAGCCGCGCCCTGGCCCACGTCGTCACCGGACCCGAGGCCGGCAATAGCTACGAGTTGCCCTACCTCGGCAGGATCGCCTGGGAAAATGCCCTGGCGAACCCGGTGCCGCAGGACAAGACCATCGTCGCCTGCGACGACGACAGCAGCGTCAACAATTCCCGGGTCAACTTCTATGTGGGTACCAAGCGGGCCAGCGGGCTCGACATCGAGAAGGCGGGGCTTTCGGGCGGCATCCTGTACGGGATCAAGCTGGCCGGGTTCACGAACGAGACCGACCTCGCCGTGCCTGCAAACGGCACCGCGTTCAGCCTCTTCGCGTACGGCCAGGTGGCCGGCGTGTCCGGGGCCCAGATCGAGGCACAGGCCGTCGCGAACGGCGTCGCGTCCTTCCAACGCGTCGAGGATGGCGCATGGGACCCGAACCGTCCCTCGGACTACTATTTCGTCACCACCGCCAGCTTCGGCGGTAAGAGCCGCCTGTGGCGCCTGAGGTTCGCGGACGTCGCGAACCCCGAGAACGGCGGCTCCATCGACCTCCTGCTCAACGGCGGCGAAGGACAGCACATGTTCGACAACATCGGCTTCGATGCGAATGGCGACCTGGTGCTGCTCGAGGATCCCGGCAACAACGCCTACGTCGCCCGCGTCTGGAAGTACCTCCCCGCCACGGGGACTTCCTTCCCGATCGCGACGTTCCGGCCGTCCTTGTTCACGCCGGGCGCGCCCGGCTTCCTGACCCAGGACGAGGAATCGTCCGGTGTCGTCGATGTCAGCGCGATCCTGGGCTACAGGGCGATGCTGCTCGTCGCCCAGATCCACACCACGAACGGCATCCCGGCGGGGGCTGACACCAACGAGATCGTGGAGAACGGCCAACTCCTGCTGCTGCGCCAGGTGGACGCCGGGGCCTATACACTGGTCGCGGGCAACGCCTCCGGATCGATTGCCACCGAAGTGGCCAACCTCTCGGTCCAGGTGCCACCCACGATCGGGGCGGCAGCTTTCCACGCCGGCTTGCCGGGCGCGACCGCCGGCACCGGCGGCACGCTGACCCTCGCGGTCCCGCCCGTCGCGGTCTCCGGCACCCTGCCGGTCGCCTACCAATGGTTTCTCGACGGCAAATCGCTGGAAGGCCAAACCGGGCCCACGCTGACCGTGGTCGGTTTCGGCCAAGGCAACGCGGGCAACTACACCGTGCGGGTCTCCAATGCGGCCGGTGGCGTCGCCAGCGCCCCCGTGCCCGTCGGCCTCGCGGACATCGCCTACTTCGGCGGCATCACGCTCGACGCCCCGGCGGGCGCGAAGTTCCGCCTCGAGTACTTGCCCGACATCTCCAAGTCGGCCACGTGGATCACCTGGTCCAACGTCGTCCACCAGGGTGGCCGGCAGTTCTACATCGACACTTCCTCGCCCGGCAGCCCGCGACGCTTCTTCCGCGCGGTGCCGACTCCTTGAGGTAAGTTCGAACCGTCACCCGCCGGCGTTCCGGCGGCTGACCCGGTGAACGCGATGTCCCGCACGTGGCCGAGGCCATGTGCGGGACACTTCTTTTTGGGACGTGGCCCCACGGTATCCGGTTCGAGCGAACAAAGGCCCCGGGACACGCCGAAGGGTCCATGGCGGCGGGTGTGTCTTGCCGCCGGTGTGCCCATTCTTTCCCGGTTGTCCAGGCTCCGACATCGGCGAGTCGCGACCGCCTCGCGCCGAGGAAGGGAAATCGGACGGGATGACGACGGGACCCGGCGAGGCCCGCCGGGTGCCACTGGCGTCGACAACCCGGTCGCGATGCGGGCCCGGATCCTGCGCGAGGCCGTGCTTGTGATGTCGCGTCGTTCCGGGTAACAAAAAACTCCGCGCCTCCACCGGACACCCAACCCTCCGACCCATGAAAACCGTCCCTGCTTTGCCCGTTTTGCAACGCCTCGGCGCCGTGCTCGTGACCGCCGCGGCCGGACTGTGCGCGGCCGGACTGTGCGCGGCCGCCGCGCCGGGGGATTACTGGCTGCAGCGTTACCACCTCTCCTCCACGGGATGGGATCTCGACCAGGACGGGGATGGGTTCACCGCACGGCAGGAATATTCGTGGGGCACGGATCCCAACGTGGTCACGCGCGGGTTGCCCTCGCTGTCGGTTGCCCGGAAGGGGAATGGGATCGAGCTCTCGTGGCCCTCGACCCCCGGGGTGATCCATCGGGTGACGCGCTCCCAATCCCTCGATGCGTGGACGCTGGTCGCGTCCATTCCGGGCGATGGCACGGTGCTGCGTCTGGAGGCGGCGATCGACGATGCCCAGACGTTCTTCCGTCTGGAAGCGGCGGTGCCGACCGACGGCGACGGCGACGGGCTTTCGTCCGTGGAGGAAGCGCTGTTGGGAACGAATCCCGCCGTGGCGGACACCGACGGGGACGGTTTGGACGACGGCACGGAAGTGTTCGTGACCTTCACCAACCCGCTGGTGCCGGATCCGGCGGGGGCCACGATCCGGGGTCTGGTGAAGACGGATCCGAACGGCGATGGCGACGCGGCCGACGGACTTCCGCTGGAGGGCGCCCGGGTCTATCTGGATTCGAACTTCGACGGGGTTTACCAGCCGGGGGAACCGCAGCGGGTCACGGGTGCCGACGGGCGCTACGAGTTCACCCATGTCCGGCCCGGCGTGTACCACATCCGGCAGGAGCTCGCGCCCGGACAGATCCAGACCCGACCGGTGCCCGCGGTGTCGCCGGTGTTGGACGGATTGCCGGACGAGGTCGTGAACTACACGCATGCGGCGGGTGGGAACCTGCCGGTGCCCTACGGGGTCAAGGCGGTCCCGGGCGTGGTGGTGCCGTACATCATCTTTCCGGCCGTGGCGCAGGAAGTGTCGCCCACGGTCGTGCTCCAGCCGATCGGGCGGCGCGACGAGGTGCCGGCGGCGGGGATCTGGTCGTTCAACGACCATCTCACGCTCCCCCGGGGCGCGAGCATCCTGCTGCGTTTCGACGAGACGATCGTCAACGGGCCCGGGGCGGACCTGGTGGTCTACAAGTTGACCCAGGGCGACGAGGAAGAGGCGACGCTGGAACTGGGTTACACGCCGGAAACGATGGTGCCGGTGACGACGATCTCGGGGGTCGGCACGGGTGGATCCTCGGCGCGTCCGGTGGATCTCGGGGCATACGGGGTGACGGGGCCGGTTCGCTACCTGCGGCTGACCTCGCTGAACAACGCGGGGGTGCTGGCGGGATTCGAGTTCGTCGGGGTGGAGGCCATCCATTTCGCGCAACCGGACGCGCATGCCCTCGAGGTGGTCGTCGTGGGCACGGC
>WBXI01000185.1 GCA_008933025.1 Verrucomicrobiota bacterium
CCGTCACGGATGCGGCCGGACCAAGTAGGTGAACCGGTGCCCGGTCGCGGGCACCGCCACCGTGTACCGTTGCGCGTCGGGCGAGACCGTCAGCATCAGATGGCGTCCCCCCTCGGGATCCGCGTTGGCGATCCGTCCGGCGTCGGTGTTGGCGTCCGGCGCGTTCTTGTTCCGGTGCACCTGGTAGATGGCCGGGGGCTCCGGAAGCGCCCGCAATGCCGCGGCAACCGCCGGCGCGCAGCCTTTCGTGGGACCGTTGTTGAAGACCGCCACCCGCGGGGCCAGGGAACGCAGCAGCATGGGATTGTTGCTCGCGTCCATCCCGTGGTGGTTCACCTGGAACACGTCGACGGGCCCCACCTGCGTCACCGGACACACCAACCCCGCCTCGACGTTCCAGGTCACGTCGCCGCCGTCGAAGAACCTAAAACCTCCGAACTCCACCAGCGTCACCACCGAATTCGCGTTGTCGGACGTGTCCTTCGGGCGGGGGTTGGGATCCTGGCAGGCCGCGATGTTCGCGACGCCGGAGGTCCGCAGTCCGAATTGCCGGCGCGCCGCCACGAACCGCACGGTGAGTTTCGGCTGGGTGTCCTTGCCGGGCCTCAACGCCAACCGGTCCCCCGGTTGCACCACTTCGCGCGAATCCACCTTCATCTCGCGGTAAGCCTTGATCCGTTGCGGCCAGGTGGGGTCGTGGTTTCCATCGGGATCCTCCGCCGGCACGCCGTTGTCGTGCAGCACCCCGATCGGGATCATCGCCGCCAATTCGGGCGCGCCACCGTAGTGGTCGACGTGCAGGTGGGTCGTGACGAGATGGTCCACCCGGGCCAAGCCGGCCACCGTGGTCGCCACCTTGTGGATCCGGGCCGCGTCGCGCCCCCCGGGGTTCCCGCAGTCGATCAACACCGACTCGCCCGCCGGGGTGACGATCAAGGTCGAGCCCCCGCCCTGGGAGTCGATCCAATAGATGTCCAACCGGCCGTCCTTCGCGCCGCCGAGCAAAGCGGGTGCAAGGTGAAGCGCGGCGAGAAGGCCCCGAACGGTGGATCGCATGGCGGCACCCTGCCCGAACCCACCCACCCGGCAAGCGCCGTCCCCGGCGCCCCGCATCCGACGACGCCGACCGGCGGAGCCTCGACGCAGGGTTCCAAGCCCCGCGAAGACCCGGGCGAACTTTTCGATGCCCACGGCGGGCAACCGGCGTACGGTTCCCCGGTTCGTTCGCTCAACTCTCTTCCTGCCATGTCCGATCTTCTCACGGGGCTCAAGCAACACAGCGTCGTCGTTGCCGACACCGGCGATTTCGCCGCGATGCGCAAATACCAACCGCGCGACGCGACCACCAATCCCAGTCTCCTGCTCAAGGCCGCCACCATGCCCGAGTACGCGTCGGTGGTGGACCGTGCCGTGCGCGATGCCAAACAGGAGGCACCCACGACCTCCGCCGTCCTTGGATTGACCATGGACAAGCTGGCGGTCGCGTTCGGCGTCGAGATCCTCCGCATCGTGCCGAACCGCGTGTCCACCGAGGTCGACGCCCGGCTGAGTTTCGACACCAAGGCTTCGGTCGCGAAGGCCCGCGCCTTGATCGCCCAGTACCAGGCCGCCGGCATTCCCCGCGAACGGGTCCTCGTCAAGCTGGCATCCACGTGGGAAGGCATCGAGGCCGCGCGGTTGCTCAAGGCCGACGGCATCCACTGCAACCTGACCCTGCTCTTCTCGTTCGCCCAGGCCGTCGCCTGCGCCGAGGCCGGCGTGCAACTGATCTCGCCCTTCGTCGGGCGCATCCTCGACTGGCACAAGAAGGCCACCGGCACCGCCGCGTACCCGCCCGCGCAGGATCCCGGCGTCGTGTCGGTGACCCGGATCTACAACTACTTCAAAAAGTTCGGGTTCAAGACCGAGGTGATGGGCGCGTCGTTCCGCAACCGCGAGGAAATCCTGGAGTTGGCGGGGTGCGATCTCCTCACCATCAGCCCGGCGTTGCTCGAGGAATTGCAGGCCAACCCCGGAACCGTGGCGCGAAAACTCGATCCCGCCGCGGCGGCCGCCGTGCCGTTGGAGCGGGTGGCGATGGACGAACGCGTGTTCCGCTGGCTCCACAACGAGGACGCGATGGCCACCGAGAAACTGGCCGACGGCATCCGGCAGTTCGCCGCCGACTCCCTCAAACTCGAACAGGCGCTCGCCCCGCGTTTGGCGTAGCGACCCGCGCCCGGCGTGGGCGCGGCGGCGTTTGTGATTCTGCGGGCTTCAAACTTGGAACCGAAAACCGGAAACTCCCCGCCGATGTCGTTCGGCTTTCGTTTCCTCGGCACCGGGACCTCGCAGGGCGTGCCGATCATCGGCAAGGACTATCCCCCCGAGTACCTTGCCAACCCGCGCAACCACCGCCTGCGGGCCTCGATCTACGTCGAGACCGACGTCGTCCGCTTCGTCGTGGACACCACCCCGGATTTCCGCGCCCAGATGCTCCGGGAACGGCTGGGCTTCCTCGATGCCGTCGTCATCACCCATGCCCACGCCGACCACATCATGGGGCTCGACGACTGCCGGCGCGTGTGCGATCTGCGCGGCGGGCCGCTTCCCATCCATGCCTCGCCCGAGACGTTCGTGGACCTGCGCCGGATCTTTGCCTACGCGTTCGACGGGCGGCGGGTACCGCGCGGCTATTTCCATCCCGACCCCCGGGAGATCACCGGGCCGTTCGCGCTGGGCGATCTCTCGATCCATTCGTTTCCACTGCCGCACGGGAGCATCACCACGCTCGGCCTGGTGATGGAACAGGGCGGGCGCCGGCGGTTGGCCTATTTCAGCGACTGCAAGGAGGTCACCGACGAGGCGCTCGAGGCCGCGCGCGGTGCCGACGTCGTGGTCCTCGACGCGCTCCGACGCGATCCGCACCCGACGCACATGTGTCTCGACGAGGCACTGACGGCGGCGCGCAGGATCGGCGCCGGCCGCACCTACCTGACCCACCTGACCCACGACTACGACCACGACGCCGACCAGGCGGAACTCCCCGACGGCGTGTTTCTCGCCCACGATGGACTCCGCGTGGCCTTCAACTGATCCCGCATCCCGCAATCCCGACCCCGTCCCAGAGCCATGGGCACATTCCCCCCCGAAATCGCCGCGGCCGCCCGCCCGGGAAAACTCTACAGGGGAAGCCGCGTGTTCGTCCGCTGGCTCTTCGCCGCCTACTTCCGCTGGCGGATCCACCATGCCGACAACGTTCCCGCGGTGGGTCCCGTCATCCTCGCGTCGAACCACGTCAGCTTTGCCGACCCCGTCCTCGTCGGTTCCGCCCTGGATCGCGCGGTGCATTATCTGGCCCGCAAATCCCTTTTCGAAAACCCCTTCTTCGGCGCCCTGATCCGCCGTTACAACGCCCTGCCCGTCGACCGGGATGGCGGCGGTGGCGCCGGCCTCAAGGCCATCATCGACCGTCTCGACCACGGCGCGGCGATCCTGTTGTTCCCCGAGGGCACGCGTTCTCAGGATGGCCAACCCGGATCCGCGAAGGCCGGCATCGGGTTGATCGCGATCAAGTCGGACGTGCCCGTCGCCCCGGTCAGGATCTTCGGCGCCTTCGAGTCGTGGGGACGCCATCGGCGGCTGCCGGCGCCCCGGAGGATCGACGTGGTGTTCGGGCCCCCGCTCGATCTGAGCGCGTTGCGCGTGGAAGCCAAGACCTGCGACCGGGTGCGCCTCAAGGCGATCTATCAGGAAGCCGCGGACGCCATCATGCGGGCGATCGGGTCGATCGAACTGCCGCGGTGACCGCGGCGGCCGGTCTTGCTCCCCGCATCACTTGTTCGCGACCACCGACTCGGCCAACAACCGCGCCAAGGCGTCGGCGGACGGACCGTCCAGATGCCGGAGGTCCGTGTAGCCCGGTTCCCATCCGCGCGCGAACCACTCGCGCCGCAGGTCGATCCGCCGCAACCCGAATTCACGCGCCACCAATGCCGCGGTGTCCGGTCCCGTCCGTTCGCCGGGCATCCTTTTCTCGCCGGCAAGCACGTCCACGAGCACGACCTCGACGCCCCGCGCGCGCAGTGCCCGGATGTCCTCCATCAATCGCGAGAGATCGGCGGCAGCCGCGGTCCCGGGGACCTCGGCGGGTCCCGCGACGCGGACGGCCTCGTTGGTGCGTGGACCCGATCCCGAACCGGCGCGATCGCGACGTTCCTTGAACCACGAGTACAACAGGCTGGTCGGGCGTTGGTCCGCCGCGAACAACCGGTCCGCGCGCGCGAGCCGCATTCCCGGTCCGGCCAAGCCATCGAGCAACAATTGGTCGTTGGCCTTCCAGCCGCGGTTGAAAGCGAAGGTCTCGACCAAGGCGACCCGCGGCAGGTCCGCGCGGTGGGCCAGCACCGCGATCCCCAGCAACGGCGACGAACCGTCGAGCCCGAGCACGGCCACGTCGGACAAGGCGCTCCCGGCGAAGGCCGCGGGCCGGAGCCGTCCCGAGAGCGACGAGCCCAGCACGACGTATTCGGGCGCCTTGGGACGGGCGAGATACCGTTCGATGCGGATGCGGTTGGCCTGGTAATTGGACTCGCCGAATTCCGCCGCGCGACCCAGCCACGCCAACGCGCCGCGCCAGGCCGCGAGCAAGGCGAGGGCGACGACGAGGATGGCGATGGCTTGGCGGTGACGCATCAGAACTGGAAGTAGATGAAGTCACCCGGGGTGCCGGCATTGACGAGGATCGCCGCGAGCATCGCCCCGTGCGCGAGCGTCGAGAGCCTTTGCCGGGCCGCTGGGGATCCCGGGAAGGACGGGGAGAAGGCGCCCCAGAGGTGGTGCAGGACGACGGGGAGTCCGAACAGGGCGATCACGAACACCGGTTGGGGCATGATCCCGCCGCGGTTCGAGACCAGACAGCGGAGGTACGCGGCGACGTGCCCGATCTCCGGCAGTTTGAACAGGAGCCAGAGCAACGAGACGACGTTGAACGTCACCGCGATCCCGAGGAAGCGCCGCCACCGCGGCCAATCCGCGGCCCGGCCGCGGCCCATGCCGGTGAACCGTTCGACGGCCAGCAGCAGTCCGTGGGCGGTGCCCCACGCGGCGTAGCTCCACGCGGCGCCGTGCCAAAGGCCACCGAGGAACATGACGAGGAACAGGTTCAGGTAGGTGCGGGCCTCCCCGTGCCGGTTCCCGCCGAGCGGGATGTAGAGGTATTCGCGGAGCCAACTGCTCAGCGAGAGGTGCCAGCGGCGCCAGAACTCGGTGATGCTCGCCGAGAGATACGGATGGTTGAAGTTGAGCGGCAACTCGTACCCGAACAGCTTGGCCAGACCCTGGGCGATCAGCGAGTACCCGCCGAAATCCGCGAGGATCTGCAGCGAGAACCCGTACAGCAGCCCCAGCAGGTTCAACCGCGGCAACTCGAGGAATTCCGGGAAGTGCAGCGTCGCCGTCGCTTCCTTGAGGTTGTCCGCGACGACCATCTTCAGGAAAAACCCAAGGACCAACTTCCGCGCCGCGCCGTCCCAATCGATGTCGGCCCACCGTTTCGCGCCGATCTGGTGGAAGAACTCGCCGGCCTTGACGATCGGGCCGGCGATCAATTGCGGGAAGAACGCCTTGAAAAACCAGACCCGCGCGTGGAACCAGACCGTCTGCCGGACGCCGTGCGGGGCGGACAATCCCGGGAATCCCGCCGCGCCCGCGCGCCACGATTCCATGACGAGACTGATTCCCTGGAAGGTGTAGAAGGAGATGCCCACCGGCAGGGGGATGTCCGCGAGCCATGGCATGCGCGCCGACAACGCGGCCGGCAGGAAGGTGCGCGCCAGCATTCCGCCGTACTTGAAGAAGCCCAGCACGCCGAGGTTGAAGGCCAGCGCACCCACCAACACCGCCCGGCGCCGACCGGTCGGCGTGGTCCCGGACAACAAGGCCTGCGCGGCAAACGAATTCACCGCGGTCGACAACACGAGGAGGACCAGCAGCGAGGGACGTTCCCATCCGTAGAACGCGAAACTCGCGGCGGTGAGGACCCCGACCTGCCACGCCGCGCGGCGTCCCGCATGGTGCAGCAGGAACACCACGGGCAGGAAGACGGCGAAGGTCCAGCTATTGAAGAGCATTCCGGGGCCGGGCGACGGCCCCCGTTGCTAGCGAACGCGCCCCCTCCCCGGCAAGCGGCATCGCCTCGGGAAACCGTTCCGACCAACAAAAACCGCGCCGTGGGAACGGCGCGGCAAAAGCGGAGGTGGGGTGGCCGACGGGACTCGAACCCGCAACAACCAGAACCACAATCTGGGGATCTACCATTGATCTACGACCACCAACCGGACGCGGACGCTAGGAGTCCGCCCCGGACGCGTCAAGCGCGCGCGTCGCCACCGTTCGTGGGGCACGACCGGCCACTGCCCCCGGATGCCCGGGCGAACCCCGCGCGCCATGCGTCTCCGAAAGCTCTCCCGGTCCCGGCACCCGCCAAACCAGCTCGCCGGACCCCGCGGCTTGGTGTCTTTGTGGCGATTCGCGTCCTTCATCCGATGCCCATGGACGGCGACGACCCCGCCGAGGGGCGCCCGTTCGCGGGAGGGGTTTCCCCGTCGTTTCAAAAGTCCCCTTCGAGATACCCGCGCAACGGCTCGAGATCGGGGTCGTCGAGCCCCATCGCCCGGACTTCGTCCCGCCCACGCTGCTTGGCCGCGCGTCCCAGCCATAGCTTCGCCGCCGCCACGTCTCCCATCTGGCAGGCGTAGCACGCCAGATTGTACGGGATCGTCGAGTCGTCCGGGAATCGTTCCGCCACCGGCAACAGCAACCGCCACGCTTCCGGCGTCCGCTTCAACTCGTGCAGCGTATAGCTCTGGTGGATCCAACCGGTCGCCCGCGCCGGAAATTTCCGGGTCAGGCGCCGGGCCACCGTCAGGGCCGAGGTCCAACGTTGCCGCGTCGCGAACAGCCGCCAACTCACCTCCAGCACGTCGGGATGTTGCCGCGCCTCCTCCGAGAGGCGACGCAGCTCGCGTGCCGCGTCGGCGGGGTTGCCCAGTTCAAGCCAACCTTCCGCCGCCCGCGCATGGTGCAGATCCGGGAAGCCAAGTTCGTCCACGCCCGATTGGTAGCCCCCGCCGCCTCTCCGGGCAACCGCGCTACCCCGAGGACCGAGCACCGCCGCATGGAACCGCGAGAGGCATCTTCCGCCCGAAGCACCGTCGGAAGACGGTGGCAAGGCCGTCGGAAGGCCGGGAGGCGGGGGCAGCTCGAATGGCGGCGTGGCGTCGCCGACGCTCCTTCGCGGCGCGCTCCGGATTGCTTCGCACGCGGAGGCTGGACGGGTTGGGGATTCCCCTTTGGACCCGTGGTGCGCACTCTGTTCCCCATGCGGGCCCTGATCCCTCTGCTCTGCCTCGGCGTCCTCGTCGCCGCCTTCCCGCGGGTGGCCGCCAAGCCCCCGGCATTGCCCGCGGCCGCCCACTGGCCCGAGCTCGCCGACGCGTTGCGCCACGCCATCGATTCCTCCCACGCCCCCGGCGCCTCGTGGGGCGTCGTCGTCGCCAACGCCGACTCCGGCAACGTCTGGTTCGCCACCAACCAGACCCACCTCCTCGTCCCCGCGTCGAACACCAAGCTGTTCTCCGTCGCCCTCGCCCTCGCGCACTTCGGACCCGATCACCGCTTCGCCACCGATCTGGCGATTCCGGGCGCCACGGACGCCGCCGGGACCACGGCCGGCCCGCTGTGGATCCGCGGTGGCGGCGTCCCTTTCCTTGCCGGCACCACCGACCCGCGCCGTTCGCTCGCACCGCTGGCCGCCTCCCTGTCGGCCCGACACGTCCGCCGAATCACCGGCGGCGCGGTGCTCGACGCCTCGTGGATCGAGGCCGCGCCGCATGGATCGGGATGGAATTGGGATGACCTGCAGGAGGCCTACGCGCCGCCCGTCGGACCCTTCGTCTGGAACGGCAACGCCGCCCACGTCTTGATTCGCGGCGGCACGGCACCCGGCCAACCGGCCACCGCCCGGCTCGGCCCGATCCCCGGACTGATCGACGTCGATGTCCGCGCCGTCACGGTGGCCACGAACCAACCCACCCGTCTTTCGTTCCGCCGTCGCCCGGGCGAAACACGACTCCGCATCGACGGATCCATCCGCGCCAACGGCTCGCACACCGAACACGTGTCGGTGCCCGACGGGGCCCATGCGTTCGGCCTCGCCCTCCGGACGGCGCTCGAGGCCGAGGGCATCCGTCTCGACGGCCCCGTCCGCGTCGCCGCGCCCGGCGAAAACGTCCCCGCCCCGTGGGAACCGATCCCCGGCCCGGCCCTGTCGGCGATTGCCGCCGATTGCCTCAAGCCCTCGGACAATCTCCTCGCCCAACTCCTGCTCCTGCAGGTGGGCGCGGACGCACGCCGCCATGCATCCGCGGCCGACCCGGACGCCGGCGACGACGAGGCCCGCGGCATCGCCGCCCTGGCGGGGTTTCTCAAGACGATGGGCATTTCGGGCAACGAGGCGTCCTTCGAGGAAGGATCGGGATTGTCGCGCAAGAATGTCGTCTCGACGGCGGCCACCGTCCGCCTGCTCCGCCACGCCCGGC
>WBXI01000186.1 GCA_008933025.1 Verrucomicrobiota bacterium
CCCTACAGTTTCTGGAAGATCTTCTGCCTCGTGGCGGGAATCCTCCTCGCGATCCTGATCTTCGCGGTCATCGCCGGCGGGGCGAGGGGACGCTAGCGGAGGCGGAAAAAGCGGCTTCCGCCCGGATCGATGGCGCGGGTGAACGGACTCGTCGCGGGAATGATGTCCTCGTAGGGGCCGACCGGATTCCCGGCCGTCTGGAGGACCCCGCTTCCCGACCAACTCAGGACGACGCTGGAACCCTGTCGTTGGATGGAGAGCGACGCGGGGGCGGACCAAGTCGCCACGAGGGCGTGCAAAGAGTCCGAGACCGCCGCCTTGGCATGGGGACTGCCTCCCACGCTCACGTCCTGCCCAAGGTACCACCGCAGGACGGCGACCCCCTCGCCGACGGGACCCGACACCCGGAGGGCTCCTTCCTCGGCAAACCACCCGGCATCACCCAGTCCAAAATCACCGGTCCCCGTCGCGGCGGCGAAAAAGGGCTTCCAATACGCGGCCTCGACCTTCGGGCCGCCGCCGAACGTCCCGGTCCCGCCCGCCACGTACACCGCGCCGCCGTTGCCGACAAACGCGGCCAGATCGGGCACGAGTGTCGCGGCATTTTCGACGAAACCGTCGGCAAAGACGGCGTCGTAACCGGCAGGGGAAACCGGATTGCCGGTGACGCCCCGGTAGGTGACGGCGACGCCATTCGCGGCCAGCAGTCTTCGGAAGGCGCTTCCGAATGCGCCGAACGTGCCCCCGAATCCCCCGTTCGAAGACTGGCCGTCGAGGATCAGGACCTTCTTTCCAGCGCCTTCCGGCAACAGGCCGAACCACGTCGCCACGTTGGTCACGTAGGCACCGTTGTCCGGAAGGCCCGCGTCGGAAAACGCCCACTCGTCGCCCGCGACCACGATCTTCCCCGTGGAAGGGGCGGCAAGGGATGACTCATGCGGCCCGACAACCCAGACCGCCAGCGCCAGGGCAAAGACGCGGCGCGAACCCCACGCCGCCAGGGACGGGTCCAACATCCTGTTCATGGAACCGAATCGTGTGCCCGGAACTCCCGCCCGCAAGCGATCGGTTGCGGAGATCGCCTCGCGGGTTGTTCCCGCCGCCGCGTTGCCGACGCGCGGCCCGCTGGTGGGGTGACCGCCAATTCCCGCTCGTGACGATGTCGCGGGCAACGAAGCCACCGGACCCTTTTCCCCGCGACATCATGGGGAGGAATCGGCGGTCAGCGCACTAGGGCTTCGCCGACAGGGCGCGGACGACCGAGTCCGCCAGCATCTCGGGCGTCCAGTCCTTGCCGACGAGGATGTCGCTCACCCGGCCCTGGGCATCCACCACCACGGTGCGCAGGTTGTGGTTCTGGTTGTCCGGCGTGACGTTCCTCGCGAAGTACAAGCCGAAGTGCGATCCCAAGGGCTGCAGTTGGTCGAAGGCACCCGTGCCGATGGTCCAATAGGCGGGATCGCATCCAAAGCGTTCGCCGTATTGCTTCAGGACCTCCGGGGTATCGGCCACCGGGTCGAAGGACAACGACAGCATGCGCCAGTTGCCCGGGACCGACGGCCGCGATTTCAGCAGCCGCATGGTGTCGGCGATGCCGCTCGATGCCCGCGGGCAGAAATCCGGCAAGGGACACCGGGTGAAAATGAAATTGAAAACCAGGACGTTGCCGCGGTAGTCGCGCAGATGGAATGCGTTGCCGAACTGGTTGGTGAACGCGTAGTCGGGCAACGTGTCGCCGCGCTTCAACTCGGGAACGTCCGCATACAACGAAAACGCATTGGTATCGTTGAGCACCACGCCGGGGGGAACGGCCGCCGGCGCATTGCTCACCACGACGAAGGCGTCCGAATGGGAATTCGTCGCGGTCACGTGGAGACGGAACGCGACTTGGTCCCCGACTTTCACCCCCGCGAGCTCCGCCATCGAACGCACCGGGAACGGCATGGTCATGGCCGCCATGTAGCCCGGGATCTCCTCGTGACGGACCACGACCTCCTTCTCCGCCACGCGGAGCTCGCGGACGATGCCGCGCACGGCGTAGGTCTTTTCGCCGCCCGACTCCCGGCAACCCGTTCCCAGCAGTGCCACCCACAGCAGGACCCAGGGGCAGGACGCCATCGCAATCCGCAAACGCATGGGGAAAACCATCGCGCGGCCCGGGCCGGACGCAAGGCCACGGTGGAAACTCACGGGGGCGGGACCGCGTTGGTCGCCGCCGCGTCCAGATTGCGGGCAATGCGCCGCCGGATGTCGACGTGGACCTCGTTCGTCACCAGCGCGAGATTGGTGCGGGCCGCCTCGGGCCGACCGGCGCGAAGATGCCAGCGCGCGCGGTGCAGGAAGATGCCCTCGCGATCGACCTCGTTGTCAGACAGCGACAGGGCCTCGTCCCACGCGGCCAATGCGGTCCCGGCTAGAAGCACTTCCGCCGCCCTCTTTTCGGCGGCCGACTGGGTCGGCGGCAGCTTCACGCCGTAGAAGGTCTGCGCGTAGTCGAAGGCATACTGGAAATTGTGGGGACGCAGCCGGCGCACCTCGCGGTACATCTCCAACGCCTTCGCGAACACCGCCTGTTCGTCGATGTGGTAGTACTCCTGGGCGTCCTTCCGGTAGAGGAAGGTCACCGTCGCCAGGTTGTAGCGGTACACCGGCTCGAACGGGTTCAGCTCGATCGCCCTTTCGTAGGCCGGAAAGGCCTTCTCCGCCGGCCCGATGTGCCCGTAGTGGTTGCCGAGGTTGTTCCAGACGGCGGCGTCCTTGGGATCGATGTCCCGCGCCTTCTCCAGTTGAGCCGTCGCGGCTTCTTCCTCGTCGATCTCCCCGAGAAACGTGGCGTACGCGTTGCGCGCCGGCGCGTAGTCGGGAAACCGCCCGATGTACGCCTCGTAGGCCTTGCGGACCTTGCCGAGCCGCTCGTCGATCCGGGCCTGAAGGGCGGCCGGGGATTCCGCCGTGGTGTCCACCGTCGCCTTCGGCCGCGCGTCGCGAACCCATTGGGTCACTTCCTCCCGGGCCGCGTCGTCCTCCGCCATCAACCGGCGCAATTCCACGGCACGGGGATCGTTGTCCGGTGCCGCCGCCAGCGGCAGGCCGGCCTTCGCCTGCACCAGATTGGTCAGCGCCGCCGGCGAGTTGGTGGCCAGCAGGACCGTGAGGGCGCCGACGAGGAGGTCGCTCATGCGGCTTCAGGCTAGCAGTTCGGCACGCCCCGGCAATCGCGCCCACTGCACGGGTTTTCCCGGCCTTGAAGCGATTCCCGGCGCCCTGTAACCATTTCGGGAGGCCCGCAGTCTCACCGTTCAACCGACGGCATTGCCGCGGATCCACATGCCATGAAAGCCAAGCTCCCGTTCCTGATCGCCATCGCCGCACTGCTCGGTTCCGCCGGACTCCGGGCCGACGAAACCAAGGCCGAACCCGCCAGGAAGCGCGCCGCCGCGGCGGCACCCGATGCCGCGAAGCGCGAGGAAGCCCGCAAACGCCGCGAGGAAGCCGAGAAGCTGACCCCGGAACAGCGGGAAGCCCGCCGCAAGGAAGCCTCCGAGAAGCGCGAGGCGCGCATCAAGGTGCTCCAGGAGAAAAAGAAGGCCGGCACCCTGTCCGAGACCGAGAGCCGCCAACTCGAGCGTCTCGAGGCCCAGAACGCCCGCTTCAAGAAAGCCGCCGAAAAGGCCAAGGAAACCCCAAAGACCGCCGAAACGCCCAAGGCCGACCAGAAATAGCGGCGCTTCCGCCCGCGCCCCACGGGCCGGCCACGGCCGAACCTCCTGCCCCGGGGCCACGCGTTTGATCGTCGTGGCCCCTTCTTCGGCCCGTATCCGCGTGCCGCGATGTCTCCCGGCCACGCGCACTCCCGGCCCGAGTCCCGAATGGACCCCAGCGATCCCGAAATCATCGACGCCGTCCGCCGCGGGGACGTCGATCGATTCGACGAGCTGGTCCGCAAATACTCGCCCCGCCTTTTCGCCACGGCGCGCCGGTACGCCCGCCGCGAGGACGAGGTGGAGGATCTGGTGCAACTGGTGTTGGTCCGGGCATTCCAACACCTCGGCGATTGGCGGGGGGATGCGCCCTTCGAACACTGGCTCATGCGCATCGCGGTCCGCGCCTGTTACGACCAACTCCGGCATCACCGCCGCAACCGCGAGTTCACCATCACCCACCTCGATCCGGCCGAGACCGACTGGATCGAACGCAATGCCGTCGCGCCCGAAGGCGTCGGGACCGACGCGGACGCCGCACGCTCGCTCGTCGCCAAGGCGATGGAAAAGCTGACGCCCCCCGCCCGCCTTGTCCTCACGCTCCTCGAGATCGAGGATCGATCCGTGCGCGAGATAGCGTCCCTCACCGGTTGGTCCGTGCCCCTCGTCAAAGTCCGCGCTTTCCGGGCCCGCGGCGAGATGCGGCGCGTCCTTACCCGGATGGGAGTCGACAAGTACCTGTAACCGCGTCATCCCAATCCCCGTCCCCATTGCCGTAGCCCCATGAAACTGGAGCATTTCCGCCGATCGCTCATGCAATCCGCACGCCGTGTCGCGCCGCCCGACACCGTGCCGGAGCATTTCGTTTTCCGCGTCCATGCCGCCCTCCGCCGGCTGGAAGCCGATCCGCTCCCCCTCTGGTCCGCCGGACTGTGGCGCGCCGCGCTCTGCGCCGTCGCCGTCGCCCTCTTGGCCGGCGCCTTTTTCGGCCCGTTGCGCGCCGTGCCCCAGGATCTCCCGGACGCGGGCGAGACCGAATGGGCGGACGCCTCGTTGCCCGACCTCTCCGAAATCGACCCCGTCATCTCGTGGTAACCACTTGGAAAATCGTCGCCGCCTCGCTGCTGATTTTCGCGGCGGGCGTCTTGACCGGGGGGCTGACCGCCGGCGCGGCCATCCGGAGGGCGGGAACGCTTCCCCAGCGTCCGTCCCCCGCATCCGCCGCCGGCACTCCCGCCCGCCCCGAGGCATTGCAGGGGACCGCGGCCCGTCCCTCGACCAACCGTCTCCCCGCTTCCCTGTTCGCCGTGCAGCGCCTCGAAACCTTTCGCCGCATCGGCAACCAACTCGACCTCGATTCCGGGCAACGCACCCGCATCGAGAGCCAGATCGGCGAGTCGACCGAACGCCTCCGCTCGCTGTGGGGCCCGATGGCCATGCTGCTCCAGCAGGAGGTGCGCGAGCTGCGGAAACGGATCGCGGTGGAACTCACCCCCGAACAACGCGAGCGCTTCGCCGCGCTGCTCGAGAAACGGGCCATGCCCTCGGCCGCCGTTGCCAAGACCAACGCGCCGACTCCCGCCGACACCGACCGCTAGGACGCCCGGCACCCGCATCCAACCCACGGTTTGACGGCGGGCCGTTTCGCCGGCACAAGTGCGACGCGATGAAATTGAATTGGAAAGACCACGAGGAGATCGCGTGGGCCCTGGCGGACGCGTTTCCCGACCAGGACCCGCTGCGCCTCAGTTTCCCGAAACTCCACAAGATGGTCTGCGAACTCGCCGAGTTCGGCGGCGATCCGAACGCCTCGAACGAGAAGGTCCTCGAGAACATCCAGATGGCCTGGTACGAGGAAAAGAAATAGGGCCGGCGCCGCTCAGAACACGTGTGCGGGAAGCCCGGCCACTTCCTTCACCCGACGCGCGATTGCCGAGAGTTCGGCGAGGGTTGCATGCCCGCAGCGCCCTCCGGCCGGCGGGCGGCTGGCCGAGTAGATCTGGACCAACTCGATGAGGGCCCCGTCGTTCCGGAGCCCCGCGAGACAGGCCGCATACGCGTCCTGTTCCAGCAACGGCACCGATTTCCCGTTCATCCTGGGAAAGAGACTCTGGATCACCACCGGGCGTTGCCGGGCGGTCTCCCGGATGGATTTCAGGATGTCGTCGAACGGAACCTCCGTGCGGTTGACGGCACGAAACCATTCGGGGGTCCCGGCATCGAGTTTCGCCCAGACCTCGTCCTGGGCCGTCATCAAGGCTAGGCCGCGGCGCACCGGCGGTTCCATCAGGCCCGACGAATTCGTGATCAGGGCCACCTTGAAAAAGCCGTGGTGACCCAGCGCGCGCAGATGCAACACGGCCTCGACGATCTCCTCGAACAACGGGCACAGGGTCGGCTCGCCGTTCCCGCTCAGCGCGACGTGGCCCAGACGCAGGTACTCCTTGGGAGCCCCCTCGCATCCCGGCAACGTCCCGCCCCCGCCCGCGGCGATGATCTCCAGCACTTCCTCCAACTCCCGCAGCATGGTGCCGATGTGCGGCGAACGCACCGCACCCCTCAGCGCGCAGCGGTCCACGTCGCAGTACACGCAGTCGAAATTGCAGAAGCCGTCCGGGTTCATGTTCAAGCGCACCGACAGCCCCCGGGCACGCGGGGACACGACTGCCTGCACGAACTGGAACGTCTTTGACACCGGCGGCCCCGCGGTTTCGGCGCTTACCTTCATTGCACGGAAACTCCGTCGCCCGCCCCATGACCGCCAACCAAGCATTGCCCGGGATGTCCCTCCCGTTGAACATGCCGCCCGCAAGGCCATGATCCATCCGCTGCTCGCCAACCCTCCCGCCATCGTCAATCCCGCCGTGCTCCGGTGGATCGACCAACAGGTCCAACTCACCGAACCCGACGCGGTGGTCTGGTGCGACGGTTCGGCGGGCGAACGCGATCGTCTCCAGGCGGTCGCCGTGGCCGACGGCACGCTCATCCCGCTCAATCCGGACAAACATCCGGGTTGCTTCCTCCATCGTTCCAACCCCAACGACGTGGCGCGGGTCGAGCAGTTGACCTACATCTGCACGCCCACCGAGGAAGAAGCCGGGCCCACCAACAACTGGGCCGAGCCGCGCGCGATGCGCCGTCGCCTCGACGAACTCTGCCGTGGCGCCATGCGGGGCCGCACCCTCTACGTCGTCCCCTACCTCATGGGCCAACCGGGTTCCCCCATGGCCAAGGTCGGCGTCGAACTCACCGACTCCGTCTACGTGGTGCTCAACATGCGAATCATGACGCGCATGGGGGACGTGGCCTGGCGCCATCTTGGCGACGGCGACGACTTCAACCGCGGCCTCCATTGCCTGCTCGACGTCGATCCCGAGCGACGCCTCATCTGCCATTTCCCGCAGGACAATGCCATCGTCTCCGTCGGCTCCGGCTACGGCGGCAACGTGTTGCTCGGCAAAAAGTGCCTCGCCCTGCGCATCGGTTCCTACCTCGGCCGGCGCGAGGGTTGGCTCGCCGAGCACATGCTCATCCTCGGCGTGGAATCGCCCGCCGGCGAAAAGACCTACATCGCGGCCGCGTTTCCCAGCGCGTGCGGCAAGACGAACTTCGCCATGCTGGTCCCGCCCGCGCGGTACCAGGACTGGAAGATCTGGACCCTCGGCGACGACATCGCGTGGATGCGCCCGGGGGTCGACGGCGTGTTGCATGCCATCAACCCCGAGGCCGGCTACTTCGGCGTCGCGCCCGGCACCAACGCGAAGACAAACCCCAACGCGATGCGCACCATCGCGCGCGACACCATTTTCACCAACGTCGCCCTCCGGCCCGACGGCACGGTTTGGTGGGAAGGCCACGACGATCCGCCGCCCGCCGAATGCCTCGACTGGCAGGGACGCCCCTGGAAAGCGGGTTCGACGGAAAAGGCCGCACACCCGAATTCGCGCTTCACCGCGCCGATGGCCAACAATCCCAGCCTGGCGCCCGAGACCGCGCTTCCCGGCGGCGTGCCCATCAGCGCCATCATTTTCGGCGGACGCCGGGCCAGCACGCTCCCGCTGGTCTGCGAGGCCTTCAACTGGGTCCACGGCGTCTTTCTCGGCGCCACCATGGGCTCCGAAACCACCGCCGCCGCCGTCGGCACCGTCGGCCAGGTCCGCCGCGACCCGATGGCAATGCTGCCGTTCTGCGGCTACAACATCGGCTGGTACTTCCGGCACTGGCTGAACATGCGCAAGCGCATCGTCCAACCACCCCGCATCTTCCAGGTGAATTGGTTCCGCAAAGGCGACGACGGACGTTTCCTCTGGCCCGGATTCGGCGAGAACATGCGCGTCCTCAAATGGATCGTGGACCGTTGCCACGGCCGCGTCGGTGCCTGGGAAACCCCGCTGGGCTGGGTGCCGCGCACCCAGGATTTCGACCTCGGCGGCATGGAGAATTTCGGCCCTCCCGAATTCGAGACCGTCCAGAACATCAACCTCGAGGAATGGCGCCGCGAGGTGCTCTCGCAGGACGAGCTGTTCATGCGCATCTACTCGCAACTCCCCAAGGAAATGATCTTCCAACGGGAATTGCTGGTCGGCCGTCTGTAGGCCGCTACTCGCCCGGATAACGAATGCCCCACTGCCCGCGCAGGGTGTCCATCGTACCCATCAGGGCAATGCTCTCGTACAAGGGCATCGCGGGGCTCTCGGTCCAGCCTTCCCCCAGGCAACGCGCCACTTCGTCCGCCTCGAATTGGTAACCGTTCCCTGGATACGGCACCTCGAAAGTCCGCTCGGTTTCCCCTGAAAACGGGTTCTCCGAGGTCCGCTCCCCCTCC
>WBXI01000187.1 GCA_008933025.1 Verrucomicrobiota bacterium
GGTCGGAGATGGCCGGGTTCCCGTCCCACCAGCCGTCGTCCCGCATGGCACGCGCCGCGCGGACGATCCTCGCCGCGACCTCGTTGAAATCGGCTTCCCCGAACGTGAGGGGGAAGATGAAACGGCCCGTCCCGATCCAGCCGAGCGCCAATCCCTCGGCCCGGAGATAGAATTGAAGCATCCAATTATACCGGGATGGACGGGTGTAGGTCACGGACCAGACCGTCGACATGTTCGCGATCCGGACCGGGACGTCCGCCCCCGCCAGGAGGCGGTTCAGGTCGGCGACGCGTCGATCCCAGAGCGCGTCCAAGCCCTCGTACAACGCCTTGACCTCGGCATGTTCCAGCCTTTCCAGGAACACCTGCATCGCCGCCATGACGTGCGGGTGCGAATTGAAGGTCCCCCGGGCAAAGCAGATGTCCGCGGGCCGGTCATCGCGGTAGCGCCTCATGAGGTGGCGACGGCCGCAGACGACGCCCACCGGGTAGCCGCCCCCGAGCGTCTTGCCGTAGGTCACCAGATCGGCCTCCACCCCGAAGTATTCCTGGGCGCCGCCGGGCGCGAGCCGGAACCCAAGGAACACCTCGTCGAGGATCAGGACGATCCCACGCCGGGTGCACACCTCGCGCAATTCCCGGAGCCATTGGGTGTACGCCACGCGGTCGAACGACGCGCGCCGGCCGCTGTCCACCAGCGAGGAGTCGCCCGGCGCGGGCAGGTTGGGGTGAAAGGCCTGCAAGGGGTTCACCAGCACGCACGCGATGTCGCTCCGCGTCCCAAGCACGCGGAGCGTCGCCCGGTGCATCTCCCGCAGGGTGTACGTCTTCCCGGGGGGCATTGGGTTCCCGGGGCCCGGTTGCACGTCGTCCCACCACCCATGGTACGCCCCGCAGAACCGCACGAGGTGTTCCTTGCCCGTGTGGTACCGGGCCAATCGCACCGCCTGCATCACCGCCTCGGTGCCGGACATGTGGAAGGAAACCTCGTCCTTGCCGGAGATCCGGCAAAGCCGCTCGGCATTCCAGGCCACGCACGGGTGGTACGGCCCCAGCACCGGGCCAAGATCCCGAGCCCTCCCCCACGCCTCCTCCATGCACGACTTGTAAAAGTCGTACCCAAGGAGGTTGACGCCATAGGAACCGGCAAGGTCATAGGAGCGCTGGCCATCCAGGTCCGTGAGGAAGACCCCGTCGCTCGACCCGACGAAACCACCCAGCCGGAGATGCCCGGAGAGGTAGCGGGAATATTGGAACGGGACCCGGTAATCGCGGGTGAATTGGATGTCCGATATCCACCGGCTTGCCTCCGCCGAGAGGGCGATGGACTTTGGATGCCTGCGGGAGAAGTGCGCCGCGAGGCGGCCGAACCCGGATTTCCGGCGGGCAACGACGTCCGACGGCGCGCCATCCGATCCAAAGAACATTTCCTCGCCGTAGGAATAGCCGGGGAGTTGGCGGGCCACCCGTTTTGCCATCCGGGAATGCCCGGTCAGGGACGGGTGCTTGGCCAGGGAGAGTTGGAGCCGGCGCCACGCCAGATGGGCCATGCCGGCCAACGGGAGCGCGACCAAGAGGGATGTTGAAACCAGACCAGCCATGATATCGGGAGAAAAACCAAGTGAGGTGGTGGAAAACGGCGGGGCATCAGCCCCGGGATGGCTCCGGGGCCTGAGGGACCGCGTGTTGCTCCAGGAGGACCTCAATTTCCTGCTGACCAACCGGATCCCGCGCGCCCTGTCACGCGCGCCATGGGGCGATTCAGCAAGGTCCGGAACCGCGGCGTCGCGCGGTTGTCGATCGCCGCGTGGCGGTTGTTCACGGACCTCGACCTGAGCGAGGCCAAGGAGGATCGCTTCGACAGCCTCCACGCTTGTTTCACCCGCGAGCTCAAACCCGGGGCGCGCCCGGTCGATCCCGACCCCGCGGCGCTGGTGAGTCCCTGCGACGGAATCGTGGGCGAGTGCGGGGAAATCCGGGACGGGCATGCGTTCCAAGCCAAGGGATTCCCCTACTCCATCGCCGAACTCTTCGGCAGCGGGGCCGCCGCGGAACCCTTCCGGGACGGGTCCTACGCCACCCTCCGTCTGACGTCGTCGATGTACCACCGGTTCCATTCCCCGGCCAACGGCCGCGTGGAGCACGTCACCTACCTCAGCGGCGACACGTGGAACGTCAATCCCATCGCGTTGAAACGGATCGAGCGCCTGTTTTGCATGAACGAAAGGGCATCCATCCGGATCCGGTTGGAGGACGGCCATCCGCTGGTGCTCATCCCCGTCGCGGCGGTCCTCGTCGCGGCCATCCGCCTCCATTTCCTCGACATGCTCCTCCACCTGCGTTGGAAGGGGCCGAACGAGGTCCCGTGCGATGCCCGGGTGGAGCGGGGCCAGGAGCTGGGCTGGTTCGAACACGGTTCCACCATCATCGTGTTCGCCCCCGCCGGGTTCAAGCTCTGCACCCACGTGCGGACGGGCCTCCGGATCCGGATGGGACAAGCGCTCATGCGCTTTCCCGGGAAATGACGCGTTTTCACACCGGGCCGTAACCCCGCGGTCGCCCAAATGTTCCATGCCCGGCCGCCCACCCGGGGCGGGAAGGCCGGGATGAAATTGCCCCTCGCGCCCGGGTTGCGGGAATGCGTGCGTCCCGTTAAGACGCCGCGAATCGATCCCGCGCCCGCAGGACCCCGGCCCTCGCCCCGCGTCCACCCGGTTCACGCCGGCCGCGACGTGCCGGCGGTGTCGCGGGCAAACACCCGCCACGCGAGCGCGAGGGCCACCACGGCAAGGGCCAGCGCGATGGCGGCGGTGGCATGGAAAAAGCCAAGGAACCCCCCGGGGGTGCTGGCCACCAGCTTGAAACCCATGACGGCCACGTAGCCCAGGTAGCCAAACGCGTCCGCAAGGTACATCAGGTAGCCCACGTTGCCCCGGTCGCGGGTCATCGCGATGAGCCGCTCGAAGACCGTGGTGTGGACGGCGACGTAGGGCAGGTACAACCCCAATCCCAGCAGGACCATGAAGGGAAACGCACCGATCCAACCGGCAAGTTGGGCACCGATGGCCACCCCGCCCAGCACGAGCCCCGACATCGCGACCGCGAGGGCAAGGAAGAACGAGCGGCGGTTGTCGCGCACCAGGAAGACGGCCCCATTGGCGGCAACCACGCCCAGGGTGACCCATGCCTCGGAACGGGTGAAGACCCCGGGCTCGCGCCCGCCACCGAGCGCGCCCCACAATTCCGGCGCAAAATCGGCCCGCAGACTCCGCACCACGGTGACCAACAGGTAGGCCACCGTGACGAGGGCAATGCCGGGTCCATGCCGCCGGACCCAATGGGCGCGGTCCCCGCGCGTCATGGGGACGCGGGGGGACCGGGCCACGACATCGGCCTCGGTCGGGGGTGGGATGTGCCGGAGCATCCAGACGAATCCCAGCAAGGGCGCGGTGAAGACGCATCCCGCCGCGGCGGGCATCCAATGTTCCGGGATGCCCCACCCCAGCAGGCTCGCCCCGACGGACTTCGAAAACCCGTCGGCGAGGATGAAACTCGCGCACAGGCCGGCGACGAGCACCTCGGTCATCCTACGCCCCTCGAGGAATCCAAGCACGAGGCCAAACACCATCCCAAGGGGGAGCCCATTCAGGAAAAGGCAGGCGACGTTGAACGGCGCGGGCACCAGGCCGAACAGCACGAGCGCGGCCTGCGCCACGCCCACCAACCCCACGATCACTCGCGCGCGCCGCCCCGGGGGCATCGCGGCGATCACCCGGATGCCGGCGAACTTCGACATCGTGTAGCCCAACACCTGCGCGGTCACCAGCCAGGCCTTGAATCCAACCGGGTATCCCGCCCCGGCGAACGACCCGGCCGTGAACGGCTTGCGGAAGCCATACATGCACGCGTACGTCCCGAACGCGGCGGCCATGCTCCAGATGGCCAGCCACGTAGGATCGGCCATCCAACGCCCGCCACGCGGTACCCCCGCGTCGTTGGCCCGGTCTCGGCGCATGCGGCACCCCGGGCAGATTCAGCGGACGGTGATGACCAACGATTCCAAGAGGGGGCGGAACGCCTCCAGATCCGGCGTCTCCATCCCCGGAATCTTCCCCGCGTCGTCATGGCGGCGAACCCACACGGCCGGGTCGCGGTGGACGCCAGCCTCGAACTCGGCCGCCTCCGCGTCGTTCATCGGCCCTCCCTGCAGCGCCAGGCTCTTCCGCGACGCCGGGGACAGGCCCCCGAGGTAACCGGGCTCCTTCCAGCAGAGGTAACGCTTCGAGGCCGCATGGAGGCGGATGGGCTCCACCACCGCCTCGCCAAACCAATCCGACAGCTTGTTCGCCCCGATGTGTTCGTGCCGGGCGTCCACGCCTTGGTCGGCGATGTCTTCCCCCAAATCGTGCAACAGGTGCCCGTAATCATGCAACAGGCAGGCCGCCACCACTTCCGGGGATCCACCGCTTTCCCGGGCAAACGTCGCGCTCTGGAGTGCGTGCTGGAGTTCCGTGACGTTTTCCCCGTAGTTCCGGTGCCCGCGCTCGCGGAAAACCCGGAAGATCTCGTCCACGACGACCGAAGGTTTCATCCTCCCATCCTGCGCCGCGGACGCCAGATCGGGGAGTTACGATTCTGAGACGGTCTCGCCCACCGTCCCGCGCGGCGCCACCGCGACCCGCGGCCACCGACCCGAGCGGGCGAGGCCTATCGCGTCCTCCAATCCGGCAAGCGGGAACGGCGGCGAAACCAGCGACGCCCACGGGTACCGCCCGGCCCGGTCCGAGAGGAACGCCACCGCGGACCGGAGGTGCCAGGGCGCGTAATTGTGCGTTCCCCGAAGGGTCAGGCACTTGCGGATGACCGTCTCCCCGGTGAGGTCCAACCGCGAGTCGGGGTGCACCATTCCCACGAACCCATAGTGCCCGCCGGCACGCAGCAACCGGATCCCCTCGGACACCACGGAGGCATGGCCCGCCGCCTCGATCACGACGTCCATCGTGCCAGGACGAAGCGCCGCCACGTCGTCGATGCCGACCGGTTCGCCCCCGAATGCCGCCACCAAGGCCAACCGCGCCGGGTTTGGGTCCGCCACGAGGACCCGGCCCCAGCCCGATTCCCGGAGCAACGCGCATCCATAGAGTCCCAGCAGGCCGGCCCCTTGCACCAACACCTGGCGCCCCCCGCCCGCCAATGGCTCCGTGGCCGCGATCATCGTCGCGAGGGCGCAGTTGGCCGGCGCCGCCATCGCGTCGGTCACGTTCCCGGGAAGGGGGATCACCGTCGTGCCCTCCCGCAACAGGAGGTGCGACGCATAACATCCATTCAGCCCGCTCCCCGAATCCAACGGCGCGTGCCCATACTTGAACAGGCTCTCGCACTTCTGCGGCAGTCCCCACTCGCGGCACGGGGGACAGCACCCGCAATGGTCGGCCAACGTCCAGGTCACCCGGCGGCCCAGCAACGCGGGATCGCGACCGTCCCCCAAGGCCACGACCTCCCCCACGGCCTCGTGGCCCAGCACGCAGGGCGTGGTCTCGTTCCGGCGACCCTCGATGGTGTGGAGGTCGGAACCGCAGATGGTCGCCAGGGAAAGCGCCACCAACACCTCGCCCCCCCGGGGCTCGGGGATGGGGACAGACCGGAATTCAAAGGGCTTGCCCGGCCCCAAGAAAACGGCGACCTGCGCGGAACGCGGCAGACTCATGTCACCCGATCGAACAGTCTATCCGCCGCCAACGCCACTCGGATCGTCGGGCGGAAGGCCCTTTGCCCCGCCTTGGCTCCAACCGCCCGCGGGGGCGCAATCCGAAAGCTGCGGCCCGAGCCCCGGGAAACCGGGGATCGCGGGTTCCTCGCTGCCTTCGGTTCCTCGCTACTTTCCGTGGCTGGGATCTGGGGGTATCGAAAGCTTGGTTCCTCGCTGTTTCCCGTGGCTGGGGGACTTGGCAGTACGGCCCGGACATGATTCCGGAGAAGGCATTCGCCGGGTTGTTGCAACTCGACGACAAGTGGGAGGTGGTGGCGGCGGAGTTTGAGACGCAGCCGGCCGAGCGCTTTTTTCTGGCGGTGCGGGAGACGGCCACACTTTGGCCGAACCTTCGGTGCCCCACGCCCACCGCCGACAATTCCCGGGGGCCTGCCGCGGTCACGGCCAGCCGAGGATTTGGCGCCACCACGACGCCTTCGGAAAACGCATTATAATCCGCGGCGCCCTTTTCGGGGCGCGATTCAAGGCGTGCCGGAAGGGGTCGACCGCCCCCTGCCTGACGGGATCGAGCGAGGTGTTCAGCACGCCGAGCCGCTTCCCGGCGTTCTGCGCGGCCCGTGGGGGCAACGGGGCCACGCGTCGACCGTCCTGCTCCCGGATCGCGAGCTCACTTGCGGACGGTCAAGGTCGTCGGCTCGGCCGTGATCTTCAGTCCGGGAATGGTGATGAGTCCCTCGGCATCGGCCTTGCCCACGCCTTTTGCGGCACCAAAAGCCCAACGGAAAGGTGCACCGGGTTTGACCCGGCCGTTCTGGATCCGGCGCAGGGAAACATCCGCGGTCGTTTCCCCGGGGATTTCAAACGTCGTTCTCAACTCGGAAGGCGACGCCAGAAACAACGACATCTTGAGTTTGACTTTGAAATCGCCGAGGCATTTCCACCGAAAGAATCCATTGACCTGCCCCGCCGACGTGCTCTTCAGGTCGGCCGGCCATGGGAGTTTGTCGTTGCTCGCCGCATTGGAGAAAACCGGGTACGCCTCGTCCTTCCGGACGTTCAGCCAGTCCCGCGAACCGGCCAGATCATTCGCCTTTTCGATCAGCAGGTGGTTGTCCGCGTGACCGAACGGACCCCAATGGAGGCAGAGTGCGTATCTCCGTTCGTTCATGGCGCCGACGAAGCGTTCATGTCCGCTGGACCAGCCGTCATTCTGCGCGGATTCGTCGAAGGCAATCGGGGGGTCGGGAAACCGGACGCCCTCCGGGACCGACTGGGGCGGGAAATACATCCGGTCGGATACGTGCTCGATCCCGGCGGGAATGGATGCCTTGATCGCGGCGAACACATCCCCGTTGCGCATCCCGATTCCAAGCGTGCCGCTTCCTCCCATCGAGATGCCGCAGAGATAGACGCGGTTGGGATCGATCTTATACCTCTTGATCACCCACTTGACCGTGTCCACGACACGCCTTTCCACCGGGGTCGGGTTCCCCCCGGAATTCTTCCGGGTCAGATTCGGGTCCTTCGAATGCATGCCGCCCCACCACCAATCGCCCGGGTTGCGACGGCAATCGAGGTACAACGCATGAAAATCATCCGGTGACCGGTAGATGTCGTGGTTGCCAACCTCGCGGGTGCATTGCAGACACTTCATGACATCGTGTCCCGCCGAGTGCAGGACCACGTACAGGGGGGTGTTCCTGCGTTCCTTCTTCGGGTGGACAAGCACGAACGTGTCCTCCTGCGGCGCCGGGTATCCCCACTCCGGCCTGACTCCATGCCGAAAGACCTCATACGACCTCCCGTTGATCGCCAGTTCATCGGTCGGTTTGCCCGCGAACGTCGTGTCGCGGACCGGACTCCAATCCGCCGTGGCGGTCGTGACCGGAAGTCCGGAAAGCATCGCAAGCGCGGTGATGATCCAGGCGGCCCAGGGTGGGAGGACGTGGGGCTTCATTCGGTGTTTCCTGTCTTTCTCGGCACACTAGCAAGCGGACACGCCGGAGTCTTCCCTGTTCCCGGACCGCCGGGTTGTGCCGGCGGTATGCCTGCCGGGGATGCCCAACGAGGCATCACCCGCCCCTTCACGTCCATCCGTCATCCTGGCATCGCAATCCCCGCGGCGACGGCAGTTGCTGCGCGAGATCCTTCCGCAATTCCACGGGGTCGACGGCAACGCCACGGAGCTGGAAGACCCCGGCATCGCCCCCCCGGCGACCGTGCGAAATGAACGCTGGGCGCAAGGCATGGCGGGTGGCGGAGCGGTATCCGGACCATCTCGACCCCGAGGCCGACACCTTGGTCCTTCTCGACGATCATCCGCCCGGGAAACCGGCGGATCTCGCCGACGCGCGGCGGATGTTGGAAGAACTTTCGGGACCGATCCACGAGGTGGTAACGGACGTCGCCTTGCCGGGGGGGGTGCAGGTGGAGTTGGGTATAGGCTCCGGGCTTCCTTGATCGCCTGCCGTGTCCATTCATGAGAAGTCGCCCCTTTTTGCCGGCACCTCGGGTGGGGTAAAGGGAGTGTTCCCGGGGCCGGACTGCTTTTCCCGGGCTTCTTGGCGATTGGAGCGGGTGAAGGGAATCGAACCCCCGTGAGTATTACCAAAGCGGGTTTGTTCGAGAATCCCATGATTCAAGGGCAAGAGTGAGGCGAAATGCCACCATTCCGCCGGTGTAAGAAGCTTTCTGTAATTTGCTTTCCGGCTGCTCCCACCCAACCCCTGCGGGGGAGGTGGAGCGATGGCGAGCGTAGCGAGCCGAGCGCAACCGACCCCGCAGGGGTTGGGGAC
>WBXI01000188.1 GCA_008933025.1 Verrucomicrobiota bacterium
AAGGTCTCGCGCCGTCGCGACGTGGACATCGCCACCGTCTCGATGGCGTTCGCGGTGAAACTCGACGAGGGGAACCGGGTGGTCGCGGTGCGGATCGCGTGCGGCGGCGTGGCGCCTTCCCCGGCGCGGGCCCGCCGGACCGAAGCCGTTCTCCTCGGGCAATCGTGGGACGCGGCCGGCATCGAGCGGGCGTGCCGGGAATTGGAGGCCGAGTTCGCCCCGCTCAGCGATGTCCGGGGCACCGCGGGGTATCGTCGCCGGGTGCTGCGCGGCCTGCTGGAATCCTTTTTCGAGGACGACGGCCCGGTGGTTTCCGCCACGCCGCTGGCGCCTGCCGGGCCCGCGCCGGAGGGATCGCCCCACCGGGACGCGCACCTCCATGCCACCGGCCGCGCGCGGTTCGTGGACGACACCTCCCGCGGGATGCTGGAGACGTGGCCCGTCGTCTCGCCCCACGCCCACGCGCGGATTCTCCGGCGCGACGCATCGGCGGCGTTGCGGATGGAAGGGGTGGAGGCGGTGTTGTTCGCCGCGGACGTCCCGGGTGTGAACGACGTCGGCGCGGTGCGGAACGACGAACCACTGCTCGCGGACGGCGTGGTGCAACACCACGGCCAACCGGTGGCGTGGGTGGTCGCGCACACCCTCGCCCGGGCCCGCGAGGCCGCGGCGGCGGTACGGGTGGAATACGAGGTGCTGCCGGCACTGACGGGCCTCCGGGAGGCCATCGCCGCCGAGAGTTTCCACACCCCGGCCAACACCATCCGGCGGGGCGACCCGGAGGCCGACATGGCGGCATCGCCCCACCGACTCGCCGGGGAACTCGCGGTGGGCGGCCAGGATCATTTCTACCTCGAGACCCAGGCCTGCTGGGCGGAACCCGGCGACGACGGGTCGATGTTCGTGAACAGCTCGACCCAGCACCCGAGCGGGGTGCAGGCCATCGTGGCGCGGGTCCTGGGGCTGCCGATGAACCACGTGACGGTGCAGTGCCCCCGTCTGGGCGGCGGCTTCGGCGGCAAGGAAACCCAGGCGGCGGCCCCCGCCGCGCTCGCCGCGCTCGCGGCGTCCATCACCGGAAGACCGGTCCGGGTCCGGTATTCCCGGGAATGGGACATGGTCGCCACCGGCAAGCGCCATCCCTTCCTCGCCCGCTTCGAGGCGGGTTTCGACGACGACGGCCTGATCCGCGCGGTCCGGGTCGAACTGTTCGCCGACGGCGGGTGTTCGCTCGATCTGTCCCGATCGATCGTCGACCGGGCCCTGCTCCACCTCGACAACGCCTACTTCCTCCCCTCGGTCGAATTCCACGGGACGGTGGCGAAGACCCACACCGTCTCGCACACCGCGTTCCGTGGATTCGGCGGGCCACAGGGAATGCTCGTCATCGAGGAAATCCTCGACCGCATTGCCCGTCGCCTCGGACGGCGGCCCGAACACGTGCGGGAGAGGAACCTCTACCGCGGGGAAGGCTCGGGCCACACGACGCACTACGGGCAACGCGTTCCGGAAGATCGCATCGCGCGGGTGTGGCACGGATTGAAGGATGGCAGCGACTTCGAGGCCCGGCGCGCCGAACTGGACCGGTGGAACCGGGAACACCCGCACCGCAAGCGCGGCCTCGCCATCACCCCGGTGAAATTCGGCATCTCCTTCACCCTCGCCTTCCTCAACCAGGCCGGCGCCTTGGTGCTCGTCCATCGCGACGGCACGGTCGAGGTCAACCACGGCGGCACCGAGATGGGCCAGGGACTCCACACCAACGTCGCCCAAATCGCCGCCACGGCCCTCGACATCCCGGCCGACCGGATCCGCGTGATGCCGACGCGCACCGACAAGATTCCGAACGCCTCGGCGACCGCGGCCTCGTGCAGCACCGACCTGAACGGCATGGCCGTCCGGAATGCGTGCACCACCCTCGCCGCGAGGTTGGCGCCGTACCGGGTTACCGGACGGACTTTCGCGGAGGCGGTCGAGGAGGCCCATCGCGCGCGCGTCGGCCTTTCCGCCCTCGGCCACTACCACACGCCGGGCCTTTCGATGGACTGGAGCACCGGCCGCGGGAACCCGTTCCATTACTTCGCGGTCGGCGCGGCGGCGAGCGAGGTGGAGGTCGACGGACGGACCGGGATGGCCCGCGTGCTCCGCGTCGACGTCCTCCACGACGCGGGCGACGCGATCCATCCCGCCATCTGCCGCGGCCAGATCGAGGGTGGATTCGTCCAGGGCATGGGGTGGCTGACCAACGAGGAGTTGGTCTGGGGCGACGCGGGCCGCTTGCTGACACGGTCGCCCGACACCTACAAGGTGCCCACCTTCGCGGACGTGCCGCGGGACTTCCGCGTCGGCTTGCTCGCCGACGCGGCCCAACCCGGGACGGTGCATGGATCCAAGGCGGTCGGCGAACCCCCGTTCATGCTGGCGATTTCGGTGCGCGAGGCCATCCGCGACGCGGTGGCCGCGTTCGGCGTCCGCGGCGAGATCGCGCTCGCGTCGCCCGCCACCGCGGAAGCCATCCTGCGGGCCATTCCTTCCATGCCGCCTTCCATCCCCCATGAGTGAATGCCCCTCGGCCGGCCTGCGCCGTCGCCTTCCCCACAAGTCCGTCGCCTACGCCCACGTGCGGCGCCTGTTTTCCAGGCATCCCCTCCCCCCGGGAAAACTGGTCAATCTCCACGAACTCGAGGCGTCGGACCGCTGCTTCCTGCTGCACCATGCCGAGCAGGTCGGCCCGATCTTCAAGGCGATCGCATGGGACGAGTTCTGGGTGTGCATCCAGGGCATCCAGCGATGCCGACGGTTCCTCAAGGAACACGGCGAACACGTCCGCGCGATCACGCTTTCGGTGGGCTCGATGTTTCCCAAGGGATTCCTGCGGCAGATGGAGGGCGACGCCCACCGCCGGTATCGGCAGTCGCTTGCCCGGGCCATCCGGCCCGCGGACTTCACCGCCATCGAGGGATCCCTGGAGGCAATGGCCCGCCGGGAATTGGCAGCCTACGCGGGATCGCTCGGCGAGTCGGCGCCGACACCGACCGCCTACGTCGCGACGCTCAACACCGTTGCCAGCGCCATGTTGATCCAGGCGTTTTTCGGGCTCGCGCCCGGTTCGGAACTGTTCGACCGCATCCTGGCCGGCTACCGCAAGCTCGGGCCGTTCGGACTGGTCTGGAACCCCGGCGACCGCCAGCGCGAGGCCTTCGCGGAGATCCGCGACCTGCTGTTGAAACACCTCGTCCGCAATCCCGGCCAGGCCCCCGCCGGCGCCCGCGCCAGCATCCTCGGCCGTTTGGCCGACGAGGGGACCGTGGACGACACGATGATGGGCAATCTCATCTACATGGTGGAGATGGGACGCTACGACATGTACTCGCTTTTCCGCTGGCTCACGAAGTACGTCGGCGATCTTCCCGCGATGGCGGCCCGTCTGGCCGCCGAGGAGTCCGGCCCGACCGCGGCCGGCGGCTCGTTTGCCGAACGCTTCGTCCTGGAAACCCTGCGCACGGACAAGTCGGAGCGGTTGCTCCGCAAGATGCTCCGCGACGTCGTCTTCGACGGCTTCCTCATCCCCAGGCACGCCACCGTGCGGCTCTGCCTCTGGGAGGCCCACAAGGATCCCGGGACCTTCGCGAACCCCTTCCGCTTCGACCCCGACCGCTTCGCGTCGGACGGGCCGGGACCCGACGAGTTCGCGCCGTTCGGCCTCGACCACCACGTGTGTCCGCTCGGGGACATGGCGATCCGCGCCAGCATCCTCTTCCTGCGCGCACTCACCAAGAACCACCGCGTGGTCCCTACCGCGGACGGCCTGCCGGTCCTCGGCCCCTACCACTGGGAACCGGCCAGCCGATTCGCCGTCCGACTGGAGCCCCGCGCCGGGGCAATCGCCGGAGCCTGAATTCCCGCCCATGACCCCCGATTCGCCCACACACGCCGCATCCTGGTGTCCCCCGTGCCGGGACATCCCCGTGCCCGAGTCGAACCTGTTCGCGGAATTCGCGCGCCAGGCCGCGGCGCATCCGGATGCCGTGGCCATCGTGTCCGGCGACGGCCAGACCACGTCCTACGGCGCATTGCTGGCCCGCGCGGAAGGAATCGCCCGCCGCCTGCACCGCCGCGGCGTCGCCCCGGAGGAACCGATCGGCGTGCTGATGCGCCGCACCCCGGACATCGTCGCTTCCCTGCTGGCGATCCTGCGGATGGGCGGCGCGTGCGTACCCTTCGACTTGGAGAATCCGCCGGACCGCCAACGCCGGATCCTCGGGATCGCCGGATGCCGCCTCGTGATCGGCGATCCGGAAAACGCCGGCCCGCTCCGGACGCCGCCCGAGAGCGCGCCGGAGTTCATGGACATCGATGGTCCCGGGCCGGACGGGGACGAATGCGAACTGCCACCGGTGGCGCCGGGCGGATCGCGTCTGGCCTACCTCCTGTTCACCTCCGGCAGCACGGGGGAACCCAAGGGCGTGGCGATCGAGCACCGCAACGTGATGAGCATGCTCGTCGCCACGATCGAGTTGCTCCGCGTCACCGCCGCGGACCGCCTCCTGTGCGTCGCCACGATCGGGTTCGACGTCGCCCTGGCGGAGATCTACCTGCCCCTGGTTTCCGGCGGCAGCCTGCTGCTCCGCAGCCGGGAGGTGTGGATCGCACCGCATCACCTCGCCGAGGACATCCGCAAACACGGCGTGACCATCCTCTCGAACGGCCCCTCCGTCTGGGGACCCGCGCTCGACGAGGTCCCGGATTTCCCGCGGGTCCGCATCGCCATCGCCACCGGCGAGCCCATCTCCCCCGCCCTGGCCCGCCGGATCGCCGGCCACGCGGACGAAATGTGGAATCTCTACGGGCCGACCGAGACGGTCACCTGGATCTCCGGCCATCGGGTCGCGGCGGCCCCGGCCGACGCGGGCCCGGAGGACGGATTCTCCGCGCCGATCGGCCACGCCCTCGCCAACACCCTGCTGCTGGTCCGCGGCGAGGACGGCCGCATCCTCGGTCCCGGCGAAGCCGGCGAGGTCTGGATCGGCGGCGCGAACGTGGCCCGCGGTTACCGCGGCAATCCCGCCCTCACCGAGGAACGCTTCCAACCCGTCGGCCCCCGCGGCGAGCGATGCTACCGCACGGGCGATCTGGCCGAGTGGAACACGGAAACGGGGTTGCTTTACCTCGGACGCAACGACGAACAGATCAAGGTCCACGGCATCCGCATCGAACCCCAGGAGGTCGAATCCGCCCTCCTGCGCGAACCCCGGGTCGCCGCCACCGCCGCCACCTGGTTCAACACGACGGACGGTTCCCGCGCCATCATGGCCGCCATCGTGGTCCGGGCCGGCACGACGCTGTCGTCCCGGGACCTCTACGAATCGCTGCACGCGATCCTTCCCGCCTCGATGATCCCGTCGCGGTTCGTGTTTCTCGACGCGTTGCCGCGACTGCCCAACGGGAAGGTGGACCGGAAGCTTCTCCGGCAGCGCGCCGCCAGCGCCGCGCCCGCCGCGCCCACCGCCACCGCGTCCCGCCCGCTCTCGCCCACCGAGACCGCCGTCCGGGAAATCTGGTGCCGCATCCTCGGGCTCGCGACCGCGGGCCCCGACGACCACTTCTTCGATCTCGGCGGCGATTCGTTCGCCGCGGTCAAGGTGTCCCTGGAACTCGAGTCGCGCCTCGCCATCAAGCTGCCGGTGAAGGCGCTTTTCGAGACGCCCACCCTCGCCACCCTGGCCGCGCGGATCGACCGCGACCGGAATGCGTCGGGATCGGCGACGCCCGAATACATCGTCCGACTCGCCGACGGTGCCGGCGTCCCGGTCTTCTTCAACAATGCGGATCTCCGCGCCACGCAGGGTCCGGCATCGTCCCTCCCTTGCCCGCTCTACGCCGTCTCCCATGTCAGCCTGGGCGACCGGTTCTTCGGCGCCAACACCGTCGCGGAGTTGGCCGCGCTGCACCTCGCCGCGATCCGCCAGATCCAGCCCACCGGTCCCTACCGGCTCGCCGGATTCAGCTTTGGCGCGCTGGTGACGCTGGAGATCGCCCGCCGCCTCGCCACCGAGGGGCAGGAGATCGAGTGCGTCTTCCTGCTCGATCCGATGCACCCCCGTCGTGTCCCGGGCGAAGGGCGGTCCGAAATCGCCGTGCCACGCCCCGGGGGTTCCCGGCCCGAAGGCCTTGAAACCATCGCCACCGGATGGTTTGCCCGCATCGCCCACCGGCTTGGCCACGCCGCCATCCGGTTCCACGCGCTGCATCCCAACCCGATCTCGGCCTGGCTCGTCCCCAAGGACCGTTACCCGGCGTATTTCCGACACGTCGACCGCCTCGTCCAACGACACGTCGTGCGCCCCCACCGCGGCCGGGTGACGGCCCTGTTCTCGGGGACTCCGGAACAACACGCGGTTTGGAAGACGTTGCTCGATCCCGACGCCCGCCTGCTCCACACCGGGATTCCACACGAGGGTCTCTTCGGGCCGGAGGCGATTCGCCTCTGGCTGCCCCTGCTGGTCGCGTTGGTGCGTGGCGACCGCGAGGTCTCCGACGTCGCTCGGGGCGCGGTCCCGGCACCGCGTACCACCGACCCCGCCCCGGGCGAACCGGCGCCGTCGCCGAGCGAGGCCGCGGTCGCGGCCGCCCCCGGCCCACGGAAGGATCCCGGCTCGGCGGCACCCCTGTCGTTCCACCAGCAGCGGCGGTGGTTCCTCGAGCAATTGCATCCCCAGGCCGCGGGCCAGAACCTCGTCGTGGCGTTCCGCGTGCGGGGCGATCTGGACGCGGCCGTGCTGAAACGATGCCTCGCGGAGTTGTCACGCCGGCACGAGATCCTCCGCTCGGTCGTCACGTCGATCGACGGCAAGCCCATGCTGGTCGTCCGAACCGAGGCCGCCGTGCCTACCGACGTGTTGGATCGGCATCGCGTCGCGCCCGGAATGCGCGAAGCGGAAACCCGGCAATTTGCCGCCGCGGAAGCAACGCGCCCGTTCGACCCGTCGCGCGAACCCATGATGCGGACCGGGTTGCTGCAATGGGCCGCGGACGACCATTCGCTCGTCCTCGCGTTCCATCCCCTCGCCTTCGACGACGCTTCCGAAGCCATCGTCCGTCGCGAGTTGGCGGCGCTCTACGAGGCCTTCTCGCGCGGGCAGCCCGCGCCGCTTCCGGCGATGCCGCTGCAATACGCCGATTACGCCGCGTGGCAGCGGGCCTGGCTGCGCGGCGACGCGCTGGAACGGCATCTCGCCGCGTGCCACGCGCGTCTCGCGGGCGCGCCGCCGGTGCTCGAATTGCCCACGGACTTCCCGCAGCCCGCCGTCCCGGCGTTCCGGGCCGCCGCCGTTCCGTGGACTTTGGATGCCGCGTCGGCGCAGGGCCTGCGCGAACTCGCGCGCCGCGAGGATTCGACGTTGTTCGCCACCCTGCTCGCCGCCTGGGGTGTTTTCCTCGCGCGACTGTCGGGACAGGAAGACATCGTGATCGGCGCGCCCATTCCCGGACGCGGCCGCGCCGGACTCGAGGGACTGATCGGGAACTTCGCCGACACGCTCGCGATCCGCGCCGACCTGTCGGGGAATCCAACCTTCCGGGAAACGTTGCGCCGCGTGCGCGAAGCCACCGCGGCGGCCCATGCCGACGGCGACCTGCCGTTCGAGAAGTTCCTCGAGGAACTGCGGCCGGAGTGCAACCCATCCCATCCGCCGGTCTTCCAAGTGACGCTGGAACTCGGGGAATCGTCCCGGCCGGAACCCTTGCTGGGCGGCCTCGACGTCCGGGCCGTGGAGATCCCGCACGCCGCCACGATGGTCAACCTCGCCCTGATTCTCCGCGAGGACGGCGCGGGGCTCCGGGGCACGCTGGCCTATCGCACGGATCTTTTCGCCCCCGCGACCATCGCGCGTTGGCTGGCTCATTTCGAAACGTTGCTCCGCGGCATCGTGGCGGATCCCGCACGCCGCATCGGCGAACTCCCGCTGCTGACGGAGGCCGAACGAAGCCAGGTCCTCCGGGAGACCAACCCCGGCCGAACCCCCTACCCCGACGACCGTTGCGTCCACGGCTTGTTTGAGGACCGCGCGGAGAAAACCCCGGATGCGGTCGCCGTCGTGTTTGGCGAATCGACCGTCACCTACGGGGAACTCAACCGCCGGGCCAACCGCGTCGCCCACGCGCTGCGGGCCGAAGGCGCGGCCCGCGGAATGCCCATCGGCGTGCATCTGGAACGGTCCGTCGAACAACTGGCCGTCATCCTCGGCATCCTCAAGTGCGGCGGCTGTTACGTGCCCTTGCCGCCCGAGTATCCCGCGGCCCGGCGCCGGTTCATGCTCGAGGACAGCGGCACGACGCGGGTGGTCGGTCGCGAACCGTTGCCCGACGACGCCCGTCCGCCCAATTGCCGCACCGTGACCCTCGCGTCGATCGCCGCCGCCGCCGCGGCCGCCGGCCCCGCATGGGACGCCAACCCCGCGGCGGGCGCCATGCCGGACGATCTCGCCTACGTGGTCTTC
>WBXI01000189.1 GCA_008933025.1 Verrucomicrobiota bacterium
AGAAACTCCTCGTGGTCCGCCAGGACAAAAGCGTGGTCCCGGCATTGGCACGCATGGTCCGGACCCACCCCGACCCCCGGGCCCGCGCCCATGCCCTCTGGACCCTCGAGGGACTGGCGGCGGCCGACGCGCCGCTCGTCCGCGCGGCGTTGAACGACCCCGACCCGTTGGTCCGCGAAAACACCATCCGCGTCGCCGAGTCGTTGCTGAAGGCGGGCGACGTCTCCCTGATTCCCGCCCTTCTCGCGATGGGCAAGGATGCGGACCCGAAGGTGGTGATCCAGGCCATCGGGACGGCAAAGCGGATGAACTTTCCCGAATGGAACGCCTGGGCCGAAACCACCATCGCCGCGAGCACCAGCGAGGGCGTCCGGCAGATCGGCACCCGGTTGACGGCGGTGGGGCAGAACCAGGGCAACGCCTTCACGCGGGCCGAGCAGGCGGTCCTCAAGCGGGGCGAGGCGATCTACCGCGAGTTGTGTTTCGCCTGCCATGGCAACGACGGGAAAGGCATGGCGCAACTGGGCACCACGCCCGGCGCCACCCTGGGGCCGCCCCTCGCCGGTTCGAGGACGGTCAACGGACATCCGGACGGCCCGGCATTGGTCCTCCTCCACGGCCTCGCCGGACCCGTCAACGGCAAGCCCTACGAGGCCCAGATGGTGCCCATGAACAGCAACCCCGACGATTGGATCGCCGCGGCCGCCAGTTATGTGCGCAACAATTTCGGCAACCGGGCCGGGTTCGTCACGGCCGACGACGTGAAACGGCTCCGCGCCGCGAACGCCGCCCGGACCGAGCCTTGGACCGAGGCGGAGTTGCGCGCCAAGCTGCCGGAGCCGCTGCTGAGCACGAGGGATTGGAAACTCACCGCCAGTTCGGGTGGCGACGGCTGCACCGCGGCCACCGACGGCAAAGTCGGCACGCGTTGGGACACGCGGACGCCCCAGATTCCCGGCCAATGGTTCCAGATCGAGTTCCCCGGGGCAGTCCGGATCGCGGGGCTTCGCCTCGACGCCTCGCGGTCGCCCGACGATTTCCCGCGCGGCTACAAGGTCCAGATGAGCGACGACGGTCGGTCCTGGGGCGACGCCGTCGCGCAGGGACGCGGCAACGGTGCCGTGATGGAGATCCCGATCGCGCCCGCCACGGCACGCTTCCTCCGGATCACCCAGACCGGTTCCGCCAGCGGCAACTACTGGAGCATCCACGAACTCCAGGTGTACGCGGCGAAATGATCCCGTGACCGCGACCGCCGGGACCACGGGGGGACCCATGGGGCCCCCGGTTCAGCCAATCCCGAGCGCGTCGTGCAACGCCCTCCACAGCGCCTTCGGATCCTCCGCCGCTCCTGCCGAAAGCCGCACCACCGGGATCCGGGCCGAGGCCAGGATCGCCTCGAGTTGGCCCGCGTCGCGTCCACGGTCGCGACCCGGGCCCGCCGGATCGTCGAACACGACGACGCCGACCGCTCGGAATCCGGGATCCAGCAGCACGAAGTCCAACCGCTGGTCGAGCGCACCGCCGTGCCGCGCCCGGACGATGGGATCGACATTCGCCGGCAGTTCCAGCAACGCGCCCAGATGGACGTGCACGGCAACCCGGTACCGTCCCCGCAACACCCGTTCGAGCTCGCCCAGGAACCTCTGTTCCGCCGCGCCCAACACCGCGGCCCGCCGCTCGAACATCCACAGTCCCTGCAGAACGGTTTCCTCGGACGACGACGCCCGGATCCATGGTCCCCCATGGGACGCGCGCGCGATCCGGCGGGCGCCGATCGCGAACAAGACCAGCAGCAACAGGCCGGTGATCGCGAATCCGTAGAGATGCCAAGGGATCATTCTGGAAGCCGGGTTTGAATGCTCGGGAAACGGATGCCTGGACGCTCAGGACGAAGCCACTGACACCACGCGCCCCCCCTCGAGGGTCACGACTTCGTCGGCCAGGGCCGCCACCACCGGCACGTGGCTGACCACAAGGATGGCGGGGGCGGGATCCAGGGCCCGCAGGCTGAGCAGCAGGTCGCGCACGCCCTCCTGGTCCACGTGGTTCGTCGGTTCGTCCAGCACCAGCAACCGCGGGCGGGTCACCAACGCGCGCGCCAGGGCCAACCGCTGCCGCTGTCCGCCGGACAACAACACGCCGTGCTCGCCGACGATCGTTTCGTAGCCGCGGGGCATTTCCCGGATGAAACCATCCGCCAGTGCCCGGCGTGCCGCCGCTTCCAGTTCCCCGGGCGTGGCCTCGGGAGCCGCATGCGCCAGATTCTCCCGAAGGGTCCCCGTGACCACCAGGGGATCCTGCGGCACCACGCCGATCTGGCGCCGGAGATCGGCCAGATCGAGCTCCGCATAGGGCACCCCGTCGGCCAACAACTCGCCGGACGCGGGACGATACATCCCCAGCAACAAGTGCAGCAACGTGGTCTTGCCACTGCCGTTCGGGCCGGTCAGCACGACGATCCGGCCCGGCGCGAGCCGCAGGTTCACCCGGTCGAGCACCAAGCGCTCGCGGCCGGGGGTTTCGTGCCGGAAGACCACGTCGCGGATCTCGATGCGGCCATCGAACGCGAGGCGACGCGTCCCTTGGTAGGGGGGATCGAAGCGGGCGGCGTCGAAGGCATGCAGCGCCAGCCACGCGTCGCGCCCGCCGACCACCGCACCGATCCCCTGCCCGGCGTCGCGGACGTAGTTCAACATCAATGCCGCCAGCACGTAGAACGAGAGCAACTCGCCGGTGGTCATCGCACCGCGGTCCACCGCGCGACTGGCGACGGCCAGCACCGTCGCGGTGATCGCGAAATACATGAACTGTTGCAGGCGCCGGTGGATCGACAGGCGCCAGGCCGATTCGATCCCGCTCGTCGCCAACGCGTCGACCCGTTCCCGTTGCGCTTTCGCCCCGCGCTCGGAACCGGCGTTGAACCACGCCAACTCGAGTTCGCGAAGCCCCGCCGCCACGACCCGACTGAAGGCGCCGTGGGACCGCCGTACCGCCGCGGCCGCCTTCTGGAACCGGCGCAACGAAAGCCGGGCGATCGCGTAATGGACGGGCAATGCCGCCAGCAGGACCACGAACAATCCCGGGGACCGGATGGCGAGCACGACCGCCAACAGCATCGCCACCACCCCGTTAGGCACCATCTGGCCCGCCACCGCCCCGAGCAGGATCTCGGTGCGCTCCGTGTCGTGCACCACCAGATCGTGGAACCGCGCCCGCTCGTGGGCGTCGTGCACCGCCTTCGGAAGACCGACGATCCGCGACAACAGGCGCGCGCGGTAGGCGGCCATGGCGCGTTTGATGGCTTGGTCGACCCACAATTGCCCCACCGCGCCCAGGACGCCGGTCAGCACCGTCAGCGACAAAAGCCCCGCCACCACCGGGAGTCCCGGTTCGGACGAACCCCGGCCCGCAGTATCGAACACCCGCCGGATCAGCCAGGCGACCGGAAGCGCGGTCGCCGCCTGCAGCACCGAAACCGAGAGCCCCGCGACCAACCGCCGCCAATGCCCGTCGAGCAAGCCCGCGAGCGCCCGCCACGGTCGTGGCCCGGGCGGCCAGGGCACTTCGTTGCGCGTCGACCGACTCATGCCGGCGTCACCCGCTGCTCCTCGTAGTACGATCGTTCCGTGTTCACTTCCCACGGGTCGGTATTCTCCCCGAGGAAACGGTGCACCGCCGCCAATCCCGTGAGCATGGAATGGTCCTGGTTGTTGTACCGGTGTTGCCCGTTCCTCCCGATCGTCTGGAAATTCTCGAGCGCCGGCAGCCACGCGCGGATCGTGTCGAGGTGCCGCCGGTAGTCCGCGTCGTAGACCGGGTACGCCTTCGGTTGCCGGATCACCGTGCCCCACGACACGTCCGACCGCCGCGCCAACCCCAGCGTCTCGATCTCTTCCGTCGCCAACCGCACCAACGCGTCGTCCTCCATCGTCCACGTCGCGTCGCCCCGGTTGCAGAAATACTCCATCCCCAGCGACGACGTCGCCGGATCCGGCACCATGTCGGCACTCCAGTTGCCGAAATTCTGGATGCGCCCCACGCGCACGTTCGGGCTGTGGATGTAGATCCAGTTGTCGGCGAAGACCGTCGGCCGTCGCAACACCAGCCCCACCTGCACGAAATCCCGGTAGCGCAACGAACGCGCCGCCTCCACCACGTGGGCCGGCGGCTCGGGCCGAAGCCGGAGGATCAGGTCGTCCAGGGCCATCGTGCTGATCAGCCGTTCCACCGGGATCGTCCGGGCCTCGCCGGTCTCCGGGCGGACGACGATCCCCGTGACCCGTCCCCCGCGATGGTGGATCCCCACGACTTCCCGGCGGGTTTCCACCGTTCCGCCCAACGCCACCACCCGTTCCGCCAGCCGTTCCCACATCATGCCCGGTCCCAGCCGCGGGTAGTGGAACTGGCGGATCAGCGACTTGGGACCGTCGTCGCGCTTCGGAAACAGGGCCTGCCGGACCGCGGAACCAAACGACAGGTCCTTGATGCGCTGCGCCGCCCATTCCGCGCGGATCTCGTGGCAGCCGATGCCCCAGACCTTCTCGGTGTAGGTCTTGAAAAACGTCTCGAACAGGCGTCGACCGAAACGGTTGGTGACCCATTCCTCGAAGGTGTCGTCGCGTTGCCGGCGTCCGAACCGCGCGGCGGTGAAACTCAACACCGCCGCGGAACTCCGGACCGGGCCGAGATTCCGGAGGGTCTCCCAGATGTCCAGGGGGTACTGGTAGAAACGCTCGTCGTAGAAGATGCGCGACAACCGCGGGGTCAGCCGGAAGTCCGCTCCCAGCGTCTCTTCCCACAACCGCTGCACCTCGGGGACCTTCGTGTAGAACCGGTGTCCCCCGATGTCGAAACGGTAACCCCGGTGCACCTCGGTCCGGCCGATGCCACCGACCCGGGCGCCCTGCTCCAGCACGAGCGGCAGCAGACCGTTCCGCGCCGCCTCGTGGGCAGCCGTGAGGCCGGCGGGCCCACCGCCGACCACCACCAAGCCGTGGGGTTCGATCGACTTGTTCACGCCGGCGTGGGGCGGCTGGTTCGGAGTTGGTCGCGGCCATGCGCGAGGAGCCCCAGCATTCCCGCCAGGCCGCACTGGAAGAAATGCAGGGCGTGCCACGGGACGCTCCGGAGCGCGAACCAAGCGCCGCGGTGCCGCGCCAGAAACCGGTAGAACGGCAGGTTCAACACCACGAACCCCGCCCCGCTTGCCAGAGCCGCCCATCCCCACGCCGCCGCGTGCGCCCCGAGCGGCAGCGAGAGCACCGCGCACCAGGCCATCAGCGTGCTCCATCGCGATGCCCAGTCCAGATTCAGGTCCGACGGCACGTGCCCGCGCGACAGGATCAAACGCATCCAGGGGATTCCCCGGCGCAGGAGATCGGTCCGCAACATCCCCCATGCCGTCCATCGCTTGAGATGGCGTCCCTGGAGGGTCTTCACCAGTCGGATTTCCCGCCCGTCATCGCGCATCCGACATCCCAACTCGATGTCCTCGATCGATGGAAACCGATACCCGACGTCGAACCCGCCCACGGCCCGGACCGCGCCCAGTCCCGCCCAGAACGTGCCAGCTTCCTCGCGGGACCTTTGGTGGACGAAGTGATGCATCAGGTTCCGGTATTGCGAAAGAAAGCCGGGATCGCCCGGTTCGAGGTCGTACGACCCGAAGACCGCGGATGCGCCCGGCCAACGGGCGAACGCTTCCGTCACGCGCGCAACGGTGTCGGGCATCGCGACCACGTCCGAATCGACGAAGAGCAAGATTTCCGCGGAGGTGGCCGCCGCGCCGACATTCCTGGCATGGGCGGGTCCGGACGCATGGGGCACTTCGACCACGATGGCGCCGGAGGGCAACCGTGCGACCGCCCCGGCGTCCTGGGCCATGTCGACCACCACCACCACCTGGGCCGGGGCCGGGACCAAACGCGACAAACCGAGCAACGCCTCCGCAGCCTCCTCGAGTCGCCCATGCACGGGCATCACCACCGCCACCCCGGAAGGATCGGGGTTGGCGGGTTGACGTCCTTTGCCCGATGACGGCACCGTCGCGGTGCCGCGACCGTTTTCGTCGGATTTGGGAACGTTGGAGCCCATGGATGGGAAACGGAGCAACCGGGGAACACTGTTGCGGTCCAAGGCCGGTTTCAAGAACCGCGGCACTCAATTTGCCGTCCGCCCCGTCAATCCCGCCCTCCTTTTCCATGGCTCTGATCCCATCTCCCACCACCCCGTGAGCCGCGTTGCCGATCGCCCCCCTGCGGCGGTTCCCGTGGATTCGCCCCCCGCGCGGCGTCCGCCATGGATTCCCTTCCGTTCCCCGGTCGCGACCGTGCTGGTCGGGATCGCGTTGTTTTTCCTGCTCGTGGCCTCGGGAAGGATCGGCAACAGCGATGCTTCCATCACCCTCGATCTATCCCGGGCATTGCTGCGCGGCACGGTCCGGCTTTCCCCGGATTGCACCTCCTGCGTGCGGGGCATCGATGGCATGCGCACCAGCCAGTATGGCATCGGTCACAGCCTGTATCTGGTCCCGTATGTCGTCGCGGGACGCGGGGCGGCCGGGTTGGTCCCGAGGTTCCCCGTGGAAATGTGGGAGGAATTCTTCGCGAGCTTCGCGAACGGCCCGGTGATCCTGCTCCTGCTGGTCTATCTGGCGCGCGCCTGGCGGCGATTGGGCGCCGGCGAGGCGCGCATCGCGTGGGGGTTGGTCCTGTTCGCGTTCGCGACGCCCCTCGGGCCCTATGCGAAACTCCCCTTCAGCGATCCGCTCATGGCCCTCGGGACCTTTGCGGCGTGGTACCACTGGTCCCAACCTGCCGGTCGATGCCGCGGCATCGCCGCCGGCCTCTGGCTCGGCTTTGCCCTCCTGAGCCGACGCCAGGCCGACTCGGTGGTGCCGGTGCTTCTCGGCCTTGGCATCCTCGACGCCTTCCGATCGCGGCGTGGCGCGGATCTCGGCCTGGCCCTCGCGGCGTTGGCCCCGGCCGTCGTCGCGCGCCTTGCCTACAACCTCGCCCGCTTCGGCAGCCCTTGGCTCGAGCGACACCCCGGGCTGAAGGTCGAGAAGATCGCCGACGCGGCGCTGAGCGGATCGACGCGTTTTTGGAAAGTCATCTGCTCCGATTCCGAAGGGCTCGTCGTCTATGAATTCATCCCGGTCGCCATTGCCCTGCTGGGGGCCTGGGGCCTGTGGAAGGCATCGCGGCGCGGCGCCGTGGCGGCCGGCACCGTCGTCGCTGCCGGGATCTCGTTCCTCGTCATCCTGCCTTTCAGTCCGGGCGTCAGTTTCGGATCGCGTTACCTGGTCTATCTCGTCGCCTTCCTTGGTTTGGCCTGGCCCTTCGTGCGGATTCCCAAGTCGCCCTGGGCCCGGGCCGGATGGGCTTTGCCGGTCTTGGCTTCCGTTTGGCTCATGGCGGGTGGCATCGCCATCGATCCCCTGCCGATCACGCTCCGGATTCGCCGCGCACCCGCCCGTTTCGACCAATTCGGGGCCACCGTCGCCGAGTGGCGCCGGATCTTGTCCCCGACCGATCTTCCCGATCTGCCCCAACTCGAGGCTTCGTCCGAGTGGCGCCACGATCCCTTCCGGCGTCCGGACTTTTGGTGGTGCCATCTCTGGGCCCGCCGCGCTCCCACCCGGACACCCCCCGCCGGCGGGGTCAGTCCTCACTTTTGACACTGCGGGAAGCGCGACGAACGGCGCGCGGAGTGCCTCCGCGCCGGGCCGTGCCCGCGGGCGCGGTCACGCCAGGATGTCCCGGACCACGCGACCCGCCACGTCGGTGAGGCGGAAATCCCTTCCGGCATGGCGGTAGGTCAACCGTTCGTGATCCAGCCCGAGAAGATGGAGGATCGTGGCGTGCAGGTCGTGGACATGCACGGGTTGGTCCACGGCGTCCCAGCCGAATTCGTCCGTGGCGCCGTGAATCATGCCCGGGCGAACGCCCCCGCCGGCCATCCACATGGTGAAGCCGTAGGGATGGTGGTCGCGGCCATCCTTGCCCTCCGCCGCGGGGGTCCTGCCGAACTCGCCTCCCCAGAGGACGAGCGTGTCCTGCAAGAGCCCGCGGTGCTTGAGATCCCGCAGCAATCCGGCGATGGGAAGATCGGTGGCACGGGCGTTCTTTCCGTGGCCTCCCTTGAGATCGCCGTGCTGGTCCCACGGCTGGAATCCACCGCTGGTATGGTAGAGTTGCACGAACCGGACACCGCGTTCCACCAGGCGACGCGCGAGCAGGCATTGCTTTCCGAACACCGCCGTCGCTTCCTGGTCGATGCCATAGAGCTTGCGGGCCGACGCGGTTTCCCGCGACAGATCGAAGGCCTCGGGCGCCTCCATTTGCATCCGGAACGCCAGCTCGAAGGATTCGATCCGAGCCTCGAGCTGCGTCTCGTCGCGGCGTCCGGCCGCATGCATCCGGTTCAGGCGCCGGAGGGCGTCG
>WBXI01000190.1 GCA_008933025.1 Verrucomicrobiota bacterium
CGAATTCATCCCGATCGCAGCCCTCGCCCTCGTCGTCCTGCGCTGGGTCGCCGCCGCCCTGCTCGAATGGATCAACCGACGCCACGTGGAGGCCCATCGCGGCTCCATCCCCGAGGCCCTCCGCGGGACCGTCGACGACGCCACCTACGCGCGCTCCGTCGATTACACCCTCGCCAAGTCCCGGTTCGGGCAATGGTCCGACCTGTGGGACAACGGCGTGCTGGTCGCCGTGCTGTTTCTGGGAGCGTTGCCGGCCCTCTGGATGGCGTTCCAGGACCGGTGGGGGACCTCGGCTTGGTCGGCCTCCGCCTGGATGTTCGCGGTGGGCATCCTGCTGTCGATCCCCTCCCTGCCCTGGGAATGGTGGGCGCAGTTTCGTCTCGAGGCGCGGTTCGGCTTCAACACCACCACGGCCGGCACCTGGGTGCTCGACCACGTCAAAGGCCTGCTGTTGGCGGCGGTACTGGGCTATCCCCTGCTGGTCCTGCTGTTGAAACTCGTGGATTGGATGGGTGCCCGGTGGTGGCTGTGGGGCTGGGGAACGATGGTCGGGTTCCAGGTGTTGATGCTGTTCCTCGCGCCGGTGGTCATCATGCCGCTGTTCAACAAGTTCACGCCGCTGCCCGAGGGCTCGCTGCGCGACCGCCTGCTCCGTCTCGGCGACCGCACCGGATTCTCGGCGCGCACCATCCAGGTCATGGACGGCTCCAAGCGCTCCCGCCATTCCAACGCGTTCTTCACCGGTTTCGGGCGCTTCCGGAAAATCGTCCTGTACGACACCCTGGTGGCGCAGTTGACCGAGGAGGAATTGGAAGCGGTGCTGGCGCACGAAATCGGCCACCACCGCCGCCATCACATCCCCCAGCGACTCGCCTGGGCCGCGGCGATGTCCCTGGCCGGATTCGCCCTGGTGGGATGGCTCGCGCGCCAAGCCTGGTTCCTCGGCGGGTTCGGCTTCGCGGCCGATGCCGGGGTCGCGCCCGCGATGCTCCTGCTGGCGTTGCTCGGGGGCACGGTGACGTTCTGGTTCGCCCCCTTGGGCAACCTCTGGTCGCGGCGCCACGAATACGAGGCGGATGCCTATGCCAAACAAGCCGTGGGCTCGCCCGAACCGTTGGTCGGGGCCCTGCGGAAGCTGTCCGAGAAGAACCTTTCGAACCTCACGCCGCACCCGTGGTACAGCGCTTTCCACTATTCCCACCCGACGTTGCTGGAACGCGAGGCCGCGTTGCGCCGGTGAAACAAAACACCCCGCGTGCGCGGGGTGCGTGGGGGTCCGGGACGGTCGCCCGGCCTACTTGCCGGGACCGGCGTCGTCCATGGTGATCGTCCCGCCCTGCGGGATGTCGAGCAGCTTGGACGGCGTGACCGCGAGGGGGGCGGCGTCGACCGCGTTGATCTGGTAGGTCTCGCCGACGACGGGCGACGGGAACTTGCTGCCATTGAAGTACGGCGCGAGGTCGGCCTCGGACGGCACCTCGTTGCCGCCCTTCTTGTTCTCGGCGGCCCACTGGGTCTTCACGTTGTCGATGGTGCGCAGGTTGACCTTGATGGCCTGGAGCCGCGCCTTCTCGAGGGCTCGCTTGACGTTCGGGATCGCGATCATGGCCAGCAGGCCGATGATCAGAACCACGATCATGATTTCGACGAGGGTGAAACCCGACCGGCTCGTCGCGCGGCGGAACGCGGTATTGCGGAAATCGATCTTCATGGCGAAACGGTTCGTCTACTCGCGCCGGAACAACACCGCGAACGGCGGATGGTTGCGGTCTGTCGACGGCGTTGCGACGACGCTAGCAGCGGCCAACGCGCGGGGCAAAGGCTTACCTTGTTCCCTCACGCCGACGCCGCCCGGACGGCCTCGAGTTCTTCCCAACGCGCGTACAACCGAACCACGTCCGCCTTCCCGGTCTCGATCGCCGCCATGGTCTCGCGGATCCGCTGGCCCTGCATGCGGTGGAAATCGGGCGAAGCCAATTCGGTTTCCATGCCCGCGACCTTGGCCTCCGCCACATGGATCGCGGCCTCGATCCCTTCCAACTCGCGCTGTTCCTTGAACGAGAGTTTGCGGGACTTGCCGGCCTTCGCCGCCGGTGCGGTGGGGGCGTGGGACTTGGATCCGGCTTTCGCGGCGGCGGCGGCCGAAGCCACGGCGGCCTGCGCGTCCCGCCGCTTTTTCTCGAGGTAATAGTCGTAGTTGCCCACGCTGTGGACAACGCGGCCATCGCCTTCGAACGCCAGGATGCCGTTGCAAACGCGGTTCAGGAAGTACCGGTCGTGGCTCACCACCAGCACGCACCCCGGGAAACCCAGCAGGGCCTCCTCCACGACGCGGAGCGTCGGCAGGTCGAGGTCGTTGGTCGGCTCGTCCAAGATCAGGAAATTGCCGCCCTTCTTGAGGATCCGCGCCAACAACAGCCGGCTCCGCTCGCCGCCGCTCAGCAACCGCACCGGCGTCGTCAGGCGGTCGTCCGTGAACAGGAACCGTTTCAGGTAGGCTCGCAACGACAGCTTGCTCTCGCCCCACTGCACCCATTCGCTGCCGTCGCTCAGTTCGTCCATCGCCGACTTGTCCTCGTTCAACTGCAGCCTGCCCTGGTCCACGTAGTTGAACCGCGTCAGCGAACCGATCCGCACCGTGCCCGTGGTCGGCGCCAACTCCCCGAGGATCACCCGGAGCAGCGATGTCTTGCCCAGGCCGTTCCGGCCGGTGATCCCGATCCGCGTCCCGCCGGCAAACGTGAGCGACAGGCCAGAGAACAGCGACCGCTCCCCGAACGAAAGCCCCACGTCCTCGATGTCCACCACCCGGTTGCCCAACTGGGGCGGCGGCGGGATGACCAGTTCCATGTCGGTCTCCGCCTCGTGCGGGGCGTCGTCCTGCACCTCGAAGAACTTCTCCAGCCGCACCTTCGACTTCCCGGTCTGGGCTTTCGGACGGCGGCGCACCCAGTCGATCTCCCGGCGGAGGAACATCTGGCGCTTGTGCTCCCCGAGTTCCTCGGACGCCAGTTTCTCGGCGCGCAGCGAGAGGTAGTCGGTGTAGTTGCCCTCGTAGCGCTCGAAGATCCCGTTCCGCAATTCCACGATGGAATTCACCACCTCGTCCAGGAAGTGGCGGTCGTGGGTCACCACCAGCAACGCGCCGGGGTAACCGTTCAGGAATTCCACCAGCCACCCCACGCTCTCGGTGTCCAGATGGTTGGTCGGCTCGTCGAGCACCAGCACGTCGGGTTGCGCCACCAGGGCCCGCGCCAAGGCCACGCGCCGCTTCTCGCCGCCCGACAATCCCGCGATCCCGCGGTCGCCCGCCGGGCAGCCCAATTCGGAAAGGGCCGTCTTGATCCGGTGGTCCAGGTTCCAGCCGTCGAAATGCGCGATGCGCTCCTCGATGTCGTGGTGCCGCGGGGAATCTCCCGGCAAAGCCTCGAATTCCGCGATCAGGTCGAGCACGTGCCGCGCCCCCATCCGCACGTTCGACGCGACGTCGAGGGCGGGATCGAGGCTGAACTCCTGGGACAGGTACCCCACCACGAGGTCGCGCGCCCGCGTGACCTTCCCCCCGTCGGGCTGCAACCCGCCGGTCAGGATCCTGAGGAAGGTGGATTTTCCCGAACCATTGCGGCCCACCAAGCCCATGCGGTCCCCCGCGCACAGGGCGAGGGATGCGTGGTCGAGGAGGACCCGGGTATTGTGCTGGAGCAGGATTTCCTGCGCTGAAATGAACGTTTCGGCCATCGAAGCCGGGGAGCATCCGGTGTCCGCGCCCCGGAAGCGAGCCTCGTCCTGCTTCGGGCCCGAATCAAATCTGCTCGAAATACCGCCGCTTCTCCCAATCCGTCACCGCGTTGCCGAAGGCATCGCATTCCAACCGCGCGTGCCGGACGTGGAAGTCGACCACGCCGTCGCCGAATGCCGCCCGCGCGAATTCGGACCGGTCGAGCAGGTCGGCCGCCGCCGCCAGACTGGACGGCAACCGCGCCAACCGGGTGTCGACGTAGGCGTTGCCTTCGTATGCCGGGCCACAGTCGAGTCCTTCGCGCACGCCCGCACGCCCCGCCGCCAGCATCGCCGCGAACGCCAGGTACGGGTTGGCATCCGCGCCCGGCATCCGGTTCTCGATCCGGAACGCCTTCCCCTGCCCGACGATCCGGAAACCGCAGGTGCGGTTGTCCGTCGACCACGCCATCCGGGTGGGCGCCCAACTGCCGGACTGGTAGCGTTTGTAGCTGTTGATGGTGGGGGCGAAGAACAGGCAGAGCTCGGGGCAGTACTTCATCAGGCCGCCGAGGAACTGCCGGAACAGGCCCGAACCCGCCTTGGCGGAAGCATCCCAGAACACGGGCTGGCCCTTCTTCCAAAGGCTCACGTGCAAGTGGCACGAACTCCCCGCCTCGGACGGCGTGGGCTTCGCCATGAAAGTCACCGCCTTGCCGTGTTGCTCGGCGATTTCCTTCACGCCCTGCTTGAACACCACGTGCATGTCGCCCATCGGCAACGGTTCGTCGTGGGTGAAATTGATCTCGTGTTGCCCGCGACCCCACTCGCCCTTGCTGCTCTCCACCGGCACCCGTGCCGCCGTCATCCCGTTGCGGATCGCCCGCATCAAGACCTCGTCCCGGGTCGGTTGCATCAGGTGGTAGTCGATCCGGTAATCGCTGGAGGGCGGCAACCCCCGGTAACCGTCGGCGTGGGCCGCGTGGTAGGTCTGGTTGTACAGGTAGAATTCCAACTCGCTCGCGCATTGGCAGGAGAATCCTTCCTTGGCCAACGCCCCCAATTGCGCCTTGAGCACCGACCGGGGCGCCTCCGCCACCGGTGTCCCGTCTTCCCGCACGAAATCGCACAGCACCAGCACCGACCCCGGTTGCCACGGCAGGACCCGCAACGTCGCCATGTCCGGCCGCATCACGAAATCACCGAACCCCGCGTCCCAATTCGCCACCCGGAACCCATCCAATGGATCCATGTCGATGTTCACCGTCAGCAGGTAGTTGCACCCATGCGTGCCGTGACCCACCACCGAATCGAGGAAGAAATCCGCCCGGAACCGTTTGCCCACCAACCGCCCGAAGGGGTCGGGAAAGCCCACCAGAACGGTGTCGATCGTCCCGGCTTTTGCGGCCGCTTTCAACTGCGCGAGAGTCATCGCGGCCAAGCCTATGCCGGGCCCGCCGGCGATGGAAACCCTCGAAAAGGGGCGGCCGGCGACCGCATGCGGCGCGCCCCCGGGGCTTCCCGCGGCGCCGCCCCCCATTCCCGGAGCGCCGGGGCTTGGCCAATCAACCTGCCAAACACTTTGACGGTCTTTCCCACGTTTCCTAGTTTCCCGCCCGCTCGCATAGGGCCGTTCATGATCAGTCTCCTCATCAAAAAGATCTTCGGGTCGCGAAATGACCGCGAGGTGAAACGCCTCCGCCTCGTCGTCGCCCGGATCAACGAGTTCGAACAGCAGCTCCAAAGCCAGCCCGAGGAGGTTCTCCGCCAAAAGGTTGCCGAGTGGAAAGCCAAGCTCGGCGCCATCGAGGATCCGAACGTGTTGCGCGCCGAACTCGATGCCGTGCTCCCCGAGGCGTTCGCCGTCGTCAAGAACGCCTGCCGCCGCCTCTGTGGGTCCACCGTCTCCGTCCGCGGGCACGACCTGCTCTGGGAAATGATCCCGTTCGACGTCCAGTTGATCGGCGGCATGGCCCTCCATTCCGGGCGCATCGCCGAAATGGGCACCGGCGAGGGCAAGACCCTCGTCGCCACCCTGCCCGTCTTTCTCAACGCCCTCAGCTGCCGCGGCGTCCACGTCGTCACCGTCAACGACTACCTCGCCGCCCGCGATGCCGAGTGGATGGGCCACGTCTACCGTTACCTCGGCCTCAGCGTCGGCACCATCCTCCACGACCAGTCGCCCGCCGTCCGCCGCGAGATGTACGCGGCCGACATCACCTACGGCACCAACGCCGAGTTCGGGTTCGATTACCTCCGCGACAACGGCATGGCCACCCGCAAGGAGGAACAGGTCCAGCGCGGCCACTTCTTCGCGATCGTCGACGAGGTCGACTCCATCCTGATCGACGAGGCGCGCACGCCGCTGATCATTTCCGGTCCCGCCGTGGTGTCCGTGGAACACAAGTTCCGCGAGTTCAAACCCGTCGTCGAACGCCTGGTCGCCGCCCAGCGCGAACTCTGCAACCGCTTCCTCCGCGAAGCCGAGCCGATCCTCGCCAAGTCCCGCCCCACCGACGGCAGCAACGCGCCCAAGAACGCCGACGACCTCGAGTACCAGGCCGGGCTCCTCCTCTACCGCGTCAAGCTCGGCCAACCGCGCAACGAGGGCCTCCTCCGCCTCTTCGAGGAACCCCGCAACCTCCAGCTCGTCCAGCGCGTCGAGGGCCTCCTCCTCGCCGACCAGTCCAAGAAGGATCTCTACGCCCAGAAGGAAGAGCTCTTCTTCGCGATCGAGGAGAAGTCCCACGAGGCCGACCTCACCGAGAAAGGACGGCAGTTCATTTCGCCGACGGATCCCGACGCCTTCATGCTTCCGGACCTCGCGACGCTCTACCACCAGATCGACACCGGCCCGGAGTCCGATCCCCGCAAACGGGTGGAAGCCAAGGCGCAGGTACAGACGGAATTCGAGGAGCGCGCCTCGTCGATCCACGCCATCTCCCAGTTGCTCCGCGCGTATTGCATCTACGAACGCGACGTCCAATACGTCGTCCAGGACAACAAGGTCGTCATCGTCGACGAGAACACCGGCCGTCTCATGACCGGGCGGCGCTGGAGCGACGGTCTCCACCAGGCCGTCGAGTCCAAGGAAGGCGTCGAGATCGAGCGCGAGACCCAGACGCTCGCCACCATCACCATCCAGAACTACTTCCGCCTCTATTCGAAGCTCGCCGGCATGACCGGCACCGCTTCCACCGAGGCCCAGGAGTTCCACGACATCTACAAGCTCGGCGTCCTCACCATCCCCCCCCACCGGACCTGCATCCGGAAGGATTCCCACGACACCGTCTACAAGACCCGCCGCGAAAAATTCACCGCCGCCGTCGAGGAAATCAAAAAGATGCACGCCACGGGCCGTCCGGTGCTCGTCGGCACGATCTCGGTCGACACCAGCGAGATGCTCAGCCGCGCGCTGAAGAAGGACGGCATCGTCCACTCGGTCCTCAACGCCAAGTACCACGAGCAGGAAGCCGAGATCGTCACCCGTGCCGGCCAACGCTCCGCCGTCACCATCGCCACCAACATGGCCGGCCGCGGCACCGACATCAAACTCGGGCCCGGCGTCGCCGAGGTCGGCGGTCTCCACGTGCTCGGCACCGAGCGCCACGAGTCCCGCCGCATCGACCGGCAGCTCCGCGGCCGTTGCTCGCGCCAGGGCGATCCCGGTTCGTCCCACTTCTTCATTTCGCTCGAGGACGACCTCATGCGCCTCTTCGGATCGGACAAGATCGCGAAGTACATGGAACGGATGGGCCTCGAGGAGGGCCAGGAACTCGAGCACCCGCTCCTCAACCGCTCCATCGAGCAGGCCCAGAAGCGGGTCGAGCAGCACAACTTCCAGATGCGGAAACGCGTCCTCGAGTACGACGACGTGATGAACAAGCAGCGGGAGGTCGTGTACGGCTTCCGCAACGAGGTCATCCGCTCCGACGACGTCCGGGACCGCCTCATGGACATCGTCGAGGAGGTCGTGCTCCACAAGGTCGAGGAATTCACCGACCCCGAGCAGGATCCGTCCGAGTGGAATGTCCGCGGACTCGCCGACTGGGTGAACCTCAACTTCCCCGTCGGCATCGCCGAGGAGGAATTCGTCAAGGTGGCGACCAAGAGCCACGAGGCACCGGTCGCCGGCTCGATGTTCGACGGCCTCAAGGACGGCCAGTTCGGCCTCGTCAATTTCACCAGCCAGGCCATCCGCGGGGCCTACGAGCTCAAGATCAGCTTCGAACGCCCCGAGGCCCTCGCCTCCGTCGAACGCTACACCATCCTCACCGCCATCGACCGGCTCTGGCAGGAACACCTGTACTCGATGGATTCCCTGCGCAGCTCGATCGGCCTGCGCGCCTATGGCCAGAAGGATCCGCTCATCGAGTACAAGGCCGAGGCGTTCACGCTCTTCAGCGAGTTGATGGTCAACATCAAGACCGAGATCTGCCACAACATCTTCCGCAGCGCCTCCAGCCTGATGGCCTTCGAGCAGTTCCTGGTGAGCCTGCCGAAACTGCAGATCCACCAGACGGCCAGCGCGTTCGCCGAGGCCGCAGCCCCCGAGGCTCCCGGCGCGAGCGACGTGGTCAGCGAAGCCAACGCCAACCTCGCCAAGACCCGCCCCGTCCGCGCCACCCCGCGGGTCGGTCGCAACGACCTCTGCCCCTGCGGCAGCGGCAAGAAATACAAGGCCTGCTGCGGTAGCTA
>WBXI01000191.1 GCA_008933025.1 Verrucomicrobiota bacterium
CCGACGAGCGGGGCAAGCGTCGGATCCAAGGCCGCCGGGCCCGCGACGGACGCCCGTCCCTCCGCGAACAGTCCGGCCAACGCCACGGTCCCGAATCCGCCTCCCATCGTCCGCAACATCCGCCGTCGGCTGAGCGGCAAGGCCCATGGGTCCGTCGGCGCGGCCATCGGCCGGTTCTTTGGCAGGTCGTCGTTCACGGGTCAGTCGAGGTAGATGAACTCGTTCGTGCAGAAAAGCAGGAGGCAATAGCGCTCCAACGGATCGCCGGCGCCGCCGCCGCGGAGGAGATCGATCCCGATCCCGATCTCGTCCGGCGACGGCGCGCGCCCCAACGCCTGCCGGTAGGCGATCCGGACGGCCTTCTCCGGGGAATCGGTGCCGGCGGCCTGCTTCACCCGGGCCGCCAACCGGCGCGCCTGTTCCGCCACGAAGGCGTCGTTCATCAGGAACAAGGCCTGCGGCGCCACGGTGGAGACGCTCCGCCGCTCCACGATCGCCCCGCAATCCGGCGCGTCGAACAGCGACGGGAAAGCCGACTTCGCGCCGGTGCGCACCGCCATCAAATGGAGCGACCGGCAGGGCGCGGCGATGTCCTGGACCGCCGGGCCGCCGTTGGCCGGCGTCAGCGAGCCCGAGACCGACAGCAACGTGTCGCGGATCGACTCCGCCTCGAGCCGTCGCCGGTTCGCGTGGGACAGCAACCGGTTCTCGGGATCCCTCGCCGCGGCCTCCGCCGCGACCTCGCTGGCCTGCTGGTACGTCGCCGACAGCATGATGAGACGGTGCATCGCCTTGGCGGAACCGCCGGACTCCACGAAACGCCCGGCCAGATAGTCGAGCAGTTCCGGATGCGTGGGGCGATCGCCGCGCGCCCCGAAATCCGTGGCCGTGCGCACGATGCCTTCCCCGAAATGGTGCTGCCAAATCCGGTTCACCGCGACGCGCGACGCCAACGGGTTATCGGGCGATACCAACCAGTCGGCGAGTTGGCGGCGTCCGCTCGCGTTGGCCAGACCCACGGCGTCGGGCCGGGCGCCCCCAATGACGGCCGGAAATCCACGCGGGACCGTTTTGCCCGGACGCTTGGGATCACCCCTCAAAAACACCACCGCGTCGTGGAATCCCGCGTGTCGGGTCTCGGCCGGCCCACCGTCCCGGACGACCACGGCCTGCGGGATCTCGGCCGGCAATCCCGCCTTCGCCTCCGTCAACGCGGCCCGAGCACCCTCCCAACGCTGCTTCAGCGCGACCGGCACCAATTCCCCGCGTCGTTCCTCGGGGAGCCAGAACGGGCCGTCCGGCGCCGTCAGCCAATCCAGCAGCGCTTCCGCCGGATCGGACACTGCCACCGCCACCGCGGAATCCCCGCACCATGCGTCCGTCAGGTCGGCCTCGACCCGCGCGCAGGCGGCCTCGTCGAGAGGAGTGTCGAAGACACGCACCTCGGCCAGGTCGCCGGCGAAACGTCCCGCACCGCCCGAGCCGGGCCCGCCGATGCGCAACATCGGGATTTCCGGATCCGCCGAGATGCGGGCAACACCGCCGTTGCGGCCTTCCGGACGGCCTTGCCGGCGCAACGTCGTGCCGCGGGGACCCCAGGTGATCCCGACGATTTCAAAGGTCCCGTTCGTCGACGCGCCCGCCACGACGTCGCCGTTGCCGGCCTCCGCCCGGGCAATCGCGTGCAATCCGCCGCCGGCCTTCAACATCAGGCCAAGGCCGTGCCGCCCCGTGTCGGAATCCTCCCAACCGACCAATCGTTGGCCGTCGGCTTCGCGGTCGGCCCGCCGGAAGGCCACGAACAAACTCCCCGCCGGTGGCACCGCCACGCCGATCTCCATCAACTCCTTTCCGGAAAACCGAAGCACCGGCCTCGCGCGGCCCCCGACGACGACATTCGTCCGCATTGGACCCGGGAATCCGGATGCCGGCGTGGCCAGATTGGGCAGGCCACGCGCGCGACTCGGCCAATGGGTCACCCGACCGTCCCCGTTGCCCAGCATCCGGGGATCCGACGCGCGAAGCCGCGCGACCTCGGATCGCATCCATCCTGCCGCGCCCGGTGCGGCGGCATCCAGTGCCTCGGCCTTGCGCCGGCTTTCGGACAAAGCGGCACCGAGTTCCAACGCCGCCTTCGCGAGAACGTCCGGACTGCCGCGACCGTCCACGGCCGCTTTCGAAAGGACCGCCCATCCCGGCACGGTGTCGAAAAGTGCCGTGCCCACGCCGGACTTCGACCGCGGATCCGCGCGATCGACCCATCGCCCGAGGAACGCCGGCTTCAGGCCGTGCCCCACGGCGAACGCCTCCGGATTCGTCCCTCCCGACGGGCCCGCGCCGCGCCGGAATTTCGCCAATGCCGCCAGATACCGACCCGATTGCTCCGCCGCCAACCGCCGGAGTTCGTCGAAACACGCCGCGTCCCGGTCGCGCGAAGCGCGCTGCATTTCGTTCTCCAAACCACCCAGTCGTTTGCGGACCTCCGCGATCCGGTCCAATTCCGCCCGGCACAAGAGCGGCACCTTCACCAACGGCGTGTTGCCCTTCACCGGACCCGGGATCAACCGGGTGCTGAAAAAGATCCCCGCCAACCCGTAATAATCCTCCATCGTGATCGGGTCGAACTTGTGGTCGTGGCAGCGGGCACAGCCCAAGCTCAGCCCGAGAATGGCCCGCCCCACCACGTCGATCTCGTCGTTCACGTAGTCCGCGATCATCCGGTCCTTGTCCACGTCGCCCGGGACGAAGTCCGCGATCGCCAGCATGCCCGTGGCCACCCACCCGTCCGCGTCGATCGCGTCGGCCCGCTCGGGTTGCATCAGGTCGCCCGCGATCTGGCGCCGGATGAACTCGCCGAACGGCAGGTCGGCATTGTGGGCACGGACGACCCAATCCCGGTAGCGCCACGCTTCCCGGAAATCACTCTCCGCCGGCAACTGGATCAGATCCCGCGCGTCGGCGTAGCGCACCACGTCGAGCCAGTGTCGTCCCCACCGCTCGCCATGGGCCGGCGAGGCCAGCAAACGGTCGACGACCCGCGCGAACGCATCCGGGGAATCATCCGCGAGGAAACGTTCGACCGCCTCGGGCGTGGGGGGCAGACCGGTGAGATCGTAGGTGGCACGACGGATCAGGGTACGGCGGTCGGCGGGTCTGGACGGCTCGAGCCGCTGCGCCTCGAGTTTCCCGAGGATGAAGGCGTCGATCGGCGATTGGATCCACGCCGTTTGCCGGACCGGGGGCAACGGCACGGGACGCGGCGGCTGGAACGCCCAATGGAGCCGGGGACCTTGGCCATTGGTCCCCGCGGCCTCCGCCGCGGCGGCCGCCAGCACCAGTCCCAGTCCCAGCCAAACCCGCAGCCCGCGCCAGACCATCGAAGGGCCGGTGCCAACCGATGTCCGCGTGGACTCCCCCGTCAAGGTGCGGGTGTGGAACACTGGCCGAATCCTACCGGGAAGCGCCCCATCGGCAAGCGGCGCGGCAGGAAGCAATGGGGCCGTATCTGTACATTGGACAAGCGACCGGCATGGGTCCCGGTCCTGCCGCGGTTTTCTTTGTCGGTCGGGGCGGCCCGGACAAGTTCCAGCACCACGGACGGCGCCGGATTGCATGCCAACAAGAGATTCCGCGCGGTCCCTTCCACCGAGGCCCGATCCATCGACTCTCCGCGCAGGGCATCGGCCCCGGTTCCGCGGCGCATTGTCCAGTGTACAGAAACGACCCCGTTGCCCCGCTCCGACGAGGAAGGCGGTGGGTCGTGGGTGCGGTTCAGTCATGGGTGACGGATTTTGGGGATTCACCCCGGTGTTGGGAATCCGCCGGGCGACTGGATTGCCATGTATGTCTAGCCATTGTCCAATTACGTCTCCCGTGTCAGCCTGCGGTTTTGAGTGGGCCTGGCCCTTTGATCGAAATCATGACAATGCTATTAATACAGGGTTATCATCATCATTGCCATGGATTGACTCCGGTTCCAAGATGCGGTGTTTGGATAGTTGTCGATTTCTTGTCTATGCATGATGGAAATCAGCTTTCACGCCGAACTGTGGCTGCCCCGATCGCTCCCGGACGTCTTCGCGTTCTTTGCCGACGCCCACAATCTTGAGGTCATCACGCCGTCCTGGGTGCGATTCCAGGTCCTGACCCCAGACCCGATCGTGACGCGCCCGGGCGCGCTCATCGATTACCGCATCCGCATTCATGGGTTTCCCGTGCGCTGGCGCACGGAGATCACTGAGTGGAACCCGCCCCACGGATTTGTGGATGTGCAACGGCGCGGTCCGTATGCCCTTTGGCATCACACCCACACCTTCCGGGAACAGGACGGCGGGACGTTTTGCGGGGACGAGGTGCGGTATCGTCCCCGGGGCGGGCTGATGATCGACTGGCTCTTCGTTCGGCGTGATGTCGCCCGCATCTTTGTCCACCGGCAACGGCGCCTGCGCGAACTGCTTGGCGGGGCCGGGACGCACCGTCAGCCGCCCGGCGAACCGAGCCGCACATAAAGCACGGCGGCCTCCGAACGCCGGGCCACGTGAAGCTTCTCAAAGGCGGTGCTCAGATAGTTGCGCACGGTTTTGGCACTCAATTGCAGGGTGACGCCAATCTCCTTGTTGGTCTTGCCGAGCGCCACCAACTCGATCACCCGCAGCTCCTGGGGCGACAGCGTTGCCAGTCGTCCGCCGGGCGTGCCGTTCTCGCGGCTCAACTGGTCCATCAACCGGCGGGTCACCACGGGATCCAGCATCGCCCGTCCCGAGGCTACGGTGCGGACGGCCTCCGCCACGTCCACCTCCTCGATGGCCTTCATCAGATAGCCGTCGGCCCCGGCGCCGATGGCCTGGAGGATCAGTCGGTCATCCGCGACCGATGTGAGGATCAGGACACGGATCCCGGGGTCCTGATCCTTGAGTTGCCGGCACACGGTGAAGCCGTCCCGGTCGGGCAGGCGGATGTCGAGGATCACCACGTGCGGCCGGAGTCGGGCCGCCTCCGCCACCGCGGCGGCGCCGTCGGCGGCCTCGCCGTCCACACTGATGTCGGGGGTGTCGTCCAGCAGGGTGCGCAACCCGATCCGCACCACGCGGTGATCATCGACGATGAGGACCCGGATGGGACGGGGATCGGTGGGCTTGGGAAGGGTGGACATCAGCAGGGGGTTTTCGTCGGTGGAGTGCCGGCCGGGGGTTCCTCCCGGGGGAAGATGACGGTGATTTCCGTGCCGGCGCCCGCGCTGGAGCGAAGGGAAAACGTGCCCTGCAGCGCCTCGGCCCGCGCCTTCAGGTTGCCCAAGCCGCGACCAGACGACGCCCGGGCATCGGGTTCGAATCCCACCCCGTTGTCGGCGATCCGCAGGGTCAATTGGTCGTCCTGCCGCCGTAGTGTGATCTTAATGGAACCCGCGTCGGCGTGGCGGACGCAGTTGCTCAGGGCCTCCCGGATCAGGTTGATCAGGTGGATGGCCCTCCAGGGGGACAGGTCGGTGTCGATGCCGGGATCGAGGTCGGTCAGGACTTCCGCGTGGCACGTCCGGCGGGTGCGCTCGACGAGGGACCGGAGGATGCTGGCAAAGGATTCGCCGCCCGGCAGTTCGGGTTCCAGACCGAGGATGAAATGGCGGAGCTCCGCGATCGCCCCATCCAACTCGCCGAGGCTGTCGGTCAACTGCCTGCGGGCCAGCGCGGGATCCTGTTCGATGAACCGGTGGCACCGTTTCAACCCGAGGCCGATGGCGTAGATGGATTGGATGGTGCCGTCGTGCAGGTCGCGGCTGATCCGTTCCCGGTCCTGAAGGAGGTGCCGGAGCTGATCCCGGGAAAGTCGGAGTTGGCTGGCGGACTCCGCCTCGATCAACCGGGCGCGGACTTGGATCGCGATCAACCCGGCCACCCCCAGGCTGAGGGCGGTGCCCAGACCGGCGATCGCCAACGGCCATCGACGGGCGGACGGGTCGAAAAATTCCGGGAGCGCCTCGAACTCGAAGTGCAGCCGGCTCCAGTAGAACCGGGCTTGGTAACTCGACCTCAGGGTGCTGCCCCGGCGCTCCGTGGTGGGGGACGGATCGTAGGTGGCCAGGGTCGTACGGCCATTGCCCAGGGCTTCCGATTGGGAAACCGAGAAGCGGAAGGCCGGCCGATGGGAGCGGAGCCCGCTGTCGAAAAACTCCTGCCAGTCAAAGGCGGCAAACAGCACCCCAAATCGTTGGCGCCCGCCGGCGTCAACGGGCCAGTACGGTCCCCCGGAGAGCAGCGAATGAGGCCGGGTTGTGGACACGCCCAGAAAGACCCGCGTGCCCCGGACTGACGGATGGTTCCCGCTGGCGGGAAGGAGTTCGCCCCATCCGCCGCTGATCGCCCGCTGGGTCCGGTGGGCCACCCAGACCGCGTCCCGGGCCATTTGGTCATCCTGAAACGCCAAGGCCCGGAAGTTGAAGAGATCACGCCCCCAATCGGTCGGGCGTTCTCCCACCGGTTCGCCCGAGTGGACAATGTGGCTGTGAAAGGTGAGCGGAAACAAGGCGGAGGAGTTGGAGCATCCGGACGCGGAGACGACCCACCGGTTGGAATTGGCGAGGACCCAATGGACCTGAAAATCCGGTTCGATGCGTTGACGGGCCCACGTTTCAAATGCGGTCAACCGGTCCGGTGACACCGCCGGGGCGAAGCCCACCGAAAACAGCCCCGGACAGTCGGGGGCCAGATTCAGGGAGTTGACGGCCAGATCCCACTCCGCCCGGGTCAGGTCCGACTGGTCCCCCAACCACCGCGCCAGAAAGGTCATTTGCTGCAGGTAGCTCTCGGTGCGCGAGTCAAACTGGTCCATGAAATCGGTGAGCGACCGGTGGAAACGCCGTCGCTCCCGATCTTCCAACTGCCTCTGGCTTCCCAGGCTAAGGCAACCCGTGATCGCCAGACCGGCCACCATCACTGCGGCCACCGCACGATAGCTTCGGGCCAACCCGAGGGCGTTGACCGCATCCGGGAACCCCCGGTGCCCGAGGGCGGCCAGGGGCCAGAACACCGCCGTGATCAGCAAGGCCAGGCACACGGAGGCCGCCAAGTCGGCGGAAAGGCGGCGGACGGTCGGGTTCACTGCCATGTTCCGGTGGAGCGCGCCCAGTTCAGCCGCGCTGAGTGCCCGTGGGAAGACCATGGGTTCGTCCACGCGCCCGCGGAAACTGTGGAGCGGAATCCATCCCTTCGGCGTCATGAGGCGGCAGGCACCCAGCAGCATCCCGGTGTTGCCTTCGTGCATGGGTCCGGAATGGCTGGCCGCCTCCGCCTCCTTCCGCCCGTCCACATAGAGGGTGGTCACCCGGCCGTCATAAGTCGTGGCCAGATGATACCAGCGGTTGGTGGAGGGCCGGATCGCGGTGCGGATCCAGGATTGGTCCCCGTGCGGATCGAGATGCAAGGCGCCAAAGGCACCCTGAAAGATCCCCAACCCACCGGGTTTGCGCTCGGTGGTCGCCCCCGCGATCACGGTAGTGTCCGACGGCAGCTCTTGCAGCCGGACCCAGATGTCAATGGTCCAGGCGCCCGAGGGAATCCAATTGTCCAGATCGACGGAACTGCCGGCCTCGGTGAAATGAACACCCCCTCCGATCAGGCCCGGGCCCAGGCGCGCCCCATGCGTCAATACCGCCTGATGCAGGGAGCGGTCGTCCGTGATCTCGTCATCGGCCGACCAGTGGGCGCTCCAGTCGTGCGGACCCTGGAGGCTCCAGTGCAGGAACACGGCCACGAGGCCGCTCAGCGCCGCCAGCCCCAGCGATACCATCGCCGGACGCCAGCGGGCGGGGTTCGCGGACTCCGTGGACGCGGGGGTTGGGGCGGTTTCCGATGCGTCCACGGGGCTGATCCTCTAGCAAGCCGGATTCCCCGTGTCGATCTTTGAGCCTGTCTAAAAAGTAGGAAGGGGTCCTGTTTTCGGGGAAATGGCCTGATGGCGAGGCGCGAGGAGGGAGCAGACCCGGAGTGGTCTGTGACCGATGAGCAACGAAGCCAGCGGGCTGTTTGCGCGAAAACCCTCCGGGCGGCGGGTCTTTTCCGCGGAGGCTTCGTTGGTTCGGGCATCACGGACCACTGCGGGTCCGCCCCGCCCTCACCGCCTCGCCTCCGCGAAAAATCCCTCGCCGCAGGACCCCTCCCTAGTTTGTAGAGTCGAGGAGTGGCGCGGTGATGTTTAGGCGAGGCCGTAGCGGAGACCGACCCTTTCGGTTGTCGGTGCCTGAGTAGCCTGCCGTGCATTCCGTTTCCACTCCCCGCTCGTCAAACCGGACGTGCCCATTTCGGGCATCCGGCTTTCGTTTCAGAGGTCTCATGCGTTCGCTTTCGAGGGTTGGGACTTCGACACCGCAAGCCGGATTA